>NZ_JAFLQX010000024.1:0-126364 GCF_017579965.1 Salegentibacter sp. BDJ18
ATAATTACAACAATCAAATCGTCTGTACTCAAAGATGACTTCTCTAGTCTTAATTCTAAATTATTTGTATCATTTTTCCGAAGAAAAATGTACGCGCTGTCAATTCAATAAATCAATGAACTTCCCCAATTTTACTCGGGATATTCTTGTCGAAATTAAAGGACTCGAACCTCTTATCTTATCACCCACCCGGGATTTCTTTTCAGTATTTTTGGGAACTTGTTTCCGCTGTAAGCGGCTGCAAATATACAATGCTTTTTCTTTACCCGCCAAATCTTTTTTAGAAAAATTTTTGACTTTTTTTTAAGCTTTCCATTCTCAAAAGAACTTTAAAAACAACTCCCGTTTTAATTAAAAACCTTCGCTGTTTTTGCGGCTGCAAATATACACCCTCTTTTGATTCTGGCAAGTAAAAAAATAAGTTTTTTTACTTTTATTTTTCTAAGCTTTATTTCCTTAAAAAAACACCGTATCCCAATATGTAATGAACTTTCCCGCTTCTACTCTCAACCCTCGTTGTGTCCCAAAGCGGGTGCAAATATACTGCTGTTTTATTCCCCCGCAAGCTCCAAATAATAATTTTTTAAAGAAATCTTAAAACTAAACTATAACTCTCTCTAAAAAAGGAACTTGTAAGATAAAAAATTTTAAAGAAATATAGAGAAGACAAAAGTTAATTTAATCTACCAGGTCTTTTACTCCATTTATCGGTAAGTTCTACGTATTCAAAATCTAAAGCAGTAGCCTGTGGTTCCAATATATCATTCACAAAAGAACGCTGCAAAATATCTTCAATTAAATAATCTTCATGATTATTTCTGGGATCAAATTCTTCCTTTAAAGATATTTCAAATAAACTAGCCGTGGTATTGTACCAGAAAGCCCGCCAACCACTTTTTAAATTTTTAATAAGGTTAAAAGCGGTGGTACCGGTTTGTCTATGTACTAACTTTACCAAAATCTGGCCTTCGGTATGGGTAAGCTTTTTTAATTCCGCAGAAAATTCATCTTCTATATAGTCCTGAACAATTTTTGTATATTTTCTTTGCGCAGATCGGGAATCAATTTCCTCTAGCCTGGAATTAAGTGCTATTAATCTTTCTGAAGCCAATTTGGCATAAGGATAAACCTTCCGTGTTTTTCTCCTTAATATAAGGTACTGCTTTCTTTCAGCAAGACTATTAAAATGAAGCTTCTTTAAAATCACCACTTCATTAAGATCTATACTCTCCCGTGGCACCGTATCACCGGCAATAATCATGTATTTTTTTTGCAAAGTATCTTCAGTAGGAAAATTTTCCTGTGCAAAAAGTCCGGAAAGACTAAAGGCTATAAAGAATATTATTAAAAAAAACTTTCTAAGCATTTGCTCATTATTTACCTATCCTATCTTACTAAAATCATTCCAAAATTAATCAATAATGAGTTGCCATACATTTAATTCTTATTAAATTCGTGAAAATTCAAAACTATGAGCAAAGACAGTATACTTGATAAGGAATCTATAGATTTCCTGGAAAAATACCTTAACAATGCCGCACCTACGGGTTACGAATCTGAAGGGCAGAAATTATGGATGGATTATTTAAAACCCTATGTAGATGATTTCTTCACAGATAGCTACGGGACCGCAGTTGGAGTTATAAATCCTGAAGCCGAATATAAAGTGGTAATAGAAGGACACGCTGACGAAATTTCGTGGTACGTAAATTATATTACCGATGAGGGTTTTATTTATGTGGTAAGAAACGGAGGTAGCGACCACCAAATAGCGCCATCAAAACGTGTTAACATACATACTAAAAAAGGAATAGTAAAAGGTGTTTTTGGCTGGCCGGCCATTCACACACGTGATAAAGATGAAGAGCAATCTCCAAAAATAGATAATATTTGTATAGATGTTGGGTGTACAAGTAAAGATGAAGTTGAAGAATTGGGTGTACACGTTGGTTGTGTAATTACCTACCCTGATGAATTTTTTATACTTAATGAAAATAAGTTTGTTTGCCGGGCCCTGGATAACCGTATGGGCGGATTTATGATCGCACAGGTTGCAAAATTATTAAAGGAGAATGGTAAAAAATTGCCTTTCGGGCTTTATATCACCAACTCGGTGCAGGAAGAAATTGGACTTAGAGGTGCTGAAATGATCACCCACCGAATTAAGCCAAACGTAGCTATTGTTACCGATGTAACCCACGATACCAATACGCCAATGATAAATAAAAAGAAAACCGGCGATACTAAAATTGGTCACGGTCCTGTAATTGCCCACGCTCCCGCGGTTCAAAATAAATTAAGGGAATTACTTATTGACACCGCCCAGGAAAAAGAAATTCCGTTTCAGCGTATGGCGAATTCAAGGTTTACTGGAACCGATACTGATGCTTTTGCTTACAGTAACGGCGGGGTTCCTTCCGCTTTAATTTCGCTTCCATTAAGATATATGCATACTACAGTTGAAATGGTACATAAAACCGATGTAGAAAATGTTATTAAATTAATTTACGAAAGTGTTCTAAAAATAAAGGATGGAGATAGTTTTAGTTATTTTGATTAAATAATTAATCTCCTTTATATTGAGAAAAGCCCTTTTCAGAAGAAATTCCGAAAAGGGCTTTGTCATTTAATTATAGATACTTTCACAATTCTTTATTATAGCCCGGCCTTTTTTCCAATTATATTTAGTGAAAAAGAAAAATGACCATTTCTCCTGAAGAAATAAATAATTTTATTTCAGATCCATACCAGGCTATAGATTTTGCCAACCTAATATACGTTTCTGAAGAACACCTTTCTATTAACCGAAAAAAAGTAGGCCGGGGATTCTCATATTTTTATAAAGGAGAACGTGTAAAAGATAAAAAAACACTAGAACGAATAAAAAGTTTAGTAATTCCGCCGGGCTGGAAAGAAGTTAGAATTACACATTTAAAAAATGGCCATTTACAGGTTGTGGGCCGCGATGAAAAAAACCGCAAACAATATATTTACCATCCTACCTGGAGCAAATTAAGAAATGAAACCAAATTCTTTAAAATGGCAGCCTTTGGAGAAAACCTGCCTAAAATAAGAAAACAAGTAGATAAAGACCTGGATTTACCCGAAATGAGTCGCAAAAAAGTCCTGGCGCTTATTCTACGTCTAATGGAAGAAACCCATATTAGAATCGGAAATCATTATTATGCCAGGAAAAATAAAACTTACGGACTTTCAACTTTTAGAACCAGGCACGTAAAAACTTACAAAAACAGGATAAAATTTGAGTTTATAGGTAAAAAAGGTAAAGAACATGCGGTGACCGTAAAAAATAAAAAGCTGATAAAGCTTGTAAACCAATGTGAGGAAATTCCGGGTTGGGAACTTTTTAAGTTCTACGACGAAAATGGCGATAAACACGCCATAGACAGCGGGATGATTAATGAATATATTCACGAAATTAGCGGCGATCTTTTTTCAGCTAAAGATTTTAGAACCTGGAGTGCTACCAAGATTTTTTTTGAAACACTGCGTGAACTTGGCTTTACCAAAGAAGAAAAACAGAATAAAAAGAACCTGCTTCAGGCTTTTGATGCTTCGGCAGAAGGTTTGGGAAATACCCGTGCTGTTTGTAGAAGTTATTATGTGCACCCAAAGATTATAAATTCTTATGAAACCGGAGACATTGTTCCCTATTTTGATAAAATTAAAGCTGAAGAAAAGCAAGATTATATTTCCCTTTCAGAAACTGAGAAAGTTATTCTAAATATGATTAAAGATTACGAAGTGAATATTTAAAATTCAAAGAAAAAGAGCTATTCATTTTTCTTTAAATTAGCGGTATGAAGAACACCATTGCTTCCCGAATAGCAGATTTCCTTAAAAATTATCCGCCATTCAACCTTTTAAAAAAGGAAGATTTATTAATGATCTCACAACAGGTTAAAGTAAAATATCTTGAAAAAGGAAAATTACTTTTTGCTGAAGGCGATATTGGGCACAAACGTTTTTATGTAGTAAATAAAGGAGCAATTTCTTTAGAACGGGATAATGAAGGTAAAAGAGAAACCATAGATAAATGTGACGAAGGTGATATTTTTGGCCTCAGGCCCCTATTTGCTAAAGAGAACTATCTTATTAATGCTATTGCCGAAGAAGAAACCATTCTTTACGCAATTCCCATAAAGAAATTTAAACCGCTTACAGAAGAAAATAAAGAAGTAGGGAACTTCCTGATTCAGAGTTTTGCTTCCAACACCCGTAACCCTTATGCTGAAGCTCATAAAGGGAAATTAATTTCAGATAAAGAACCGGTAGAAAATCAATATAAACCAAATAATAATCTTTTTGAACTTCAGCCTGCACCGGTTACCCGCAAAGTGGTCATGACCTCACCTGAAACTACTATTAAAAAAGCAGCACAACTTATGAGCAAAAAGAAAGTTGGATCGGTATTAGTGGTTGAAGAAAATATTCCCAAAGGCATTGTAACCGATGAAGATTTTAGAGATATGGTGGCTACCGGCGCATTTGGAATTGATACTCCAGTTTCAAAGATTATGGCATCTCCGGTAATTTGTTATCCGCAGGGATTAACTATTGCCCAGGCGCAACTCACCATGATGAAACACCATATTAATCATATTTGTATTACCGAAGATGGAACGCCGAATACCAAAGTAGTAGGAATCCTTTCTGAACACGATATTATGGTTTCGGAAGGGCATAATCCTTCTGTTCTTATGAAAGCGATTCAACGAAGCAGTAGCACAAACGAATTAAAGAAAATTCGGCATAAAATTACTTTACTCCTGCGCGGATTTCTTGCTGCTAATATTCCGCTAAACCATATATCAAAAATTATATTTGAGCTAAATGATGCAACCATAAAAAGAATCATTGAACGCTGTATTAAAAAACTACCTACTCCCCCGCCCTGCGATTTTACGTGGATTTCTCTGGGAAGCCAGGGCCGAAAAGAACAACTTTTACAAACCGACCAGGACAACGCACTTATTTTTGAAGATGTTCCGCAAGAAAAACTGGAAGAAACCCGGGCCTATTTTTTGGAATTGGCCAGAAAGGTAAACAAACGACTCAATATTATAGGTTACGAATTTTGCCCCGCTGAAATGATGGCGAAAAACCCAAAATATTGCCTTAGTTTAAGTGAATGGAAAGACCAGTTTACCAATTGGATTATAGACCCGGGAAACGATGAAATTTTACTTTGTTCAATATTTTTCGATTTTGATATTTCTTACGGAAATGTAAATTTATCTAATGCGCTGGCCGATCATATTTTTAGCCTCACCAAAGACAATAGGAAATTTTATGCGGTGATGGGAGCTACAACTTTAAGAAATCCTTCTCCCCTTGGTTTTTTCAGGCAGTTTTTATTAGAAGAAGGAGGGGAAAATAAAGATTTCTTTGATATTAAAAAACGTGGCATTACGCCATTGACTGATGCTGGCAGACTCCTTATTTTATACCACCAGGTTAAAAATATTAGCAATACTGCAGAACGCTTTGAAAAACTGGCGCAGCTGGAACCTAATAACAAAGAGCTTTTCCTGGCCTGTGCTTATGCTTCTAAGGTTTTACTAAAATTTAGAACCCAGCACGGTTTGGAAAATAGAAATAGCGGTAGATTTATTGATTTGGAAAGTTTAAGTAAAGAAGAAAAAATTAAACTGAAACGTTGTTTTAAAAGTATTAGGCAGATGCAGGAATTAATAAAATACCGTTTTGAAGTAACTCCTTATATCTAATGCTGAATTTATTTAAAAAGAAACCTGAAAATCTCCCAGATTTTTGGAAGGACTATGAAGCAAAATTTCAGGAAAAACTTCCAGAAGAAATTGCCGAGACTAGATTTGTTGTTTTTGACACTGAGACCACTGGCTTCGATATAAAAAAAGACAGAATGCTCTCTATTGGTGCTGTGGGTATTGAAAATAAATCTATAAATATTGCTGACGGATTTGAAGAGTATATTTTACAGGAAACTTTTAATCCTAAAACGGTGAAAATTCATGGGATCATTCAAAATGAAAGAATTGAAACACTTTCAGAAGAAGAAGCGGTAAAAGCATTTTTAAAATATATTGGGAATTCGGTTCTAGTGGCTCATCACGCAGGTTTTGATGTGGGGATGATTAATGAAGCTTTATCCCGAATGGGATTACCCAGGCTGAAAAATAAAGTTCTGGATACGGTGAATTTATATCGCGGAACCCGAATAATTTCAAATCTTATTAACCGTGAAAAAAGTTATTCGTTAGACGAAATTGCTGAAACATATAATATAGACACTAAAGACCGTCACACCGCGGCCGGGGATGCTTTTATTACAGCCCTGGCTTTTCTTACTATACTTGGTAAATTAAATACCGATAGAAAACTGAATCTTAAAAAATTATTTCGGATTTAAGAAAAAAAACCTCACAGATTTGAAAACCTGTGAGGTCTGGTATTTTAAAAATTCTTGAAATTTGAGAGTAATTCTTATAAAGAATTTTTCATAATTTTCTCTACAACTTCTGGATTTAATAATGTTGAAGTATCTCCTAGATCTTCGGTTTGATTTGATGCAATTTTTCTTAGAATTCTTCTCATAATTTTGCCACTACGAGTTTTTGGTAGTCCGCTAACAAACTGTATTTTTTCAGGTTTGGCAATTGGGCCCACCTTATCTACTATTTGTTGAAGAATTTCTTTTCTAAGGTTATCCTGATTCCTGGACTCTCCTACCTCTTTTAAAGTAACAAATGCATAAAGTGCGTTTCCTTTTACTTCGTGTGGGAACCCAACCACGGCAGTTTCAGCAACCGCTGGATGCTCGTCTATAGCATCTTCAATAGGTGCCGTACCTAAATTATGTCCTGAAACTATAATAACATCGTCTACTCTACCAGTAATTCTATAATAACCAACTTCATCCCTTAAAGCACCATCACCGGTAAAATACATATTTTCAAACGTAGAGAAATAAGTTGTCTTATAACGTTCATGATCTCTCCAAACTGTTCTGGCCATCCCTGGCCACGGGTATTTAATACATAATCTCCCGTCTACTTGATTTCCTTTTAATTCATTTCCGTTTTCATCCATTAAAGCCGGTTGAACTCCCGGAAAAGGCAAAGTTGCATAAGTTGGTTTTACCGGAGTTACATAAGGAATTGGGGTAATCATAATTCCGCCGGTTTCGGTTTGCCACCAGGTATCTACAATTGGGCTTTTATTTTTTCCCACATTATCATTATACCAGTGCCAGGCTTCCTCATTAATAGGTTCGCCAACAGTTCCAAGCACTTTTAAAGAAGAAAGATCGTGGCTTTCTACAAATTCAATATTTCTTTTGGCTAAAGATCTAATTGCTGTTGGTGCAGTGTAAAATTGATTCACCTTATGTTTTTCTACCACATCCCAAAATCTTCCGGCATCGGGATAAGAAGGAACACCCTCGAACATTACGGTAGTTGCGCCGTTTGCGAGTGGACCATATAAAATATAAGAATGACCGGTAATCCAGCCAATATCGGCCGTACACCAATACACATCGTCTTCTTTATACTGAAAAACATTTTTGAAAGTATAAGCCGTGTAAACCATGTAACCGGCTGTGGTATGTAACATTCCCTTTGGTTTCCCGGTAGAGCCAGAAGTGTATAAAATAAATAAAGGATCTTCTGCATCCATAGTTTCTGCTACACATTCATCTGATGCTTCATCTAATAAGGGTTGAAGCCATTCATCCCGGCCTTCTTTCATTTCAATATCAGAATCCAGGCGTTTAGCTACTAAAACATTTTCAACGCCGGGACATTCTTCCAGCGCTTTATCTACAATTCCTTTAAGATCTATTGTTTTGTTGCCACGGTAAGAACCATCAGAAGTAATTAGCATTTTACAATCTGCATCATTGGTCCTGGTAGCGAGAGCTTTTGAAGAAAAACCGGCAAAGACTACAGAGTGTATCGCACCAATTCTTGCGCAAGCCAGCATTGCTACGGCAAGTTCAGGAATCATTGGTAAGTAAATACAAACTCTATCGCCCTTTTCAATTCCTTTAGCTTTTAAAACATTTGCAAATTTGTTTACCTTTTTGTGAAGTTCACCATAAGAGATATGTTGTGCTTCTTCTTCAGGATCGTTAGGCTCCCAAATAATTGCCGTTTTGTCAGATCTATTAAAAAGGTAACGATCTATGCAATTTTCGGTAATGTTAAGTTTAGCATTTTCAAACCATTTTACTTCAGGTTTATTAAAATCCCAGCTTAGTACATTATCCCATTTTTTTTGCCAGGAAAAATGTTCTTCAGCTATCTCTTCCCAGAAGTTTTGTGGATCTCTTACCGATTTTCTATAAACTTGAAAATATTCCTCTAAATTCTTAATATGATAATTACTCATAACTTAAATAAATATGTTGATGGTTATGTGGGTTAATAATGAAAAATATAAAATATCTTTCCTGCAATTTATAAAAACCTTCGGAAACCAAATACCCAAATCCCGTTAATATTGGGCTTTTTGAAGTTTTTACGGGAAGTTTAATAGAATAGAATTTTTTGTATAAAAATTAGAAGCAAACTCAGTAAAGCGCTTGTTTGATTTTTAATTTCAAAATAAAGAAAAGTAAAATTGATTTTTTAATATAGAAGACCTTTTGAAAAGGCAAAAAGATTAATGCTCTACAAATTTTTGATGGTCGCTTAACCATTTATTTAAATGAGTGGCTTCCCTGGAAGAGACTTTTTTATTTGTTTTTTTCTCTCTCCATTCATTTTCAGACTGTTTCTTGATATAGATCTTAGATTTCTGCCCCAAAGCGACTCCAAAAGCCTTTAAAGTAATTTCAGCTTTCGCAACATATGCATCATCGGTGCGCTGTAAATTTATAAGTCTCATTTTTACATTTTTTTTCGATTGATTAGCAAATACTGCAACCTTCACTAAGCAAAGACTATGCCTGCAACCTCACTACTTTCTATGGGCTCTTCTTTTTACCGAAACTTTAACTTGTGAAAAACTATGTTTATAACTCAAAACTGTTTTTATAAAACCACCGCAATTTCCTTATAACTTTACTTTTGTAAAATCATACCGGCGGGTATTACTTTTTGTAATAAACAAGGGGAATCATGTGAGAATCATGAGCTGTTGCGCAACTGTAAAGTAGATTTTTCTACAAGCCAGATCACCTTCCCAACCGGGCTGACTTTTGCTTTCGCATAAAAAGTAAAATGTCCAGGATAATATTTTTGCGGCCTTCCCGCTCTTCTCTTTTCCAAAGACACCTATTTGCTTTTATGCTTTTGATTTTAAACTAAAACAAAAGTGATATGAGTATTTTTCAAAAACGGGTAAATTATAAACCTTTCGAATATCCCGAAATTCTTCAGTTTACCGAAGCAATAAATCGATCATTCTGGGTACATTCTGAAGTAGACTTCACCGCCGATGTACAAGATTTTCATTCTCATCTTAGTGAAAATGAAAAACAGGTGATTAAAAAGAGCCTGCTTGCCATCGCACAGATTGAAGTAGCCGTCAAATCTTTCTGGGGAGATTTATATCAACACCTTCCAAAACCGGAATTTAACGGCCTGGGAAGTACTTTTGCTGAATGTGAATTCAGGCATTCGGAAGCTTATTCCCGTTTGCTTGAAGTTTTAGGTTATAACAACGAGTTCGAGAAATTAATAGAAACTCCTGTTATCAAAAAAAGGGTGGCTTATCTTTCTGAAGCTTTAGCAAATACAAAATCTTCAAATGAAAAGAAATACGTGTTTTCCCTTATTTTATTCTCTATTTTAATTGAAAACGTATCTCTATTTAGTCAATTTGCTATTATTCTTTCGTTTAGTCGCTTTAAAGGCGTGATGAAAAATGTGAGTAATATAATTGCGTGGACATCTGTAGACGAACAAATTCACGCCAACGCCGGAATTTATATTGTAAACCAGATTAAAAAAGAATTTCCAGAATTCTTCAACGAGGAAACCAAAACTCAAATTAGAGAAATCATTGCTCACTCTATAGAAGTGGAATCTGAAATCCTGGACTGGATCTTTGCTGATGGCGCTGTGGAACAATGTAAAAAAGAAGACCTGCTGAATTTTATGAAGTATCGTGTAGACGATAGCCTTGAAAAAATTGGTTTGGAAAAGATCTACTTTGTCTCAGAGTATGATTACAAAGCCATGTTATGGTTTGAAGAAGAAGTTTTCGCCAATAGTTTAGACGACTTTTTTGCCAAGCGCCCGGTAGATTATACCAAACACGATAAAAGCATCACTGCCGATGATCTTTTTTAAACAATAATCCGCAGAACTATTTTCAACTTAAAATCCAGCAAAATGCCAGAAACAATAATTAAAGAAACGCAACAGGAACGCCTATGGTGGCTTAATGAAGAAAGTCAGCAAATACTTAACCGCGGCTACTTATTAAAAGGAGAAACCACAAAATCTGCTATAGAAAGAGTTGCAAATGCAGCTGCAAAAAGACTCTACAAACCAGAACTTGCTGAAGCTTTTATAGAAATGATAGAGCGTGGCTGGATGAGTTTAAGTTCGCCAATTTGGGCCAATATGGGTACCGAACGCGGATTACCAATTTCCTGTTTCAATGTCTACGTACCTGATAATATTGAAGGAATTACCCACAAACTGGGTGAGGTAATTATGCAAACCAAGATTGGTGGCGGAACTTCCGGGTATTTTGGAGAATTAAGAGGTCGTGGCAGCGCGGTTACCGATAACGGTAAAAGTAGCGGAGCAACCAGTTTTATGAAGCTTTTTGATACCGCCATGGATACGATTTCCCAGGGCGGTGTGCGCCGGGGAGCTTTCGCAGCTTACCTCGATATTGACCACCCCGATATTAAGGAGTTTCTGGAGATAAAAAATATTGGAAACCCTATTCAGAATTTATTTTATGGTGTGAGTGTTCCCGATTACTGGATGCAGGAAATGATAGATGGAGACCGGGAAAAACGAGAAATATGGGCTAAAGTTTTGGAAAGCAGGCAGCAAAAAGGTTTGCCTTATATTTTCTTTAAAGACAATATTAACCGATATAAACCACAGGTTTATAAGGATAAGAACTATGTTATAAATTCCAGCAATCTATGTTCAGAAATCGCTCTACCCTCAACCGAGGAAGAGTCTTTTATTTGCTGTCTCTCTTCAATGAATTTGGAACTTTACGACGAATGGAAAGATACTGAAGCCGTAAAACTGGCTATCTATTTTCTTGATGCTGTTTTACAGGAATTTATCGCCAAAACCGAGGATAATTATTACCTCACTCCGGCTAATAAATTTGCAAAAAGACATAGGGCGCTCGGATTGGGTGTGATGGGTTGGCATTCTTATCTTCAGAAAAACAGGATTCCTTTTGAAGGATTAAAAGCCAAAGGCTTAACGAATTCCATTTTTAAAGAAATTAATGAGAAAGCTACAAAGGCAAGTAAAGAATTAGCTAATATCTATGGCGAACCCGAGGTTTTAAAAGGCTACGGATTAAGAAATACTACTTTAATGGCCGTTGCGCCTACTACCTCTTCTTCTGCAATTTTAGGCCAGGCCTCACCGGGAATTGAACCTTTTAGCAGTAATTATTATAAAGCCGGATTGGCGAAAGGTAATTTTATGCGGAAGAATAAATATTTAAAGGAATTGCTCCAGGAAAAAGGATTAGATACTGAAGAAACCTGGCGAAGTATTATGCTAAACCACGGAAGCGTACAGCATTTAAAAGAATTGAGTGATGAAGAGCGAATGGTTTTTAAAACCTTTAAAGAGATAAGTCAGTTAGAGATTATACAACAGGCTTCAGTGAGGCAAAAATATATAGACCAGGCGCAAAGTTTAAATTTGAATATTCCTTCAGACCTTCCGGTTCGGGAAGTAAATAAGTTAATGATAGAAGCCTGGCAACTGGGTGTGAAAACACTTTACTACCAAAGAAGCCAAAGTGTATCTAAAGAATTTATAGCCAATATGGTGAATTGTGCCAGTTGTGAGGCTTAGGTCTATATAAGAAAAGCTGTTTGAAAGTTTTTTGTGACGTCAAGCTGAACTTGTTTCAGCTTCTAAGATGTTTTTGAGTATTTACATTTTAGACCCTGAAATAAATTCAGGGTGACGATTTTAACAAAGCTTCAAACAGCTTTTATTTATTTTGTAAATCTATTTTACATAGCTCCCCATTCTTTTAGAGAGTCTTTGTTCATTTTTACGTAATCCTGATTTCCTGCTTTTTCAGCTTCGGCTAAAGATTTTTTAGCAGCTGCAATTGCTTCTTCTTTTTTACCAAGATCGGCTGCGATAAGCGATTTTCTTCTTAAGATCCAGAATGCATTCGGGTTACCCATTTCAAGGGATTTATTTACCCATTCGTAAGCTTGCTCTAAATCTTTTTCAGCATCGTGATAATAAGTTGCTGCAGCAAAATAATCTCCTGCTCCTGGACCGTTCATTACCTTTTCTATACTCGCCATTGCTTTTTCTTCAGTAGGCACTTCAAACCTTAAGCTTGCCACGGTATTTTCCCAAATAATATTAAGCGCGGCAGAATCATTTTTCAGCTCATCTATCATAATGGTAAAAGTTTCCATTTCAAAAGGAAGTTCCATCACTTCAGCAGTTGCTTTTAAGGCTACTTTCTCCTCGTCCCACTCAGCAGGATTTCCCCAGTTAGAAGCATCACTATAAAACATCACGTCCCACTCTTCTTCCTTCGGAATTGTATAAATGGCATAAGTTCCCGCTTTTAATTCTTCGCCTTGAATAGTAACATCGTCACTAAAAGTAATTTTGGTATTCTCATTGGCACCGGTACGCCAAACTTCGCCGTAAGGCACTAGCTCGCCAAAGATTTCGCGATCTCTCATTCCGGGGCGGGAATATTCGAGCGTAACATCGGTAAGTCCAACTTTTTGTTCAACCTTAGTAAATGGGCTGGGTTGAGGAGCCTGTACCTGTGCCTGGGCAGTACTCATAAGCCCGGCTGTGCATAAAAATAAAAGTAGTTTCTTCATTATTTAGTTTGTTTTTAGTTTGATCAAATATACCCAGAAATTGATTACAAATTTAGATAAGGAGCAACTTCATTTATATTTTGTTTAACTATAATAATTTTATTTTAAACAAAACTACACTTAATTTTACATTCAAATACAACTAGAATGAAAATCTACACTAAGAAATCGGTTCAAAAACTTCCTATCAGCCTGGAAAAGGCCTGGGAATTTCTCTCCAGTCCCGGAAATCTAAAGACAATAACGCCAGATTATATGGGATTTAATATTCTTTCGGGAGCCGATCGCCCAATGTACCCGGGACAAATTATTCAATATATAGTAACTCCAATTGCGGGAATTAAAACCAAATGGGTAACTGAAATCACTCACGTAAAAGACAAAGAATACTTTGTAGATGAACAGCGTTTTGGGCCCTACGCCCTCTGGCACCACAAGCATTTCTTAAAAGAAATTCCCGGCGGTGTAGAAATGGAAGATATTGTAGATTATAAATTACCCTTCGGGATTCTGGGTCAAATGGCTCATCCCTTCCTCGTAGCTCCTAAACTGAAAGAAATTTTTGATTACAGACAGAAAAAACTTGTAGACCTTTTTGGTGAATTTGATGAAAGTAAAACCAAAAACTCAACTCTCAAACAGGACATTTTAGCGTAAACCCAAAAAAATAAATTATGAAAAAGAATATTTTACTAATTGGTGGTTCTACAGGAATCGGATTTGAAATTGCCAATCAACTGGTTACTGAAAATAATGTAATTGTTGTCTCAAGAAATAAAGGTGAATTAAACGATGATATTAAACATTTAGAATTTGATGTTTTAAAAGATAATATTGAAGATCTTGATTTGCCGGAAACAATACACGGTCTGGTTTATTGCCCCGGAAGCATTAACCTGAAACCTTTTAAAATGCTAAAGCATAAAGATTTTGAGGAAGAAATGAACTTAAATTTCTTAAGTTTAGTAAAAGTGGTCCAGGGCGTAATGCCGAAATTAAAGAAAGCCGAAAATGCAAGTTTGGTGTTTTTTAGCACCGTGGCTGTTAAAGTTGGAATGCCCTTCCATACGAGCGTTGCCGCGGCAAAAGGTGCGATTGAAGGTTTTGCAAAATCCCTCGCAGCAGAGTATGCTCCCAGCCTTCGTGTAAATGTGATCGCTCCATCTTTAACCGATACCCCATTAGCTGAAAAATTATTGTCTAATGATTCTAAGAAAGAGAAAATGAGTGAAAGGCATCCTCTTAAAAGGGTTGGAAACGCTAAAGATATTGCAAACGCGGCTAGCTTTTTATTAAGCGATGAAAACAGCTGGATTACCGGACAAATACTTGGGGTAGACGGCGGACTTTCAACTTTAAATATTTCGTAAATGAATAATGAGGTGAATATTTTTTGGTTTAGACGTGATTTGAGATTAGATGATAATGTGGGCTTTCTCGAAGCTTTAAAATCTGATAAACCGGTTTTACCAATTTTTATTCTTGATACTGAAATCCTTGATAAATTACCTAAAAATGATGCTCGTGTAACTTTTATACACGAGCAACTTCAGGAAATGCGAAAAGAACTGCAAGATGATTTTAGCAGCTCTATCGCAATGTATCACGGCAAGCCAGAAGAAATTTTTCAGCAATTAATTAAAGATTATCAAATCGCTGAAGTATTCACTAATCATGATTATGAACCTTACGCAGCCCAAAGAGACAAGGAAATAGCCGAGCTGCTTTCTGAAAATAATATTGAATTTCACACTTTTAAAGACCAGGTTATCTTTGAAAAAGATGAAGTGCTTAAGAAAGATGGCGATCCTTATGTGGTTTACACCCCTTATATGAGGGTTTGGAAAGAGCATTTCAAATCCCTGGACCTCAAAATTCATTATACGAGTCAATATTTGGATAATCTTATTAAAAATACCAGGTTACCTAATTTAAGCTTAAGTGATATTGGTTTTAAAACTTCAGAAATTAAGGTGCCGGAGTATGATGTCACACCAAATTTAATTCGGCAATACGAAAACACCAGAAATATTCCCGGAAAAGATGGAACTTCCAGATTAGGAGCCCATCTTAGGTTTGGTACTGTTAGTGTAAGAAAGATGGTAAAAAAGGCAAATGCCGAAACAAATAAAACCTTTTTCAATGAATTGATCTGGAGGGAGTTTTTTATGCAGGTCTTATATCACAATCCTGATACTGTTACTGAATCGTTTAAAAAGAAATACGACCGCATTGAATGGCGCAATAATGAAGATGATTTTGAAAAGTGGAAAAACGGAAAAACAGGCTATCCATTGGTAGATGCCGGAATGAGACAATTAAACGAATCTGGATTTATGCATAATCGCGTTAGAATGCTTGTAGGAAGCTTTCTCTGTAAGCATTTGCTCATAGATTGGCGTTGGGGTGAAGCCTATTTTGCTGAAAAGTTGTTGGATTACGAAATGTCTTCTAATGTAGGAAACTGGCAATGGGTAGCCGGAAGTGGCGTTGATGCTGCTCCTTATTTTAGAATTTTTAACCCAACTACCCAGATTGATAAATTTGATAAGGATAAAAAATATATCAAAGAATGGGTGAAAGAATTTGGTACCGATGATTATCCAGAAAAAATGGTAGACCATAAAGAAGCCCGCGAACGGGCTCTAAAAGTTTATAAAGAAGCGGTTAGCTAATTGCTCCAGATTTCCCTGGCTTTATCAAGATCTTCGGGAGTATCTATTCCTATGGTTTGCATTTGAGTTTCTACCATTTTTATATTTTTCCCATATTCCAGGAATCGAATCGCCTCAATCTTTTCGGCAGCTTCTAAAGAAAGCATCGGTAAATTATAGAAATCTATAAGCGCTTGTTTTCTAAACGCATAAATACCTAAATGCTTAAAATAAGTTACCTGTGCATCTGTATTTCTAGGATAAGGAATGGGAAATCTTGAAAAATACATCGCAAAGTCATTTTTATTGGTAATTACCTTTACGTTGTTTGGATTGGTAATCTCGTCACTTTCCGAAAGGGCGGTTTTTAAAGAGGCAAGATCTATGGCCGAGGCATCATCTTCCCTAAAAACCACTAATAATTTTGCCAGGCTGTCTTTATCAATAAATGGTTCATCTCCCTGTACATTTACAACAATATCTACATCCATATCCTGCACCGCTTCAGCAATACGGTCGCTTCCGCATTCATGTTCTTTCTTGCTTTTTATCGCGTTGCCACCGTTTTTATTAATTTCAGCATAAATTTTATCGCTATCGGTTACCACATAAACTTCGTCAAAAAGCCCGGTGTTTTTTGCAGCTTCGTATGTTCTGGTGATTACCGTTTTTCCGTTTAGGTCTTTTAAAAGTTTCCCCGGAAAACGAGAGGCCTCATAACGGGCAGGAATCATAGCGATTATTTTAAGCGGATTATTCATTGGAAATTATTAATTTTTGGAGGTTAAATTTAGGTTTTAAAATTTGAATTAATGCAAGTGATAATGTTATTTATTTACGAAAAAATCATCTTTAAACCCTATGAGGTAAAGTTTATTGGTTGCTCTTGTTACCGCGGTATAAAGCCATCTTAAATATTCTTTGCCAACGCCTTCTGGTAGGTAAGGTTGTTCTATAAAGACGGTGTTCCATTGCCCACCCTGAGATTTATGACAGGTCATCGCGTAAGAAAATTTGATTTGTAAGGCATTAAAGAACTTATTGTTCTTCACCTTCATAAACTTCTTGTATTTAGAAGTTTCATCTTCATAATCTTTCATTACTTCCTGGTACAGCTGGTTAGATTCTTCATAAGAAAGTGATGGCGTATTGCTGGTTAGCGTATCTAACATCACCACGGTTTCAAAAGGGCGCATTTTAGGATAATCTACCATTTGCACCTGTACTTCGGCAAACCGGAACCCGTAAAGCTCTTTTATTCCGAAAATTTCCAGGACTTTTACAATATCTCCGTTAGCTATGAACCCGGCTTCAGAATTTGGCTTTATCCAGAAATAATTATTTTTTACCACCATAAGATAATCTCCGACTGAAATTTCTTCTTCCTGGAACAAAATTCTAGACCTTATTTGTTGGTTATACAAATTCGCCCTTTTATTAGATCTTACAATAAGACTGGTTTCCTCGTTTCCTAATTCATTATAACTTTCCTCAATAGCGTTCATAATTTCGTAACCATCCTGTAATCTAACTACATCTGCCTTGGGAGTGATTTCAAACTGAAAGCTATCATAAAAACCGTCTTGTAAACTTTGCCTAATTTTAGTGGCATTTAGCAAAATATCACTTTCTTCAGCCTGTCTCACCACTTCGTCTAGCTCAATATGATGCACTTCTTTATTATAGGAAAACTGAAGTTTTTCAGCTTCAAGGGCCGGGCTAATTTCCATCTTTACAGGTGGAAGCTGTGCAGTATCCCCAATTAAGATAAGCTGGCAATTATGCCCTGAATATACAAACTGAATAAGATCGTCTAACAAGCTACCATTTTCCATTAATTTGGAATTTGTAGGCGTATCAGAGATCATTGAAGCTTCATCTACAATAAAAATACTGTTTTTGTGTTTATTGGGTTGAAGCACAAATTGTACTCCGCTCCCGCCACTTTTCTTCGGAAAATAGATCTTTTTGTGAATGGTAAATGCTTCTTTTTTAGAATAATTAGAGATCACTTTCGCCGCTCTTCCCGTAGGTGCCAATAAAACTCCAGATTTTTTAATTTGCCAGAGATTTTTTACCAAGGTACTGATAATCGTGGTTTTACCGGTACCGGCAAAGCCTTTCAATACAAAAAGTTCATCTTTATTATTGTTTAAAACAAACCGGGAAAGTTGTTGTAAAGCAAGATCCTGTCCTGCTTTAGCTGTAAAACCCAGATCGCTTAAAAGAAGTTTATAAAATTTGGAAGCATCAAGATTTTCCATAGAAGATTTATCAAAAATCAAAGATAGGAATGGATTTTTACGGAAGAAACTTTTACGAATAAAAAAAAATTGTAGATTTGTCGTGAAACACTAGTAATTTTAAAACAAAATTTAGAAAGCATGAGACTTGCAATTCAATTACTTCTTTGGGTGGTTATTATTGGTTTAGCCTACCTTACCTTTAATGCTGTTTACGAACCAATTCAGTTTAATAAAATTAAAGAAAAGCGTTATGCCAAAGTAGTTGAAAACTTAAAGGATATTCGTAATGCAGAATTAGCTCACAAAGAAATTGTGGGGACTTTCCAGGATGATTTTGATAAATTAGTAGGATTTTTAGATACTGCAGAATTTGCAATTACCCAACGTCGTGATACTACTGTATTAGATGAGGAATACAGAAAACAGTATGGTGTAGACGAATATATTGAAAAAGTAATTGTTGATACGCTTGGTTTTGTTTCTGTAAAAGATTCATTATTTAAAGGAAATAAAGAGCGTTATACCAATATGATAAATGTACCGGTTGATGATGTAGATGCTAAATTTGAGCTGGATGCAGGTACAATTACAAAAGGAAATTCAGAGATTCCTGTTTTTAGAGCAAGAGTAGCTAAAAGTGTTGTATTGCAAGGTTTAGATAAAGAGCTTATTTTGCAACAAAACCAGGTACAATCTGTAGACGATATTAACGGTCGTTACATTAACGTTGGCTCTCTGGAAGAGGTTAACACAAAAGGAAACTGGCCAACCCAATATGGCGACGAATAACAGCAAAAAACAAATAAATTTAGAACTGTCCATTCAGGTTTCCCTGGATGGACTTTCTTTTTGTACCCTAAATTCTGCTGAAAATAAAGTGGTACAATACAAGAAAATTCGTTTCTCGCAACAGGTAGACCCTGTGAAATTACTTGAAGAAATTCAAAAAATATATGCTGAAGAAAAAAGCATTGCTGAAGCCACACAAGTAAAACTTATTTTTGATAATGCACTTTCCACTTTGGTTCCTGCAACTTTATTTAAAGAAGAAAATGCTTCAGATTATTTAAAATTCAACACCAAAATTCTTAAAACCGATTTTATTGCTCACGAAGAAATTGGGGATACAGGGATTATTAATGTTTATATTCCGTATACCAATATCATTAATTTCTTTTTTGAGAAATTTGGAGAATTTGAGTACCAACATCTCAATACGGTTTTAGTCGAGAATTTATTGAAATTACCAAAAGCAGAAAAACCACAAATATTCGCACATATAAAAAATAAGCAGTTTGAGCTGGTGGTAATAGAAAATAGTGAACTTTTGTTATGCAATTCTTTCAGTTTTATTGAAAAAGAAGATTTTTTATATTATATTCTCTTCACTGCTGAACAACTTAATTTAGATCCGGAGAAATTCAGGTTAATTTTGTTAGGAGCTATTAGCAAAGCTTCTCCCCTGTTTAAAATTGCGTTTAACTACATTAAGCACGTTGAACTTTTAGAAACCGATTTCAGTTTAGATTTAGAGGAAGAGTTTACCGGTTTGAATCAGTTAGAAGAATATGTATTATTAAAGTCATTTAAATGAGAATAATTTCAGGATCACATAAAGGAAAAAGATTAATGGCTCCCAAAAAACTACCGGTACGCCCTACAACCGATATGTCTAAGGAAGCACTTTTCAACATCCTGAATAATAATTTTCAGTTCTCACAATTAAGCGTTCTCGATCTTTTTTCGGGAACCGGCAATATTGCTTATGAATTTGCTTCGCGGGGAAGCCAGGAAGTAACCGCCGTAGATGCCAATTTTGATTGTGTGAAATTTATAAAAAAAACAGCCCAGGAATTAGATTTAAACATTACCACCATTAAAAGTGATGTCTTTAAGTTTCTTGAAAAGGCATTTGTAAAGGCCGATATTATTTTTGCCGACCCACCTTATGATTTTGAAAAAGAAAAATTTTTAAAAATCCCACAATTAGTCTTTGAACACAACCTACTTAATCCAAATGGTCAATTAATTATTGAACATTCTAAACACACCAATCTTTCTGATCTTCCTAACTTTATAGAAGGGAGACGTTATGGAGGTTCGGTTTTTAGTTTTTTTGAGAATGCAGAATAATTTCTGCTGAAAAAAAGCAGCCCGACTGGGCTAATAAACTCCATGGTATGACAGCTAGGATAAAAAGGATTGAGCTTATTGATGTTATTTTGAGTTTCTATGAAGGCATGGTAATTTCTGAAGTAAAAGACGATGTAGTTTTTGAAGTTGAACACGTAGAGCAAATTCTAAAAATATGCAATGAGGTTTACGAAGGGGCTGATTATGTTTATGTCTCTGACCGGAAGAATAATTACAATGTAAACCCTACCGTTTATTTGGGGTTAAAAAATGTAAAATCTTTGCTGGGAATAGCTATTGTAAGCCAACGCTATGAAGCTTTGAAAATAGCTAATTTTGAAAAGCAATTTTCGCCCGTTCCTTTTGATATCTTCTCCCATATGGACGAGGCCCGGGCGTGGGCCAAGACATTATTATAAAAAAAGCAGGCCTGTAATCCGGATTCTGTTCCTCCCGGTAAACCGGGATTCCCCTTATCATTTATCTCCGGTTTTTGTTGCCAAAAACCTTTAGCTGCCTACCCTCCGGTAGCAAGCGAGCAGCTTGCAAACACCGGTTTACATGGCATTGCACCGCATAGAGTTTACCTGATTTCACTACAGCATTACCTGTACATCCTTTCTGTTGCACTAGTCCTGATTGCGTTCCGGAAAACCGAAACGGAACCGGTGGGCGTTACCCACTATGCCGCTCTTTGGTGTCCGGAATTTCCTCCATCGAATAAATTCGTTGGCGATAAGGCGGCCTGCTTGGTGCAAAGGTAGTTTTTTAGTAAGTTTCGCGATTAAAAAAATGTTGATTTCTTCGCCTTATTTGTTTAAAAATATAAGCGATTGCCTTAGAACTTATGGTGGCTATTTTTATATTTGTAGTTCAATAAATTTCAATGGAACATTTTATAGTATCAGCTCGTAAGTACCGCCCACAAACTTTTAAAGATGTGGTAGGGCAACAAGCCATCACAAATACCTTAAAGAATGCCATTGAACATAATCACCTCGCCCAGGCACTTCTTTTTACTGGACCCCGTGGTGTGGGAAAAACAACCTGCGCACGTATCCTAGCAAAAATGATTAACCACGATGGTACGCAAAGCCCAGATGAAGACTTTGCTTTTAATATTTTTGAACTCGATGCCGCTTCTAACAACTCGGTAGACGATATTAGGAATTTAATAGACCAGGTTAGGATTCCACCTCAAGTTGGGCAGTATAAAGTGTATATTATAGATGAGGTGCATATGCTCTCTCAATCGGCTTTTAATGCATTTTTAAAAACATTGGAAGAGCCGCCACAGCACGCCATTTTTATTCTGGCTACTACTGAAAAACATAAAATAATCCCCACCATACTTTCTCGTTGCCAGATCTTCGATTTTAAAAGAATCACGGTAAGCGATGCTAAAAATTACTTGGGATATATAGCGCAACAGGAAGGAGTAAATGCCGAGGAAGACGCATTAAATATTATTGCGCAAAAAGCCGATGGTGCTATGCGGGATGCTCTTTCTATTTACGACAGGGTTGTTAGTTTTAGCGGAAAAGATCTAACCCGGCAGGCAGTTACAGAAAACCTTAATGTACTGGATTATGATACCTACATTAAGGTAACCGATCTTATTTTAAGTAATAATATTCCGCAATTGCTGCTGAGTTATAACGAAATTCTTTCCAGCGGATTTGACGGCCATCATTTTATTAGTGGACTGGCTTCGCATTTCAGGGATCTTTTGGTTTGTAAAGATCAAAAAACCATACAGCTTCTGGAAGTTGGGGAACAAACTAAAGCCCGTTATTTTGAACAGGCTTCAAAAACCAATCACCAGTTTTTAATTAAGGCCATAGACCTGGCTAATGAGTGTGATCTCAAATATAAAACAAGCCAAAATCAACGTTTATTGGTTGAACTCTCTCTAATGCAGCTTGCCTCTATCACTTTTGATGGAGAAAAAAAAAAGTTTGATCAGTCAATAATTCCCGCTTCAGTTTTTGAAAAGCAACCCACTGCGCTTTCTTCAGAAGAAAAAAGTATAGTGCGCGAGAATGAACACGGCGCAACTGCAACTGAAGCCCCAAAGGAAAGTCAGTTACCTTCAGGAGAAAATAAAACTCCAGATAGCCACTGTGCCGATGATAAAGAGGACAATTATCATTCAGATGAAACAATGGTGCCACAGGCCAAAGAAGAGCAGGAAAAACCCGCTACACCTTCCCCAGAGCCAAAACGGGTAACAGATCCTGAAATAAAAAAGGAAAAGGTTTCAGGACTTTCTTTAAAAAGTATTCAGAAAAAAAGGGAAATAGAAGCGCGGCAACAGGAAGCTGCTCCAACAAAAAACGTGGTGCTCAATAATGAATTCAGCGAAACGCAATTGCAGGCCACCTGGAATGACTATGTAAAACGAATAAAAAAACAGGGGTCAAAAATTCTCGCATCCATTCTTGAAACCGATTTACCCAAGCTCAAAGAAGACAATCAAATTGTTATAGAATTACCTAACGAAACGATGAAAATTAACCTGGAGCGGGAACAAAACAAATTGATGTCTTACCTGAAGCAAAAACTTCAGAATACAGAAATAAGACTTGTGATTAACGTTAATGAGCAATCGGCGAAAAAATATGCCTTCACTCCTATTGAAAAATACAATAAACTAAAGGAGAAAAATCCTTTAATAGATAAACTTAGAAGTACATTTGATTTAGACGTATAGATATGCTAGGACTAAAACTTCCCACAGACCCGCGCTGGGCCAATATAGCCGAAAAAAATATTGAAGATATTCTTGTAGACCATGCTTATTGCGAGCAAAAAGCAGCTTCAACAGCAATTTCCTTAATTGTTTCTTTCCCAGAATATACCGAATTGGTAGATGAAATGATCGCGTTATCCAGGGAAGAAATGGGCCATTTTAAAATGGTACACGAGCAGTTGCTAAAACGCGGATTTGTTCTAGGAAGAGATAGAAAAGATGAATATGTAATTAAACTACTTAGTTTTTTTCCAAAAGGCGGTAGCAGAACCACGCAGTTAATTCACAGGCTTTTAATCGCAGGATTAATTGAAGCCAGAAGCTGTGAACGTTTCAGGTTGCTTTCAGAAGAATTAAAAGATGAGGAACTCGCTGAATTTTATCATAAATTAATGATTAGTGAAGCCAACCATTATACAATGTTTTTAAAGTTTGCCAGAAAATATGGCGAGCGAGCAGAAGTAGATAAGAAATGGGAAGAATTACTCGATTTTGAAGCTGAAATAATGAAAGACCTTAGTAAAGATAAAACCATTCACGGTTAATTGAAAAAATAAAAAACCCGGATAAGTAGAGATATATCCGGGTTTAATTTTATAGTATTTAGTTATTGTTACCGTTGTAAAGGGATTTTATAATCCCATCGGCCAGACCTATTTTTGGCACAAAAATATTATCGGCTCTTGCCCATTTCATAGAATTTAGATAAATTTTTGAAGCCGGGATAATTACATCGGCACGGTCACTTTTAAGCTGAAGGTCCATAATTCGTTCCTCATAGCTTAGAGAATTCAGTAATTCATTATATTTTTTAATATATGCCAGGCTTAAGGGTTTTCCTTCTTTTTTTCCGCTGGTTTTAAAAATATTATTAATGTTTCCACCAGAACCAATAAGATCTATATCCTTATAAGGCTTTGTAGTTTCCCTAACCCATTTTTCCATCTCTTCCCAGGTGCCATCTTCAACTAAATTATTTAAAAGGCGTACAGTACCAATTTTAAAAGATCTTGATGCCACGGTTTTTCCGCCACTATAGAGCGTATATTCGGTGCTCCCGCCACCTACATCAACATATAAATAATTACAATCGTTTTTAATAAGTTCATGTAAATCTGTAGCAGCAATTATTGCAGCTTCGTGGTTACCATCTATAATTTCAATTTCTACCCCGGTTTTTGCTTTTATTTTTTCAACAACCTCTGCGCCATTTTTAGCTTCCCGCATAGCCGAGGTAGCACAGGCTTTATATTTTTCAATTCCGTGAGATTTCATGAGAAGATTAAAAGCTTGCATGGTATCTACCATTCGTTCTATATTCTTCTCAGAAATAATACTTTCTTTAAATACATCTTCTCCTAGTCTAATAGGAACTCTTACCAGAGAGGTTTTTCTAAAATCGGTTTCGTCCCTACCTTTTTGTTCTGTAATGGTAGAAACCAGTAGCCTAACGGCGTTGGAACCTATATCTATAGCTGCGTAGTTTTTTTGTGTAATCACGAGATAAAATTTTTCTATTTTCTCACCAGGTGAGGTTTATAAAGATTTGAGGCTGAGGCTAATTATCTATTTTCTTTTTATTCTTTTCTGGTTTGGTGCCGGGTAATTTTTTTAAATAATAATCGTAAAGTTCAAACTGGGAACGCAGTTTTTTTGTACTCCTGTTTCTATAGGCATTATCGTGTTTAGAGGTAATTGTCCTTGCTTTTACATTATCGTTCCAGCTAATATCAAAAGTTTCAATAATTTCCTGTTTAATTTCTTCATCATAAATTGGGCAGGAAATCTCCACACGAAGGTCAAGGTTTCTGGTCATCCAATCTGCAGAAGAAATGTAAACCTTTGAACTGCCACCATTTTTAAATATAAATACCCGTGGATGTTCCAAAAATTTATCTACAATACTTATCGCTTCAATATTCTCGCTTAAACCTTCTACACCGGGAATAAGACAACAAACCCCACGTACAATAAGCTTGATCTTTACACCGGCCTGGCTTGCCTGGTACAGTTTATCTATCATAGGATAATCTGAAAGACTATTAAGCTTAAGCGCGATGCCGGAAGGTTTCCCTTCCCGGGCATTTTCAATCTCCTTTTGAATAAGGCCTACAAAAGTATTCCTGCTGTAATGCGGAGAAACTATTAAATGTTTGTATTTATTTACTTTATAATTGATTTCGAAGAAGTCGAAAACTTTATTCACTTCTTTCAAAATTTCAGGATGAGCGGTGAATAAGGTATAATCAGTATAAATACGAGAAGTAGATTCGTTAAAATTACCGGTACTAATAAAACCATAGCGCTTTGTTTTACCTTCTTCTTCCCGCTCTATTACACAGGCTTTACAATGAACTTTTAAACCAGGCACGCCAAAAATAAGCTGAACCCCTTCTGCTTGCATTTGTTCAGCATAGCGAATATTGGCAACTTCATCAAAACGAGCGCGTAATTCAATTTGCACAATTACCTTTTTGCCATTTTTTACAGCATTAATCAAAGAGCTGGCAATGTGAGATATTTTGGCAAGTCTATAAATAGTGATTTTTATAGTCTTCACCTTGGGATCTAAGGCGGCTTCCCTTAAAAACTTAACGGTATAGGCAAAACTTTGGTAGGGAGCATACAATAGATAATCTTTCCTGGCAATACTTCCAAACAAACTGGTTTGCAATATAAGCCCCGGAATTGGTAAAGGCTCTATAGGTTTATAAAGTAAATCTTCGCGGCCAAGACTGGGAAAATTCATATAATCGCGCCTATTATGGTAACGCCCACCGGGAATAATACTATCGGTAGATTCTATGCCCATTTTATTCATTAAATAAGACAAAGTATCATCGGCAATGTTCATATCGTAAACAAATCTTACCGGTTCCCCCTTAATTCTATCTTTTACACTACTGGAAATCTTTTCAATAAAACTTTTACTCAGGTCACTGTCTATATCCAACTCGGCATCCCTGGTAATTTTTATCATATGTGCCGAAATACTTTCGTATTCAAAAATATTAAAAATTGTACCCAGGTTATAACGAATTAAATCGTCTAACAGGATTATATACTGCTTCCCATTTTCTTCTGGAAGCACAATAAAACGTTCTATGCTTCGAGGAATTTCAATTAGAACATATTTGCGGTCTTTTTCGGTTTTATCCAGCACTTTTGAAATTCCTTTTTGAGGTTTTTCCTCTTTCATCACCATCTTTACGGCTAAATAGGCTGCGCTGTCTTTTAAACTTGGAATTTCAGGAAGATCGTTAAGAATTATCGTTACAAGCGCCGGACTTACTTTTGAAAGGAAAAAGTTTTTAATGAATTTTTGCTGGGCAGCAGAAACCTGTTTCTCATTAATAATATGAATATTATAATCTTTTAACTGATGCTGAATATCGTCTAAAATCTTAAGGCTTTCGGCTTGTTGTTCAATTACAATTTGGGTAATTTCTTCAAGTAGTTTACTGGCTTTAATTCCGCCCAGAACGCTTTTTCCTGCTTTTCCTGCCAGGTCAATTCTTTTTACGGTAGCATACCTTACTTTAAAAAATTCGTCTAAATTATTAGAGAAAATTCCCAGAAATCTTAATCGTTCTATAAGTGGAACAGTTTCATCTTCAGCTTCCTGTAATACCCGGGCATTAAATTGTAACCAGCTGAGTTCCCTGTTTAAATATTTTCTTTGCGGCATAAATTAGCGTAAGTTTTTGGGGAATAATTGTAGTAAAGTTTTACCGGTTTTAATGTCTTTCCAGGAATTTAAATCAAAATCTATTACACATAGTCCCGTAGTAGGTAAATTATCTATAGGTTTATCACCTAACCGATTAACCAAACCCGTCATTGCGGGATTATGACCAAATACCATGAGTTTTTCTACATTATCGGGGCAGGTTTTAATTACAGAGAGTAATTGACTTTCATCAAACGTATAAAGTTCTTTTTTTACGGTGAATCTATCATCGGGTATTTCCAGTTCGTCTTTAAAAAGATTTGCCGTGGTGTTTGCCCTAACTGCGTGACTGCTCCATAAAGTTAAATTCCCACTTTGAAATTCCTTAAAGGTTTTCAAAACTACCTCAGCATCGTTATAAGCACGTTTCTTAAGCGGTCTTTTTTCATCTGGTAAATTATTTCCCCAGGACGATTTGCCGTGTCTCACTAGAATTAATCGTTTCATAATTTCAATTTTAAGGTGCTAAACGGTTACGTTCCCAGGTATCCTGTTCTATAAATTCATAGATTATTCTATCGTGCAAACGGTTATTTCTACCCTGCCAGAATTCAAAACTTCTGGGGGTTACCAGATAACCGCCCCAGTGAGGTGGTTTATCTACATCTTTATTTTGATATCTTTCTTCAATTTCTTTTAACTGTTCTTCCAGTTCTTCGCGGGAGCTTAAAACATTACTTTGGTTAGAAGCCCAGGCGCCTAATTGACTTCCCCGGGGTCTGGAACCAAAATAAGCTGCAGATTCTTCTTCGGTAGTTTTCATTGCAACACCTTTAATAATTACCTGCCGTTCTAATGGTGGCCAAAAAAAGGATAAACAAACTCTTGGGTTTTCTTCAATATCCCGGGCTTTTTCAGAATTATAATTAGTGTAAAAACTGAAACCCATTTCGCCAAAAGACTTTAAAAGTACTATACGATTTTTTGGAAATCCTTCTATTCCACAGGTGGCGAGACTCATAGCATTTACTTCTGCTATTTCAGGATGCTCTTCCGCCTCTTCAAACCAGGCGGTAAAAAGCGGCAGAGGAAAAGACGGGATATTATCTTCTAAAAGTTCGCTTTTTCCATAGCTTTTTCGGTAATCATCAAGGCTCTTTTGCATTGTATTTTGCTTTGCTGCAATTTACAAGTTTTAGGCTGAAGCCGGAAAAATTTTGAGATAAGATTCTGCTTTTTATAGTTGAAATGCAAATAGAAAAAAGAACAAAATATAGACAAACTGCACTCATTTCTATGTTCTGCAAATAAGTTCGACCAAAAACACCGACGAAATGCATTCCATTACATTTTATCTAATAATAATGCGATATAACTAAAAACATTAATAATAATACATATAAAGAGTGATATCGCTTAATTTTGTTCAAAAAATTTAACTAATCACCATTATTAAATTGAACTAAAATTAAATTGCAAATGAATTTTTATAAGAATTTTTTCCAATTTAAAAATCAAATATTCACTAAGGCTTCTATTATTATTCTTGCTATAAGTTTAGGAAGCTGTACCGCTGGAATGACAAATCCAGATAGCTATACCAGAAATCACGTAGTTTATGCCGTAGATTTTAACCCTCAAAATTTAAGTGAACTTCAAATTTCAAAAATGGATGAAGGGAATTGGATAGACCAAAAAACCAGTAAAAACGGTAAAAGCGCCCGTTATACTATAGAAATTGAAGACGACTATTTAACGGTTATCTCTAATAAAAATAAAATGGATGTCCCTACTTACCAAACCTGGATAGATTATGCAAGACAGGAATTAGGTTATACGGTACAGGACGAATATGATATTTTTACAACTATAGAAGAAGGTTTTATCTATGAAATAGACCTGCAAGAACATCCTTTAATAGAAGGGGAACAACATAGAATTTTAATGTACGAACAAAACTAACTAATTAATTACCTCAACTTTTTTTATAATTAACCACCTTATTGGGTGGTTTTTTTATGTTTAAACCTAAGGTTTTTCTGCAGTTGTAAATTCTTTTAAACAATGGCAAAAAACGTTTATTTGAAATATTAACCACCTGATTTCCCGTATTTTTTACTTCAATATTACCATTCACCGAAAATAAATACGCTTTAATCTAAAAAAAAAGACAATTTGGTCTTTTAAAGATTATTCACTGTAATTTTATCCTAAGATTAACATTTAAAATAGGTCATCCCCCATACTTTCCTATTAAAAACTTACCCCAAAAGTTTTCAAAGTGTAAATCTCACATTCGTAAATATTTTAAAAAAACTACCCTTGTTTGATCCTTCCCCTAAGGATCAGTGACCTTTTTATGCCAAAATTTAAAATAATTTTTCCCTTGAAAAACGGGAAACAGAACTATAGAATTATGAAAATAAATTCACTCTTTAAACTCCTAATCCTTGTATTGTTTGCTAATACTTTTATTGGCAATGCGCAGGAAAGCTACTCGATTACCAATTTTGACCAATTAATAGGAGAACAATCTACTCAAACCCGAAATCAACAAAGTTTTGACTCTGAGGAAATAGAAAATCTTAAGAATCTCGTTTTCGAATTAAATCCTTTAATAGTTGTTCAGGAAAATGAGCACGCCAAAATGGGAGATGGAGCGCCAAAACTGGTAATTGTACCCTCTAATTATTTATCAAATATCTCCTCGCTTAAAACCGAATTGCAAAGTGTTGTTTTAATTCTAATTAAGCATTCCTCAAACAATTTATATACAAGTTTAGATCTAAGTTCTATTAAAAGTACTGCTCTAAAATATGTTTTAATTGAATGTGATTTTGAATGTAGTGTATCTAATATTCAGGATATGCTAAAAAATACTTCTAACGTAAAAGTTCTTTACAGAACTACTACAGAGCAATAAATATTGCCCTCATAAATTTCAGGAATATGAAAAAAAACTACTTTAGAAATCAGTTTACCGCTATAAGATTCGTGTTGATAACATTTACCGTGTTATTTTTCAATACGGCTGTTAACGCACAGGTATATAAGGAATTTAAGCAACGAACTTCCCAATATTCTACTTCAAAAAAGATCTATAATATTAAGGGAGACTTCACTATGATTGGCAACACCAATCTTAGCCTTTTATCCTATGGGAAAAATACAAATAACAGTAACAATTTAATGCAATTTGTAGATGAAGACAACGTTTCTTCAACCAAAAACTCTTCTGCAGCTGTTCTTGAATTTTCAAACGAAAATGGAGCAAATCCTGAGTGCTCCAATATAATTTATGCCGGACTTTATTGGTCTGGGCGTACCAATAATTCTGGAAAGACCAATGCTAAAAGAAACATCAAAGTAAAAGGTCCAAATAACTCCGCTTATCAAACTATTAGCGCAAACGTGAATAATATTCTTTTCCCGGGACCATCAGATATGTATGCTGCTTATGCAGAAGTAACCGATTTAGTGAAAAATAATGGTACCGGGGAATATTGGGTTGCCGATATGGAACTAACTGAAGGTAACGGTGGTACTACCGGTTTTTACGGCGGTTGGGGAATGATTGTGATCTATGAAAATTCGCAAATGGATTGGAGGGATGTTACCGTTTTTGATGGTTACGCTCACGTTGAAGGGAATGTTGTGGCAAATTATGAACTTCCTGTTTCGGGATTTAATACCGCGCAATCTGGCCCCGTAAATATGAAAATGGGAATAATGGCCGGCGAAGGTGATGTAGGGATTTCAGGAGATTATTTTCAGATAAAAAAGAATAGTAATAATGCCTGGTTAAGTCTTTCTCACGATCAAAACACTACTAATAATTTCTTCAATTCTTCTATTCAAAATAAAGGTTCTTCAAGAACACCAAATTATACTAATAATACCGGAATAGACATTAGCATGTTCAATATTCCAAATGCCGGGAATTCAGTTATAGACAATAACCAAACCAGTACCACCTTTAGGTATGGTTCTACCCAGGACACCTACTCCATTTTTTCAATTGCCATGTCTGTAGACGCTTACATCCCTGAAATTGAAGGTATCTCCTCTTTAAGCGCAATAAATGGAAATATAGCGGGTAATCCTCCATATAATGCAGTACCGGGTGACGAATTAAGCTATAAGGTAGAATTAAAAAATAAAGGGACCGAGAATGTAGAAGACGTAAAAGTGGTAATTCCGGTTCCATATAACGCCGATTATCTTCCTAATGGTCTTTCAACCAACTTTTATTTCTCTCCCAGTCCGCAAAATAATGAAGTATATTTTGATCCCACTTTAGGTGCAACCGGATCTATAGTTTGGGAAATAGATGAATTACCGCTGGCCAACAGTACCAATGATGTTTTAGCCGATCTCACTATAAAATTTGGGGTAACTAAGAATTGTACAATTCTTTCCAATATTTGCCCGGGTTTTGATCTTATAAGATTTAACGGAAATATTAGTGGTCGCGGAGCTATAACAGGTACTACTTTTCAAAATAAAGACCTTATTCAGGGATATGAAACCGAAGGAACCTGCCAGGGTGAACCTATTACTACTACTTTTGAAGTAACCATAGACGCTACCAATTTTCGAGCGGAAAATTGCCAAAATTCAGATGAAGCCAGAAAATTTGTGTATTGTAATAGAGAAGATCCAATAGGTATTTCTGAAATTAATTCAGGGTTTCCTAACGGAACAAGATTCTTTAACGAATCTCCGGTAACAAATAATAGTACCGAGTATACTACCAATAATCCCATTCCAAATAATTCGGGTGAATATTATGCGGTAATCCCGGGAACCGAGAATTGCGCAATACCTTTTACTATAGAAATTACAACTATAGCTTCGGTACCTGAAACTGAATCAATCACTTATTGTCTTAACGATGAAGCAGATCCATTAACAGCTGAACCCAGTAATCCCGATTTCAATTTATATTATTATACCAGCGAAGAAGATACTTCACCCGAAATTCAAATTATTCCATCTACTTCTCAGTCTGGTGAATTCATCTATTACGTTGCTGAAGGAGAATCGGCAAGCTGTATAAGCCCCAACAGAGCTCCCATTAAGATTTCTGTAATAGGAGAACCAGAAATTACCGCACCACAAAATCAAACAATTCAAACCTGTGATAACGATTTTACAGACGATTCTATTCCCGGCTTGTCAAATGAATTTACAACTATTTCTCAGCAAGTTTTTACAGATTTAGGTGGAAGCATTTCTTTTACTGAAGAGATTGAAAGTATAAGCTATAAAGATATTTTACAACAACAATCTCCTGCGGTTTATCAGCGAATCTTCAGAATTACTTATGAATGTGGAAATATAGATGTTCAACAATCACTTACGTTAGAAAATATTAAAACACAACTGGAGCCTGTTTTTACTAAAAAAGATCCCACCTGTGAGAATGAAAATGGAGTATTGACAATCACCAATTTTAATACAGATTATATATATGAACTGAATTCAACTACAGGCAATCTTGAGTTAAATAATGCTACTAGTTCACTATCTCCAGGGGTTTATATCATATCAGTTGCTTTAAATGAATGTGTTTTTACAACCAATAGTTTTGAAGTTCTACCTGCACCAGCCATAGCAGAAACTCCTGAAACCATAGTAGTAACTCAACCCACCTGTAATCTTGAAACGGGAAAGATTACGGTAAATGCTACTGAGGGATATATGTACAGTCTGGATGGCGAAATTTTTCAGGAGTCAAACATTTTTGAAGAGCTTTCTCCTGGAACTTACGTGATATATGCTCAAAATGAAGATGAGTGTATCTCCCAGCCCTCTAAGAATATAATCATCGAAGAAAATGAAGGGAGTCCGGCGCAACCAGAAGCCATTGTTTCTCAGCAACCGACTTGCGAAGATATCACCGGAACAATTGCGGTAACTACTGATGACGGAATTACTTATACACTTCTTGATGAAAATGAAAACTCACTAAGTAATGCAATTGAAAACGGAGATTTCAGTGATCTAGCCGCAGGAACTTATTTTGTACAGGCAAGCAATGGAGATTGCGAAGCGATTTCTGAAGCTTTGGTAATTGAAGAAAACAAAGGAAATCCGGCACAACCTGAAGCCGTTGTTTCTCAGCAACCAACTTGTGACGATACTACCGGAACAATTTCGGTAACTTCTGTTCAGGGAATTTCTTATAACCTGCTTGATGAAAATCAAAACGCTCTAACCAATACTATTGAAAATGGAGAATTCAGTAATCTAAATGCTGGATCTTATTTTGTACAAGCCAGTAATGGAGACTGTGAAGCAACTTCTGAAGCAATTGTGATTGAAGAAAACGAAGGAAGTCCGGTGCAACCAGAAGCGATTGTTTCTCAGCAACCTACTTGCGAAGACACCACTGGAATAATTTCTGTAACTACTAATGAGGGAATTTCTTATACCCTGCTTGATACAAATCAAAATGAATTAAGCAACTCAATAGAAAATGGAGATTTCAGTGATCTTTTAGCAGGAACTTATTTTATCCAGGCCAGCAATGGAGATTGCGAAGCAACTTCTGAAGCAATTGTGATCGAAGAAAATGAAGGAAGTCCGGCACAACCAGAAGCAGTCGTTTCTCAGCAACCAAATTGTGGAGATGCTACCGGAACAATTTCAGTAACTACTGTTGACGGAATTTCTTATACTCTGCTTGATGCAAATCAAAATGAATTAAGCAACTCAATAGAAAATAGAGATTTCAGTGATCTTTTAGCAGGAACTTATTTTATCCAGGCCAGCAATGGAGATTGCGAAGCAACTTCTGAAGCAGTTTTGATTGAAGAAAACGAAGGGAGTCCGGCACCACCAGAAGCTATTGTTTTACAACAACCGACTTGCGAAGATATTACAGGAACGATTTCAGTAACTACTGATAACGGAATTACTTATACACTTCTTGATGAAAATGAAAACGCTTTAAACAATTCTTTTGAAGATGGAGATTTCAATGATCTAGTTGCTGGAACCTATTTTGTAAAAGCCAGCAATGGAGATTGCGAAGCGATTTCTGAAGCAATTTTAATTGAAGAAAATGAAGAAAATCCGACGCAACCAGAAGCCATTGTTTCTCAGCAACCGACTTGCGAAGATACTACCGGAACTATTTTGGTAACTACTGATGATGGAACTACTTATACACTTTTAGATGAAAATCAAAACTCACTAAGTAATACTATTGAAAACGGAAAATTCAGTGATATAGGCGCTGGATCTTATTTTGTACAAGCCAGTAATGGAGATTGCGAAGCAATTTCCGAAGCAATTGTGATTGAAGAAAACGAAGGAAGTCCAGTACAACCTGAAGCCATTGTTTCCCAACAACCGAATTGCGAAGATATTACAGGAGCGATTTCGGTAACTGCTGTTGACGGAACTACTTATACACTTTTAGATGCAAATCAAAACTCACTAAGTAATTCTATCGAAAACGGGGAATTCAGTGATTTAACCGAAGGAACATATTTTGTAAAAGCAAGCAATGGAGATTGCGAAGCGATTTCGGAAGCTTTGGTAATTGAAGAAAACAAAGGAAATCCGGCGCAACCGGAAGCAATTGTTTCTCAGCAGCCGACTTGCGAAGACACTACGGGAACAATTTCGGTAACTACTGATGACGGAATTGCTTATACACTTTTAGATGAAAATGAAAACGCTCTAAACAATGTAATTGAATACGGAGATTTCAGTGACCTAACCGCAGGAACTTATTTCGTTCAGTCTAGCAATGGAGACTGCGAAGCAATTTCCGAAGCAATTATTATTGAAGAAAACGAAGGAAGTCCGGCACAACCAGAAGCCATTGTTTCTCAGGAACCGACTTGCGAAGATAATACAGGAACGATTTCAGTAATTACTGTTCAGGGAATCACATATAGCCTGCTTGATGAAAATCAAAACGCACTAAGTAATTCTATCGAAAACGGGGAATTCAGTGATCTAGCTGCAGGAACTTATTTCGTTCAGGCTAGTAATGGAGACTGTGATGCAACTTCTAAAGCAATTATCATTGAAGAAAACAAAGGAAATCCGGCGCAACCGGAAGCCATTGTTTCTCAACAACCGACTTGCGAAAATACTACCGGAACAATATCAGTAACCACTGTTCAGGGAATCACATATAGCCTACTTGATGAGAATCAAAACGCTGTAAACAATACCATCGAAAATGGAGAATTCAGTGATTTATCTGCTGGAACCTATTTGGTAAAAGCCAGCAATGGAGATTGTGAAACGATTTCTGAAGAATTAGTAATCGAAGAAAACCAAGGAAGTCCGGCACAACCGGAAGCCATTGTTTCTCAACAACCAACTTGTGAAGATACCACCGGAATAATTTCGGTAACAACTGTTCAGGAAATCACTTATACACTTTTAGATGAAAATCAAAACGCACTAAGTAATACTATTGAAAATGGTGAATTCATTAATCTAGCTGCTGGAACCTATTTGGTAAAAGCCAGCAATGGAGATTGCGAAGCAACTTCTAAAGCAATTATCATTGAAGAAAACGAAGGAAGTCTGGAAGCTCCAATCATTAGCGCGGTTACAAATACAACTTGTGGCGAAAGTAATGGTATCATAGAGTTTGAGTTTACTGAAGGTTTATCTTATATTTTAAAGGATAGCGAGGAAAATGAATATTCTCACGAAAATGGGATTATTTCAAATTTGGCATCCGGAACCTATTACCTCGTAGCACAGAATAATGATTGCGAATCTACTGTAGAAATAATTGTTGAAGCAGATCTAGACGAAGAGGCACCAGTAATCATCTCATGCCCTACTAATTTAACAAGCGTATCTGCAGACGAGGGAATGTGTTCTGCTTCTAATCTTGAACTTGGCGATCTTGTTGCCGAAGATAATTGTGATTCAGAATTAAGTATAACCAACGATGCTCCGGAAGTATTTGAACCTGGAGAAACAATCGTAACCTGGACGGTAAGCGATAAGTCTGGAAATATAACTACCTGTACTCAAACCATTATTGTAATTGATAACCAGGCTCCGGTAATTGCTGAAGTGGAAACTATAAATACCACTACCGATGCAAATACTTGTGGCGCGATGATAACTATCAACGCTCCAGAAGCTACTGATAACTGTTCCGTAGGAAATGTAATTGGAACCCGGGATGATAATCAGGATCTTAATGCTGAATATCCGGTGGGAACAACTACAATTACCTGGACAGCAACCGATGAAAATGGAAATGAAGCTGAGCTGGTTATACAAACTGTAAATGTTGAAGATAACGAAGCTCCGGTAATTGCTGAAGTGGAAACTATAAATATCACTACCGATGTAGACAATTGTGGCGCGATGATAACCATCAATGCTCCGGAAGCTACTGATAATTGCTCTGTTGGTAATGTAATTGGAACCCGGGATGATAATCAGGATCTTGATGCTGAATATCCGATGGGAACAACTACGATTACCTGGACAGCAACTGACGTAAATGGAAACGAAGCTGTGCCAGTTATACAAATTGTAAATGTTGAAGATAACCAGGCTCCGATAATTGCTGAAGTGGAAACTATAAATACCACTACCGATCCAGATACTTGTGGCGCGATGATAACCATCAATGCTCCGGAAGCTACTGATAACTGTTCAGTAGGAAATGTAATCGGAACCCGGGATGATAATCAGGATCTTGAGGCTGAATATCCGGTGGGAACAACAACTATTACCTGGACAGCAACCGATGAAAATGGAAATGAAGCTGAGCCGGTAATTCAGATCGTAACAGTAATCGATGATCAGGCACCTTCAATTGAATGTCCTGATAACATGATATTTAGTACAGAAACCAATGTTGATTTTGCTACAGTGAATTTTGACAATCCTTTAGCAATCGATAATTGTGAAGTGATTGTAGAACAAACCGGCGGACCTATTTCTGGTTCTCAATTTCCTATTGGAACAACCACAGTAACTTTTACGGCAACAGATAGTTCAGGAAATACCAGTAAATGTAGCTTTGATATAACTATTGAAGATACAGAAGATCCTTCTTTAGAATGTCCGTTAGATATTTCAAAAGATATTGATGCCGGTCTATGTGCTGCGGTAGTGGAATTTGAAACTCCTGAAGGTTTTGATAATTCCGGGGATGTTACTGTAGAACAAACCGCTGGCCTGTCTTCAGGAGAGGTATTTCCGGTGGGCACTACAACTATAACTTTTACTGCTTCTGATTCAGCAGGAAATACAACCAGCTGTAGCTTTAATGTAACGGTAATTGATGATGAAGCCCCGGTTATTGAAGAAAAAAATGATATCACGGTAAATACCGATCCCGATTTATGTGGTGCGATTGTGGAATACGATATTCCGTCGGCAAGCGATGATTGTGGCATAGAAAGTATAGCACTTACTAAAGGTTTGGCTCCAGGGTCTGAATTTCCTATAGGCCAAACTACAGTCACCTATACCGCTACCGATATTAATGGAAATTCAGCTAATTCCAGCTTTACAGTGACCGTGATAGATAATGAATCTCCCACAATCTCCTGTCCGGAAGATATTACCTTAAACGTTGAATTCGGAACTGGCAGCGTAGTGGTAAATTATGAAGCCATTATCGCTTCAGATAATTGTTCAGGAACCAATATTGAACTAATAGAAGGTTTTGCTCCGGGGGAAGAATTTCCTGTAGGCCTAACAACGGTTACTTATAAAGTTACCGATGCTGCGGGAAATTCTGCCAGTTGCTCGTTCACAGTTATTGTAGAAGAAGATTTGGAAGAAACTCCTCCAGCACCAGATGCTCCACAAGTTGAAGTAATTCAGCCAGACTGTGTTACCCCAACTGGGGTAATCCTGATTAATATTGAAGACGGACTTACCTATAGCATTGACGAAGAAAATTATTATGCAGTAGATGAATTTACAGCGCTTGAGCCGGGAACTTATTCAGTAACGGCCAGGGATGAATTTGATCAAGTTTCAGAAGCTACGGTGGTAACTTTAGAAGATCCTGTAGCAAGCGAAATTCAAACCAGCACGATAAGCCTTTGTACTGAAGATATCACTTTCGATTTATTTGAACTACTGCAGGGAGACTACGACACTTCCGGAACCTGGGTAGATCCAGAAAATACCGGGGCCCTAAATCAGGGCACTATTGATCCTGCTTTGCTTCAGGTTGGTACCTATACTTTTAATTATCAGTTAAACAATGGTACTTGTAATTCTACTACAGAAGTTACAGTATCTATCAATGATGATTGTGTGGTTCTACCTTGTAGCCTGGAAGATATTCAATCCAGTATTTCTAAAGCGGTAACACCTAATAACGATAACCATAATGATTATTTCAGTATAGATTTTGCCAGCGAATGCGGCTTCACTTACGATGTAAAAATCTTTAACCGTTGGGGAAGTAAAGTTTACGAAGCTGTTAACTATCAAAACGATTGGGATGGATATTCAACAAATTCCATAACCAGTTCAAATCAGTTGCCTTCAGGAACATACTTCTATATCCTGGAAATTAGAAATAGCGGATTTGCCCCTATTCAAGGTTACATCTATTTAGGAACAAAATAAAAAAGAAAGAACATGAAAAATATATATCTACTCATATTTTGTCTTATGTTTTCGGTTTCGGCTTTAGCCCAGCAATTACCGCAATTCACCCAATATATGTACAATACCATTTCTATAAATCCCGCATATGCCGGGAGCCGGGATGGCTTTTCTATAACTGCTTTAAACCGAAATCAATGGGCTGGAGTAAGCGGGGCGCCAAATACACAAACGCTATCGGTGCATTCTCCACTTACAAACGATAAAGTTGGTCTTGGACTCTCGGTAATTAATGATAAAACCGGATACGAGAATTATACTTATGCTTATGGTGATTTCGCTTATCGTTTAGATTTTAACAATAATATCTCTTTGGCAATGGGTTTAAAAGCCGGGATGAGCTACTATAATTTAGATGAAGAACTATTTAATGACCAGCAGGTTTTAAACGATCCCTTCTTTGAAGACCAGTTTAATAAATGGACACCAAATTTTGGGATAGGATTCTATCTCTCAGCTCAAAACTGGTATATAGGAGCTTCTGCACCAAAATTGATCAATAACAATAATCACGAGTATAATGAATTCCTGGCTATGGAGCAGATTCATTATTATTTAACCGGGGGTTATGTTTTTGATCTAAACGAAAATCTAAAATTTAGACCCACATCTTTATTAAAAATGACTAGCGGTGCACCGCTTTCTGTAGATTTTTCGGGAACAATGATTTTTAATGAGAAATTTTACCTGGGTGCCAACTGGCGAATAGATGATGCTTTGGGAGCTTTCCTGGATGTAGAACTTTTTGATGGTTTTAGAGCAGGTTATGCTTACGAATATTCAATTTCAGACATAAGACCCTACACCTCGGGTTCACACGAAATCCTACTTATTTACGAATTCAGATTTCAAAAAACCAGGTACAAATCTCCTCGATTCTTTTAATATAAATGCCGCCGATTATGAAAAAACAATACTATTTAATTCTATTATTCTTAGTGTTTAGCATAAACCTGCAGGCACAATATGGTAAACAAAAAAAAGCCGATAAGCTATATAGCAATTTTGCTTATACAGAAGCCGTGGATGTTTACAAAGAACTTATAGCAAACGAATATAATCTCAAGGAAAACAGGTTAAAACTCGCCGACACTTATATGAAATTAAGAAGTCCAGAAAACGCTGTTTTTTATTATGAAGATGTTTTAGAAGATTCTACAAATATTTCTGCGGAATATTATTACGAATACGCTCAGGCCTTGCGCGGAGCGAAAAGATATAAAGAGTCCCGGGAATGGCTGCAGAAATATCTTGAAAGTCGCGGCGAAGCTTCAGCTGAAGCGAATAAAATACTGAACAGGACAAACTCTGCAATACAAACCACCTATAAACTTCAGAAAAGTGATTTTAATTCAGAATTTAGTGATTTTGGCGCTGTAAAATATAAGGATGAAACATATCTTATTTCAGCTCGAAATTCAAAGAATTCAGAAAAAGAATATTCCTGGAACGAGGAGCCTTTCTTAGATATTTATAAATTAAATTCTAATAGTGAGGTCTCTCCTATTTCAGGAGAAATTAATACCAAATTGCACGACGGCCCAATAAGTTTTAGCCCAAATGGGGAAACTTTATATTTTACCCGAAATAATTATTTCAATAATAAGGAAGGAAAAAGAGATAAAGAAGCTACTAACCATTTAAAGATCTATTCCGCTCAAAAATCGGGAAATAGCTGGGTAAATATTCAGGAATTACCGTTTAATAGTGATAATTATTCTGTGGGACACCCAACGGTTTCCCAAGACGGAAAAACACTTTATTTTGCTTCTAATATGCCAGGTGGCCAGGGCGGCACCGATCTTTATAAGGTTTCCAAAAAGGGAAATAATACTTTTGGAGTCCCGGAAAATTTAGGAAGTGAAATTAATACACCTGAAGATGAAACTTTTCCCTTTATAGATGAAGAAAATGTACTCTACTTCTCTTCTACCGGTCACGGCAGTTACGGTTTAGCCGATATTTTTAAGACAGATTTAGAGGCTGAAAATCTTGAAGTTCAAAACCTCGGAGAAACCATCAACAGTAATTTAGATGATTTTAGTTATTTTGAAGAAAACGGCGTGAATGCGGGGTTTATAGCTTCTAATCGGGAGGGTTCAGATAATATTTATAGCTTTAATCAATTGCTTCCCCTGGTATTAAAAGGAAAAGTTACCGATGCTGTAAATGGAAACCCTATTCCCCGGGCTACCATAAGACTTTTTAATAAAAATAATGAAGAAATTGCATTTTTGGAATCTAATGAAGATGGAAATTACCAAACCACGGTAAATAGAAATGTAGATATTCCGTTGGAAGCAAAGCAAATTGAATATCAAAATTTTAGTGACACTCTAGATACGCGCAATATGGAAGATTCGGAAGAATTAATCTATAATATCGCACTCCCACCGGTTGCCGATGTGGAATATCTTGCGGAAATAAATAATATTTATTTCGATTTTGACAAAAGTAATATTAGAGCAGATGCCGCAAAAGAACTGGATAAACTGGTAAAATTAATGAAAGAAGAATATCCAGATTTGGTGATAGAAATTGGTTCCCATACCGATAAACGTGGAAGTGATATCTATAACGATGCTCTAGCCGAAAGACGGGCCAAAGCCACTCGTGATTATTTAATTGCAGAAGGTGTAAGTGGAGAGAGACTTCAAAAACAGGCCTTTGGAGAACGTAAACCAGCCATAAACTGTGATCGCTGTTCCAGTGAGCAACATCAGCTTAATCGCCGCTCTATGTTTAGCGTGGTTAAGATGGATTAATTTTTTTGAAGAAAATTAAATTAAAAAAGGTTCAGCAAAACGCTGAACCTTTTTTCCTTAATCAATCTATGAAAAACAAATATTACTTTCTTATAAAGATATTGGTGAAATAATTGCGGCCTTCTGCATCATCTACCACAGATACTCCAAAGTGAGAATGGTTTCCTTCAATATTCTTCTTGTGGCCATCACTATTTAACCAGGCATTTACCACTGCTTCTGCAGTACGGTAGCCAAATCCAACATTTTCACTTACAGATTTTGCTCCAACAGCCTCCACCAGATTTTCGTAACGTGCACCAAAATTATCGTGACTTACCTTTCCAACTTCAAGCATGTAATAATTATGAGATTCGGCTTCTAAAGAAACTTCCGCTATTGGTTTAAGAGGTTCAAGTTCCAGGCTTTTACGATGTGCATTCACTAATTCAAGAATACTACTTTCAATTTCAGAATAATTAAAATTAACAATTTCTTCTGCGGTATGATTGTAGGAATTCACTTCATCTTCGATGCTTTCCTTTGCGCAGGAAATCGTTGATATAGAGAGCAAAACAAGTATTGCAAACCTAAAGGTACTTTTTCTCATAGTTCAGTAAGTTAGACTGGGAAGTTAAAAGTACACTTTTTATCGACTAAAAACATATGTTAAAATGCAGTTCATCGATTTTATCTGAATTTTAACATAAATAGCAAGTTTTATCCTACTAAAAATGAACTTATTAGGAATTCAGAAAATTTAAAATGTAGGAAAATGTAAGGAAAAGTGTTATTCAAAGACAAAAACCTTCCCATCATCGGCAAGTTCAACTTCAGGAAAAATACCTGCAGCTTCTTCTCTAAATAAATTGATATTAGAATATCGGGTAGAATAATGGCCAAGAATTAGTTTTTGCACCCCTGCTTCTTTAGCAATTTGTGCAGCTTCTTTGGCCGTGCTATGCTTGGTGGGAAAAGCCAGTTCTGCTTTATCCTCAAGAAAAGTAGATTCGTGGTATAAAACCGTCGCACCGCTTATCTGCGGAATCATTTTCTGATTAAAGGCGGTATCACTACAATAGGCGTAACTTTTTGTAGGTTCAGGTGGCGCGGTTACTAAATGATTGGGAACCAATTCGCCAGATTCAGAAGTTACATCCTTTCCTTTCTTTAAACTTTTATAGAGGGAAACATCAATATTATATTCAACCGCTTTATTGATAAGCAATTTCCGGTCCCCGGGTTTTTCTTTAAATAGAAAACCGTTGGTATAAATTCTATGAATTAAGGGAATAGTTTCTACGCTCAGCTTTTCATTTTCATAAATAAGCTGGGGTTCCTTGCTATTCAATTCATGGAAGTAAAGCGGATAATTAGTCCAGGAATTAGAAAGTTTTAGTTGTAATGTTATAATTTCTTTTATTCCTTTTGGCCCGTAAACGTGTAATTCGGTTTCCCGGTTCAACAATCTAAAGGTAGAAATAAGCCCAACCAGCCCGTAACAATGATCCCCATGAAGATGGGAAATAAAGACGTGTTTTATCCTGGAAAATTTAATTTTATTACGTCTTAGTTGTACCTGCGTCCCTTCGCCACAATCAATTAAAAACAATTCGTTCTTAATTTCCAACACCTGGGAAGTGGGATTAGTGAAACTACGGGGAGTAGCAGCGTAACAGCCAAGAATATTGAGCTTCATTCAGTAAAAATTAAACCCCTAAATCCCGTTGAATTTCGTCCATTTGAATAAGATCTTCAGCTTCCCGTAAAGAGGGCACTACTACAATTTCTTCAGGTAGTTCATCTATGGTAACTGCATTACTTATTAAAACAAAAGATTTATTGTTCATTTGGTGCGTAGTGGCAATTTCTAAAAATCCCATCACTTCTTCTTTTTTGATTTGGTGATAAGCAAGCAAGTTTACTGCCACATTATTATTTTCAAACTCGGCGTGTCTTTGTGTAAGTAACGAAACAAAATCTACAACCGGAGCTTCTAAAGGTTCTATTAAAATATAATTCTCTTTTTCTGAAATCTTCATAGCGTGGTTTCTTTGAAATTTAAAGTTAAGGAATTAAAGCCTTTTAGTGGTTTATCTTTGAAGCTAATAAATAAATCACTGCCATTCTAACGGCTACTCCATTTTGTACCTGGTCTAAAATAATCGCATTTTCGGCATCGGCAACATCGCTGGTAATTTCCACGCCGCGGTTAATTGGTCCCGGGTGCATTATTACTATTTCTTTATTCAGGCTTTCCAGCATTTTCTTATTTAGCTGAAATTGCTGTGCGTATTCCCTGGTACTGGGAAAATAACTAATATCCATTCGCTCATTCTGAACTCTAAGCATATTTGCCACATCACACCATTCAAGAGCCTTTCTCAGATCGGTCTCTACGCCCACACCTAAAGATTCAATATGTTTTGGCAATAAAGTTTTAGGCCCACAAACCTTAACTTCGGCTCCCTGAAGTTTAAGTGCAAAAATATTTGAAAGCGCTACCCTACTATGCAGAATATCACCAACAATCACTACTTTTTTACCTTTAACTTCACCAAGACGCTCTTTAATAGAGTAGCTGTCTAAAAGTGCCTGGGTAGGATGCTCGTGTGCACCGTCTCCGGCATTAATAATACTGGCCTTTACGTGGCGGGAAAGAAAAATTCCTGCCCCGGGATTGGGGTGCCGCATCACTACCATATCTACTTTCATAGATAAAATATTGTTTACGGTATCTATAAGGGTTTCTCCCTTTTTTACTGAAGAAGATGCTGCAGAAAAATTTACAACATCGGCACTTAAGCGTTTCTCTGCAAGTTCAAAAGAAAGTCGGGTTCTGGTAGAATTTTCAAAAAACAGGTTGGCAATGGTAATATCTCTAAGCGAAGGGACTTTTTTAATGGGCCGGTTAATCACTTCTTTAAAATGATTGGCGGTTTTAAAAATAAGCTCAATATCTTCTTTGGTTAGATATTTAATTCCCAGTAAGTGGTTTACACTTAATTCGCTCATATTTTTAATTATTTAGAAACCAGATAAACCACGTCTTCACCATCGTTTTCTTTCCAGTTCACTATTACTTTTTCTTCATTTATAGCATCTACCTGTCTCCCGTTATAATCTGGCTGAATGGGTAAATGACGGCTAAAACGCCTATCTATAAAACTTAATAATTCAATTTCTGCAGGCCTGCCAAAAGATTGTACGGCAGTTAGTGCAGCCCTAATGCTGCGGCCGGTATAAAGAACATCATCTATAAAAACCACTTTTTTATCTTCAACAATAAAATCAATTTTAGTTTTATTCGCTTCAAGCGGTTTGTCACTTCTTCTAAAATCGTCTCGATAAAAAGTGATATCCAGGTGACCGTATTTTAAATCTTCAATCTGGTATTCCTCTTCCAGAATTTTTATAATTCTTTCAGCAAGAAAAACCCCTCGCGGTTGGATTCCTATAATTACGGTGTTTTTAAAATCGGTGTGATTTTCAACTAACTGGCAGGCAAGACGGTGTAAAATAATATTTATTTCAACAGCATTCAGTAATGTTCTTTGGCCCATAGTTTAGTTGCAAAAAATAGAAGTTCTATCACAAAAGTAAGCTTTTTTATTTTTTTCTGAAGTTGAATAGACTTCAGTTTTAAATCTTTTTACTGAAGAACTTAAACTGATATTCTTTTATTCAATTGAAGGTTAAAATTAGTATTTAAACATACACTGAAGTTTTTACAGATTAAATAAAACTCTGATTTTCAATAGTTTTATAGATTAAAATTAAGTAATTTTATAGTATTAAATAGATGAAATTATGTTGGTAGAAAGACACGATTACGATACTGTAAGCCAGGCAATGAATGGTCTTGCTGCTCGAGGTTATACAACCGACTTTAAATTAGAGCCGGAAAAGGATAAAATTGTAGCTCCGCAGCGCTCGCTTGAACTTTCTCCTGAAGATTTTGAAATTGATGAAATCTACCGTTTTGAAGGGATCACAGATCCCGGCGATGAAATGATTGTTTACGCCATTTCTTCTCACAATCATAAAATAAAAGGCGTTTTAGTAAATGCTTTTGGAACTTATTCAGATTCTAATACTTACGATATTGTAAAGCGTCTGCATAAACACCTTTAGATCTTCCTAACTGGATTTTTACTGAATCCCAATAAATTCTTTAATTTTATAGAGCTATTGAACTTAAATTTTTAGCTCCTGTTTCGGCTAAAATTCCTGAATTTCAGTTATAGGTTATTTTTTACCAATAATTTAACCCAGGATGAGGCTGGTTTTTACTTAATTGAAACAAAAAATTATGGAAGATAAAATACTTGGTTTACACCATATTACTGCAATTGCTGGAGACGCGCAACGCAATTACGATTTTTATACCAAAGTTCTAGGATTACGAATGGTTAAGAAAACGGTGAATTTTGATGATCCTAAAACCTATCATTTTTACTTTGGCGATAAAGTTGGCTCTCCTGGAAGCATTTTAACTTTTTTCCCGTGGCCACGAGTTAAGCAGGGGAAAAACGGCGTTGGAATGGCTACCGAAATAGGTTATTCGGTTCCCGAAGGCAGCCTCGATTTCTGGCAGGAACGCTTTGAACAACACGGAGTGGAGTTTGGAAAAATCAGGGAGCAGTTTGAAGAACAATATTTACCTTTTAGAGATCCCGACGGACTTAATTTAAAACTAATTGTCACTAAACACCAGGATAACCGTGAGGCCTGGGAAACCGATGAAATTAAAAGCGATGTGGCTTTAAAAGGTTTTCATAGTGTAACTCTTACTCTATTTAATGTTGGTCCTACTGCCAGTATTCTAACAGATATTTTTGACTACGAACTCGAAGAAAAATCGGGTGAATTTTATAGATACAAAACCAGTGCAGTAGAAAATGCTGCTATAATTGATATTCACGAAGACCCAACAGCCGACCGTGGAATTAACGCCGGTGGTACTAATCACCATATCGCTTTTCGGGTAAAAGATGAAGAAACCCAAATGCGCTTTAGGGAAAAAATTATTCAGAAAGGTTTACAAATCACCGAAAAAATAGATAGGGATTATTTCTATTCGCTCTATTTTAGAGAACCGGGCGGAGTTTTATTTGAAATCGCTACCGATAATCCCGGCTTTACAAGAGATGAAAGCCTTGAAGAACTTGGAAGCAACCTAAAATTACCTGAACAATATGAAGGTTCCAGAGATAGGATTGAAAAACTCCTGCCTGAATTAAAACAATAGACAAACATAAAAGACTATCTCAGAATCTTTAACGTCATCCTTAATTTATTTCAGGATTTAAGATTCTGAGATAGTCTTTATCAATAAAGAAGAAAACCTCTACTCTACTACATACATCTCGTTAGATGCTTTAATATATTCCTGCGGATTAAAAGTAGATTCAAAACTGTTTCGCACCACGTTAAGTTTCGTTTTAAGATCGGCGATTTTAGTTTTTAAATATTCATCGTTTTCGTATTTCTTGATAAGCGAATCATATTTCTTTAAATTTTCAAGAATTCTAAAAGTAATAGTTCCAAAACGGATCTTTAAATTTTGTACCGCGATCATCTGGTCGTGATAGTCCTGTTTCCAGTTTTCAGGATTTTTAGCTTTTTCTTCAGCGATTTTATTTTCAGCAATTTTAGAAATATCTAAGATATACTGCGTACGTTTTTTTGCATCGGTTTCATTGGTGAAATTACGATCAAACTCGGTTGGGTCTATTTCCAGGATTTGTACTAAATTTTCCTGCATTGCCTTTTCCTGTAGCTCTTTTAATTCATCCAGGTTTTTATTAATAGATTCCCACTCGGTTTCTATAAGATCCTTATCGTGGGTAAATTGCGCCACAGTTGTGGTTAGTTTCAGCATTTCTGTACTTTGCTGTTTCAGTTTTTTATCGCCCCAACCAAGAGAATTTATAAAGCTTCCAATTCCGTCAAAAACGGTTCCGGCAAACATTCCGGTAAATGGTGTGCCCTGCGCAAGATCTCCAGTTACATTTAGAATATGGCTTAATGCAGAAAGCCTGGCATCATTTTTCTTTTCATCTTCAATAAACTTTCTAAACTGGCCAAACCACTCCTGGTAACCTTCATAATGCATTGGGTTACTCACCTGGTCTAAAGTTGCATAAAATTCACGGGAAGCATTAAACAGATTTAGCGGCTTAATTTCGCGTTCCATAGATGCTAAATTTAACACGGCAGAACTGTAATTATATTTGTAAACGCTAATGGTATTTTTATCTATTTCTTCCTGGCGTTCTTCAAGGAATTTAACACGTTCCAGAAGTTTTTCTACTTTTTCTGCAGAAGAATTCGTGTTTTGAATGCTTTCATCAAGATTGCTAATTTTTGAATCTATTTCTTTAATTCTAAATTCCAGATTCTGACTTAACAAACTGCGTTCTCTATTAAGCTCCTGGAGCACCTGCTGGGTTACCGATTGGTCATCGGCAAAGCTTTGTGCCAATGAATTCTGAAAAAACATACCCGTAAAACACAGGAAAATAAAACCTAATTTATTCATTATCAATTATTTTAATCAGCTAATTTATTTATTTATAACGATTGGAAGATAATCATATTCTATGCCAGTTCAATTTTTAATTTTAATCATTCAATTTTCCCAGCCTTAGAAGAATGGGAAAAACTATTTTATTTTTATTTCCAAAGGCGATTTTAAGTTCATTTTTAATCAAATTTACAGGATTTTCACCCTTTTCTTTTTCATAGTGTTTTACAGCGCTCCAGGTTTCTAAATATCCTATTAAATGATCAAAACTCCATTGATATTCCTGCTGAAACGCCGGTGTTTCAATTTCCTGAAAAGGAAATGGAATTGTTTGATATTTTTCATCTAAATAGCGCCTTTCTTCATCCCAAAACGAGCCAATAATATCTTTATAAAATTTATAAATCAGCTTATCTGTTTCCAAATTACTTTTAAATAGGGAGTAACCTATTATCGCAATAATTCCATTAGGTTTTAAAACCCGCCCTACTTCGCTGTAAAAAATTTTAAAATTGAACCAGTGAACGGCCTGCGCCACAGTAATAAGGTCAAAAGTTTTATCCTGAAAGTTTGTTTCCTCAGCCCGTTGTACAGAATATTGAATATTAGACTTCCTTACTGCATTTTCTAATTGTTGTTTACTAATATCTGTAGCTTCTACTTTTTGAAAGAAATCTGCTAATTCTCCTGCTACCTGGCCATTTCCCGTTCCGCAGTCCCAGGCGGTTTCAGTTGCAGTTAATTTTTCTTTCAAAAATTCATATAACTCCTGCGGATAAGCAGGTCTGTACTTTGCATAGGAAGAAGATTGAGTAGAAAAATTATCTTTCATTAAAATATAATTTCAATTAAAAATAAGTAAAATAAAGACAAAAAAAAGAACCGTCTAAAAAGACGGTTCTTATAAACATTATAATCTAAATTTTTCTATTGATTTACATCAAGGGTATCTGGCTCCTGACTGTAATCTGATTCATCTACTGCGCCAGGATTCACCTTCATTGTACCATCATCTGTTGGCGCGTCCATATCTTCCATAACATCTGCAGCCTTATGGAAGAAATTACGCAACTTTTCTTTCGCATTATCAGCTTGCATATCAATATTCTGAAGTTCAACTTTCAAGTCATCTACTTCTTCAGAAAGTTCATCATAAGCATTTTCCTGGAGTTTTTCGAGGGAAGCTATGGCAGTTTGCAATTGTGCGTTCATATCATCTGCCGGTTGGCTTAGACTATCGCCAATAACTTCAAGCTTTTCATCGGCCTGCATTCCAAAATCTCTACTTCTTTCTGAAACTGCTGCTGCAAATTTTTGCAAAGCTGTTTCAGGATCAATTTCTTCCTGCATTTCTTCATATTCATCATCTCCATCTACATAGGTAAGATAATCTGCTACCGCGTTGGTTTGATAGGCAAAATTAGACATAGTATCTTCCTCAATCTCCAGGGTCTGTTCGATTTCTATCTCTGCATCATCGGCTTTTTTATTACCATCGTTACAGGCAAATAGAAGCCCGGAAGCCATAACTATAAGTCCGGTTTTTTTGACAAAAGCCGGTGTTGTAAGTTTAGATTCAAAATTCTTTCTCAGTTTCATAGTTTCCTATTTTGGTTGTTTTACTTAAAATAAGGAAATAAATAAAAGCTGAACTTAGCACGAATGATAAACTATTTCTAAAAATTTAGATAAAACTCTAATTTTAGTTAAATTAGAATGAATAAGTATAAAAAAGGCAAAATTATCTTAAAAAATTGCGATTTACACGTTGAATCTAAAATGCATTACATCGCCATCCTGTACAATATATTCTTTACCTTCTACTCGCATTTTACCGGCTTCTTTTACCTTAGCTTCGCTTCCAAGGCTGTCAAAATCGGCATAAGAAATTACCTCGGCGCGAATAAATCCTTTTTCAAAATCGGTATGAATTACTCCGGCTGCCTGTGGCGCAGTAGCTCCTACAGGAATAGTCCAGGCGCGTACTTCTTTTACCCCAGCGGTAAAATAGGTTTGGAGGTTTAATAATTCGTAAGCTCCACGAATTAATTTGGCAGAACCAGGTTCTTCGAGACCAATATCCTGAAGAAACATTTGTCTTTCCTCAAAATCATCAAGCTCGGTAATATCAGCTTCAGTTCCTACGGCAAGTACTAAAACTTCAGCATTTTCCTCTTTTACTGCTTCTCTTACGCGATCTACGTGAGCGTTACCATCTACCGCTGCATCTTCATCTACATTACAAACGTACATCACCGGCTTATCGGTAATAAACTGAAGCGGTTTTATAAAATCTTTTCTTTCTTCTTCGGTTAAATCTATAGCCCTAACAGATTTCCCAGCTTCCAGACCTCCTTTAACTTTACTAAGTGCAGCTTCTTCTTTTTGGGCCTCTTTATTCCCGGTACGAGCAGCACGCTTTACTTTCTCCAACTTCTTCTCTGCGGTTTCAAGATCTTTAAGCTGAAGCTCCATATCTATGGTTTCCTTGTCTCTAATAGGATCTATAGAACCATCTACGTGTACAATATTATCGTTCTCAAAACAACGCAAAACGTGTAGAATGGCATCGGTTTCACGAATATTTCCAAGAAACTGGTTCCCCAATCCTTCACCTTTACTAGCGCCTTTTACCAGACCGGCAATATCTACAATTTCTACTGTAGCCGGCTGTACTTTTTCGGGTTTAACCAAACTTTCCAATCGTTGAATCCTGGGATCTGGAACATTCACTACCCCAACATTAGGTTCTATGGTACAAAAAGGAAAATTCGCGCTCTGTGCCTTTGCATTAGAGAGACAATTAAATAACGTCGATTTTCCTACGTTTGGTAATCCTACAATTCCGGCTTTCATAGTAATGATTTTTTGCGGCTGCAAATGTACATATTTTCTAGTGTAGCGACTAATTTCTTTTTATTTGCATTAGCAATTCAGCATAAAAAATCTTTTTCTTCATAATAAGAACATTATTAGTATGTTTATTGATGTTATATGTTGAATTTCTCAGAAGGAATTTTTCTAAAAATCATCTATAAACAGATTTTCTTCTGAATAATGAAGATTTAAAATACCTCAAATTGTTATGAAAAAAATTCAAATTTTACTGCTCGCAATTAGCTTAAGCCTTGCAGGCTGTTATAGTGACAGGGATGATTTAAACCCCAATGCCAATAATCCTGCAGTTCCCGAAATCCCACAGGAAACCGAAAATCAATTTATTTCTGAAGATGGCGAGGTTTATTCCACCGGCCTTGAATGCTCTGGAAATGGTAACTACAATATAGATGCTGAAAATTTACTGGAAAGCCTCGTTATTCCCGATAGCTTACCGGCAGCTTTTGATCTTTCTGAAAACCTTCCCCCGGTTGGCGATCAGGGCGCGCTGGGGTCTTGCGTTTCCTGGGCTACGAGTTATTATTTGAAATCTTTCCAGGAAAAAGTTGAATCTGGATTACCTTATTCTGAAGCAAATATTTTTAGTCCGTCTTATACTTATAATCAAATTACCACCGATGAATGCGGCGGAACTTCAATTCCTGAAACTCTTGCTTTAATAGAAGAACAGGGAGTCGCGGCTTTAGAACTTTTCCCATATACTGATAATGAATGCGAAACCCAACCCAACGAAGCTGTAATTGCAGCCGCCGAAGAAGCAAGAATAGCTGATTATAAAGGTTTAAGCGGGGAAAATATGCTAGCCGAAATGAAAACTTTAATTACCCAACAACAACCCATTGTTATTGGCGCAGTGCTTTCTCCAGAATTTGGTAAAACCGATAATTTTGGGCTATCGGCATACCGGGAACACGCTGTAGATTATGAAGATGTAACCTGTCACGCGATGTTAGTAGTTGGCTTTAATGATGAATTTGGCGCTTTTAAAGTAGTAAACTCCTGGGGAGAAGCCTGGGGCGACAATGGTTTTGTTTGGATAGACTACCAGGCTTTTGAAAATGTTTCAAATCAAGACGCGCCTTTTAAAGTGATTAACCAGGCTTATGTAGCCTACGACCTTTAGTATATATCTCAATATTTTAAAATTAAGTTTCCCTAATTTTAAAAATAAGTGTTTTCCCATAATTTAAGCGCAACAGGGTTTGAGAATTGTCACTTTGCCCTAACTTTGCGGCTATGGAAAATACCCGGGTTTTACATACGCTTAAAGAATATTTTGGTTACGATAGTTTTAGACCGCTTCAAAAAAAGATTATCGATTCGGTTTTTGAAGGCAAAGATAACCTGGTAATTATGCCAACCGGTGGCGGAAAATCTATTTGTTACCAGCTTCCGGCCATTTTACTTCCAGAAATCACCCTGGTGATTTCCCCACTTATCGCCTTGATGAAAGACCAGGTAGACGGACTTACCGCTAATGGCGTTCCAGCGGCATTTTTAAATAGTAGCCAAACCGAAAGCCAGCAACAGGAGATCTTTAAAAAAATTGATTCCAAAGAATTAAAACTACTTTATGTTGCTCCAGAAAGTCTGCAGTTTGTAGACCGTTTTATGAGCGACGGCAAAATAAGTTTGATTGCGGTAGATGAAGCACATTGTATTTCCAGTTGGGGACACGATTTTAGACCGGCTTATACGCAACTAGGCTATTTAAAAAATCGCTTTCCCACTACTCCAATGATCGCGCTAACCGCTACGGCCGATAAAGCTACGCGCGAAGATATTTGCCGCCAATTAAATATTCCAAATGCCGAAAAGCACATTGCTTCTTTTGATAGGAAAAACCTGAGTTTAGATGTTCGGCCCGGAATTAAGCGCTTTGAGCAAATCACCAATTTCGTAAAAACCCGAAAAAAGGAAAGCGGAATTATCTACTGCCTAAGTAGAAAAAACACCGAGGAAATTGCTGAAAAACTGCAGCGAAAAGGTTTTGAAGCGGAAGCTTACCACGCAGGTTTACCAGCTGAAAAGCGTATTGAAATTCAGGATAATTTTATCAATGATAATTCAAAGATTATTTGTGCTACCATCGCTTTTGGGATGGGCATCGATAAATCTAATATTCGGTGGGTAATTCATTACAATATGCCTAAAAACCTTGAAGGCTATTACCAGGAAATTGGTCGTGCAGGGCGTGACGGTCTGCCTTCAGACACTATGCTTTTTCATAGTTATGCCGATGTGGTGCAGCTGCAAAAATTCGCTTCCAACTCAGGGAATGAAGAAGTGCAGCTTGCAAAGCTAGACCGAATGAAACAATATTCTGAAGCTTTAAGTTGTCGACGAAAAATATTGCTGAGTTATTTTGGCGAATTAAAACAGGAAGATTGTGGCAACTGTGATATTTGTAAGAATCCGCCGCAGTTTTTTGATGGAACGGTGATCGCTCAAAAAGCTCTTTCCTGTATTTTCAGATTAAAAGAAAACGAACCGATTACTGTACTTATAGATGTGCTTCGCGGTTCACAAAATGAGTCGGTTTTCAGTAAAAATTATCAGCAAATTAAAACCTTTGGGATTGGAAAAGATATTTCCTGGCACCACTGGCAGCAGTATATTATTCAGCTTATCAACCTTGGTTATGTAGAAATCGCTTTTCACCGTGGCAATAATTTACAGCTTACCGCCTTGGCTAAAAATGTTTTGTTTGAAGGCGAAAAAGTCCAACTTGCTGAAGTTCCAGACCGTAAAAAACTGAAACGCCGTGAAGAGATAGAAATTTCAGAAAAAACTTCAGATAATTCCCTTTTCGAAAAACTAAGACAGTTAAGGTTAAAAATTGCTCGTGAAGAAGAAATTCCCGCTTACCTGATCTTTAACGATGCGACCTTAAAAGAAATGGAAAAATCCCGCCCTATGACCGATGATGAATTTCTTCAAATTAACGGTGTGGGAAGACAAAAAATGCAGGATTACGGGTACGAATTCATAAAGGAAATCATCGCATTCAGTAAAAAAAAACGTAGCACTAAAAAACGTAAAAAAGCAAATACCTACAAGGCAACTTTAGATTTATTAAATGAAGGTTTAAACCTGGAAGAAATTGCGAAAAAACGAGAGCTTGCAATTACTACTGTTTATTCGCATTTAGCAAAATTGTATGCCGAAAATGAAGCGGTAGATCCTATGAAATATATTTCTAAAGCTGATTTTAAAGCTATTGAAAAAGCTAAAACTGAACTTGAGAACCCAGAAGGTTTAAAACCATATTTTGAACATTTTGAAGAAGCAATAGATTACGGCACTATTAGACTGGCTTTGGCAGTTTTAGAAAAACAAGAAGCGAAAGTTTAAAAATCTTCGAGCCCAATTTTATTTAAAAGCAAGCCCGAAGCCGGTACTATGTAATCCATTTGCATTTCAACGCCGGGTTTTAAGCTGTTTTCCAGATTTTCCAGTGTCAATTCACCTCTACCAAGTTGCAGCAAAGCGCCCATCATTAAACGAACCTGGTGTCTTAGGAAACCTGCACTGTGAATATGAAAAATATAGGATTTTTCAGGAAAAAAACTGGCGGTGATTTCGGTATTTTCGACTAATTCAGATTTTATAATCTCACGCTCAAAAGTGCTGTTTTCTGAAACCCTTACACAATAGTTTCTAAACTGGTGTTTGCCTTCAAAAAGCTTTGCTCCTTTTTTCATCAATTCAATATCCAAATCAAATTGAAAATTAGCCATTAAAGGCGCACAGAAAGGATGATTTTTCTCTCCAAAACTAAATAAATAAGCATATTCCTTAAGTTTTGGATGCTGAATAATATTGAATTTCGCATCTACTTCAGTAATGGCAAGCGCTCGAATATCTTGTGGTAAATTCTGGTTGAATTCTTTTAAAAACTCATACAGATCGGAAAGTGGTTCGTAATCTAAAAACAACTCAAATGCCGATTCCTGCGCAGAAACCATAGCATCGGTTCTACTGGTGCCCAAAATTTTAAACTTTTGTACAGGCATCACATAACGTAAAGTTTTTGTGATTAACTCTTCTACTGTTTTTACATCTGGCTGCTTTTGCCAGCCGTGTAATCGGTAACCTAGATATTGAACTTTAATAAGGTAAAAATAGCGTTTGGGTTGCAATTGTTGGATTTTCGGAGTTGGGATAACTTTTTTTAATATGCCCTTTTCTTGTTTAGTTCTTCCATTTCCTTAATCGCATCAGAAGGAATAACCTTAAGGAAAGAAGGGTGCTGTTCTATGGCATACTCAAGCTTGCTTACAATTTCTTCAACAGAATCATTTTCATAATCTATGTCTAGCGGCTCCTTAATTTGCATAGTTTGCAAAATACCGCGCTTTTTGATCCTAATTCCTTTTTTATCAAAAGAACGCCTAAAACCATCAATTACAATAGGAATTACCACCGGTTTATATTGTTTTATAATATGCGCAGTTCCTTTTCTAATGGGTTTAAATGGTTTGGTGGTTCCCTGTGGGAAAGTTATTACCCAGCCATCTTCCAGGGCCATTCCAATATTCTTTGTATCGTCTGGATTTACTTTTCGCTCAACTTCTTCGCCTTTTGCACGCCAGGTTCTTTCAACACTCACAGCGCCGGCATAAGCCATAATTCTATAGATTAAACCGGCATTCATGGTTTCTTTAGCCGCTACATAATAAATATTGAGTTTTGGCTGCCAGATATAACCTATATTTTTAATGGAATCTACCCTTCCGCTTAAACTCGCGTTAAAAACGTGGAACATTGCAGTTACATCAGCAAAATAAGTTTGATGATTAGAAACAAAAAGTACATTGTTATCGGGAAGGTTTTTAATGATATCTGAGCCTTCAATGCTAAGTTCATTATAACCGCGATAACGGCGGTGGCTAAGTAATCCGAAGATACGGATAAGCCACTTTTTCAGAAATAAAAAATGCCCAAATGGATTTCTTTTAAATAATCCCATAGTTTAATTTTCAGTTCTTACTTTTTGTATAATTCCAGTTGCATTAAATTAGGAAACCTAATGAAAAAATATAATTTAATTATGAAACTAGCCGGGCACTATTTTAAATCTCGATTATCGAGTAAAAATTAAGCCGGGCAAATATAGTAATTCTTAAATTTTAAAAGCTTTTTCTAAAGATTTCCCGAATCTCACTCAACATCATTCCCGTTGCTCCCCAAACAATTTGTTCATTTAATCTAAATGCAGGCACAACCATTTTACTGGAATAACTTGTGCTCAATTCCTGTTTCACAAAGTTAGAATGATCTAAAAAATGATCTAAATCTACCTCTAAGATACGTTCTACTTCACTTTCTTGCGGGATTAAAGTTGGAGTTTTTTCCAGCAAACCTAAATAAGGTTGTACCCAAAAATTACTGGGCGGAATGTACAAACGGGTAAGCTCTCTTATTACTTCAATATTATTCCTGGGAATTCCAACTTCCTCTTCTGTTTCACGTAAAGCAGTTTGTTGCAGGTTATCATCTTCAGGCTCAACGCGGCCACCGGGAAATCCAATTTGATTAGAATGAACGCCTTTATAGGTTTTTCTTAAAATTAGAACCAGATGAGTTTTTCCAAAATTATTGGGATAAAATACCGCCATAACACCAGCTTTATTAGGCTTAAGGCTATTAATATCAAGATTTCTCATCTCTTCAATGCGGTTGCCAGGCACTAATTTATGATGCGCCTTTTCTCCCGGAAGGACAATTTTTTTTAATTTTGGTATCCTGTCTTTAAAATCCTGAAAATCCATGAAAAACTCGCTTGCTTTCGTTTATCTTTTTCTAATTCTTTTTTTTGCAAGTTGTGAAGATAAGGAATCTTCCAGTAAAAATGCTTCGGAAAAGCCTTTAGATAAAGAAGAAGTTAATCAAAAAACTTCCAAATTAGATTCACTGAGAGCAAAATATAGTAAAGCTGAAGAAACCTCTTACCAAAGCGATTCTATTCAAAGCGACAAAGAGTTTCCCATTGCGCAAGAAGAATTAATTCCATTTCTAACCCAGTACGGGAAAGAAAATCCGGAAACCCGGGTGAGAATCATTACCAGTTTTGGCAATATTGAAGTAGAACTTTTTAGAGATACTCCCCTACACCGCGCCAATTTTATAATGTTGGTAAAAGAAGGTTATTTTAACAGCACCTTTTTTCATCGTGTTGCTCCCGGCTTTGTGATTCAGGGAGGAAATTCAGATAATGTTACTACTCCCCGCCAGCGCTCACAAATTGGAGATTATTTAATTCCCAGTGAATTTGATGCAGGCCATAAACATACTTACGGAGCTTTTTCAGCAGCAAAATATAGTGAGCAAAATGTGAGTAAAGCTTCTTCGCCTTTTGAATTCTTTATTGTTATGAAAGAAAACGGAACCCCACATTTAAATAACGATCATACTGTTTTTGGGCGTGTAACCAAAGGAATGGAGGTTGCCGAAAAAATTGAAGAAGTTGAAACAGGCCAATCTGAATGGCCAATTAATAACGTTGAAATGGATATTGAAATAATTAATTAGGCCCGCTGGGTATAAAAATTATAATCTGTAATTACCTGCTGAATAAATTCCATTGGAGACTCATTAGGTTGAGTTTCCAGTAATTCTGATAATTTTTCTGAAAGTGATAGAATAAGTCGGTGGTTATGACTTCTTCTCGCAGTTTGATAGAGGTTTTTAATATTTTGTACATCTGCATCCTTTAAAACACTCACCTGCGGATATTTTGGTCGGTAGCCTTCAGGAACATCTACTGCCAGGCTTCGATTTAAATTCGTTCTTGGTTTTTCAGAAATCACCGTGGTTTTTGCAGCTAGATCGCCCAACCGCTGCCCTTTTCCGTTTAATAAAATAGTGACCACCGCAATAGCTCCACTACTAATAGAAATATCAATAAACCGAAGCAACCACCTGATTAAATATTCAGCAAAAGCGGGCCGGCTGCCATCTATCTTTACTACCCTAATTTGTAAAGCGGCCTTTCCCGGGGTTTGCCCATTATATAAACTCTCCCATAATAAATAATATAATAGCGAAGGCAAGCCCATTACAAGGTAGTAAACCCATTGCCCTGCGGCATCAAGCCCCGTACCGGCCAAAGCCAAAGAACTTATTACTATATACAACCCAATTATAAAAGCATCTACGATAAAAGCAAGGATACGATCGCCCACGCTCGCAACATTCTGATTAATACTTATATTTTGAGCGGTTTCAATTTGAAAATTATCCATTTAATCTGTTTCTTTGAGTCATAATAGAAAAACCATGCGAGAAGCTGCATTTGTGAAGCAAAATAAGGATAAATGGCTTAAATTTGAAAGCCAGCTTCAAAATAAAAATATACTGAGACCAGAGCAGCTCTCTAATATTTATATTGAAATTAGCGACCATCTAAGCTATTCCAGAACGTTTTATCCTAAAAGCAATACTACTAACTATTTAAATCAGTTAGCCGCTTCAGCGCATCAAAAAATCTATAAGAATAAAAAAGAATCACAAAACCGGTTTATCACCTTTTTTACAAAAGAATTCCCATTGTTTTTCTATAAGTTTCAGAAACAATTATTGCTAAGTTTTTTAATTTTCGCGCTTTTTTCTGCGGCGGGCGCATTTTCAGCAGCATCAGATCATACTTTTGTGAGAAGTATTTTAGGCGATGCCTATGTGAATATGACTTTACAGAATATTGCTGAAGGAGATCCTATGGCGGTTTATAAAAAAATGTCTGAAACCGATATGTTCCTGGGAATTACGATCAATAATATTCGGGTCTCGCTAATGGCTTTTAGTATGGGAATCCTCGCAGGAATTGGCACGGTGTTTATTTTAATGCAAAACGCAGTAATGCTCGGATCCTTTCAATATTTCTTTTACGACCAAGGCTTACTTTGGGAATCTGCCAGAACAATTTGGATTCACGGTACTATTGAAATTTCAGTAATTATTATTGCGGGTTGCGCAGGACTGGTAGTTGGAAAAAGTATACTTTTCCCCGGCACTTACACTCGTCTCACCTCTTTTGTAAAGGGCGTTAAAAACGGATTAAAAATCGTGATTAGTACCATTCCATTTTTTATCCTGGCGGGATTTCTGGAAGGCTTCGTAACCCGATTAACCCAAATGCCCGATTGGCTGGCGATTTTAATTATTGGTAGCTCCCTGGCACTAATTCTATTTTACTATATTTTTTACCCCATATTTCTACATAAAAAACAACAAATTCATGAAGCAGGATTACATTGATTTTAAGCAACAGCGAGAGCTGGGCGATATTATAAGCTATACGTTTAAGTTTATTCGTGAAAATTATAAAGCCTATTTTACAAGTGTTATAAAAATTTCCTGGCCGGCGTTTCTGCTTTTAATCGCTGCCGTATCTTACTATTCGTATACCACGGTTGGTAATTCTTTAATGTTCAATCAGGATGGCGGGTTTTTTATCGGTTTTGGCTTATTAATGGTTGGGCTACTATTATATTTCTCAGTAATGAACGTGGCGGCATTTCATTTTATAAAATCTTACGTTACTAATAATGGAGAAGCCAGTCACCAGGAGGTTAAACAAGGCGTGAAAAAAGATTTAGGAAAAATGTTTGGACTTGGCGCCGTTACCTGGATCTTGATTTTCGCCGGACTTATAATTTTTATTCTGCCCGGAATTTATTTAAGTGTTCCGCTTAGTATTGCGGCTGCGGTACTTGTTTTTAAAAGCGAAAGTATTGGCGGTAGCATTTCTGAAGGTTTTCACCTGGTAAAAGATAATTGGTGGATGAGTTTTATAAGCCTTTTCTTAATCTGGCTTATCGTGTATATCATCAGCCTTATTTTTCAACTACCGGTGCTCATTTATACTTTTGTAAAAATGTTCACAATTATGGAAGAAAATTCGGCTTCTTCAACAAATGTTGCCGAGTTATTTGATTGGGTTTATCTCACCTTAACCATAATTGCGTCTGCCATTCAATACCTGCTTTACGCCATTACACCAATTGGGGTTGCTTTTGTTTATTATAACCTTAATGAAATAAAATACTTTACCGGCGCCTACGAAAGCATTGAAAATCTTGGTAAAAACAATTAATGATTAAAGTCTTTCTTCTTTTCAGTTTTATTTTCTTCGGAAACTTAATTCCGCAAGAGCAAGCGATGACTGATTCTACGGAAGTGGTTCAGAATTCCTCTGAAGAAAATCTGGAGAAAGCTAATTTTGATGCTGAAAAAATTGAAGCTTATAAATCTGATAAAGCATTTGATTATCTAGAAAAGATTGAAGAAGATTCCTGGTGGACCCGCTTAAAACGTTGGATTAACCTTAAATGGAATGCTTTTTTGCAATGGCTTTTTGGCGATTACCAAACCAACGCTTTTTGGAGTGCAGTTCTCTCAGCTTTACCCTATATATTCCTAATCTTAGTCCTTGGTTTAATTACCTGGCTTTTTATTAGATTAAATCCAGGGAATGCAGTGATGGCTGCACCTATTACCGGAAGAGTCAATCTTCAAAAAGAAGAAGAAATCGTAAAATCGGCAGATATCTCTTCATTAATTGAAAAAGCGATTCGAGAAGAAAATTATCGCCTTGCTGTTCGGTATTTATACTTAAAGAGCTTGCGTTTGCTTGATCAAAAAGAGCATATTTCGTATAGATTTCAAAAAACAAATGAAGATTATATTAACGAAATAAAGGAGACTGAAATAAAAAGCCAGTTCACCAAAATCACCCGACTTTACGATTTTATCTGGTATGGGGATTTTGACCTTTCTAAATCGCGTTTTCAGAAAGTAAACCGGGAATTCAGCCAAATGGAAAATAACCTAAAAAGCGGAAATAATGGGTAAGACTTCAAAACTCTTCTTTGCTGCATTCCTGCTTTTGGTAATTTTTCTCACTTACCTGGAAGCTACAGAACCTGAACCGGTAAACTGGACGCCCAGTTATATGAGTGACGATAAAATCCCACTGGGAAGTTTTGTTTTTTATGATAGCTGGAAAAATACTGAAAACTGGAAATTTGAAGAAATTGACGTTCCACCATTCGAAAAACTATCTGATAGCCTGGAAAACGGCACTTATTTTTTCCTCAATAATGCCGTGTATTTTGATCAGGATGAGTTAAATAAATTGCTTGATTGGGTTTCTAATGGAAATCATCTTTTTATATCGGCCAGGGGAATTAGTCCCGAGTTGTTAGATACACTTCATTTAGAAAATAAGGTTTTTATTCCTAAAAACGATCTAAGTTCAAAACCACAATTGAATTTTGAAAACTCAGCTTTAAAAAAAGAAAACGATTTTAAGTTTAAAAATGAATTTTCGTCACTTTACTTTCATCAAAAAGACAGTGCGCAAATCGAAGTTCTGGGAAAAATTAATATCCAGGGAGATGAAAAAAACAGTCAACCTAATTTTATAAGGTCCGATTTTGGAAAAGGGAAAATTTACCTGCATAATACCCCTGAAGCTTTTGGGAATTACTTTTTACTAAGCAATAAGAATTACGAATATGCCGAAAATATCCTGGCTTATATGGAAATGGGAAACCAGGTATTTTTGGATAATTATTATAAAGCCGGAAAAACATATTATTCTTCCCCGCTTTATATTTTACTAAGTGATACCCGCCTTAAATGGGCCTATTATTTTCTGCTGGCCGGCTGCGTTTTGTTCATTATTTTTGAAGGAAAACGAAAACAGCGGTCTATTCCGGTGGTAGATCCTTTAAAAAATCAGAGTTACGAATATGCCAAAACTGTTGGAAATCTTTATTTAGAAGAAAAAGAATATGAAGAATTGATCTCTAAGAAAGTCAATTTATTTCTTGAATATATTCGTTTACAATATAAAATTTCAACAAAAACCATAGACGAAGAATTCTATACCTTACTGGCGGCAAAATCTGGAAACAGCGTAGCTTCAGGAAAGAAACTTTTTGAGAAAATCGAAAAGCTCTCAAATAATAAAAGTGCCGGTAAAAGTGAATTTTATGAACTTTCTGAGGCAATAAATAATTTTAAATCACATTCCAATGGAAAACGAAATAAATAATGAAAACGAATCTTTAGATTTTGGCAGTCGCATCCCGCTGGACGATCTTAAACAAGCGGTTTCAAGTTTAAAAAACCAACTGGCCAAAGTAATTGTAGGTCAAAACGATTTTGTAGAACTCTTAATTGCAGGCCTGCTTTCTAACGGTCACGTTTTAATTGAAGGTGTGCCCGGTGTGGCCAAAACCTTAACCGCAAAATTATTTGCTAAAAGCCTGGAAACAAACTTTAGCCGAATTCAATTTACACCAGATTTGATGCCGAGTGATGTTTTAGGAACTTCGGTCTTAAACGCGCAAAAAGGTGAATTTGAATTTAAACCCGGACCCATTTTTTCCAATATCGTTCTAATAGATGAAATTAACCGCGCTCCTGCTAAAACCCAGGCAGCTTTGTTTGAGGTGATGGAAGAGCGCCAAATTACCATAGATGGGGTGCAGCATGATTTGGAAGCGCCATTTATGGTCCTGGCTACACAAAATCCTATAGAACAGGAAGGAACTTACGCCCTGCCCGAAGCCCAATTAGACCGTTTTTTATTTAAAATTGAAGTGGATTACCCCAGTCTTGAAGACGAAATAAATATTCTAAAAACCCACCACGACCGCAAGGGCTCGTTACCTATTTCACAGATTGAAGCTGTTTTGAATCCTAAGAATCTAAACGAGTTAAAAGGCCAGATTCAGGAGATTATTGTGGAAGAAAAACTGATGCATTATATTGCCAGTATTGTAGGTAAAACCCGTAATCACTCTCACATTTATCTTGGGGCTTCTCCCCGGGCATCTATCGCGGTGATGAACGCTTCTAAAGCATTTGCAGCAATAAACGGAAGAGATTTTGTAATTCCAGAGGATATTAAAAAAGCACTAAATCCTGTTTTAGCGCATAGATTAATTATTAGTCCCGATCGTGAAATGGAAGGAATTACTGCCAAAGAAGTAATAGAAATGATCTCGCAATCTGTAGAAATTCCACGCTAGTGCTCAACTTCTTAAAATCTTTATATTTAAATCAGCGTTTTTTCTATGCGACCTTTGCCATCGCACTACTCTTTCTATTTTCATATTTCTTTGATTTTTTATACGGTTTTACCTGGGTTTTAAACCTCGTATTATTACTTCTGTTTCTCGCCGATTTGGTAAGTCTCTATAAGTCTAACCGAATAAATGCCGAAAGAATTCTTCCTCAGAAATTTTCAAATTCAGATGAAAATGAAGTGGAAATAATCCTGGAAAATAACTATGGCTTTTCTATTTATACTGAAATTATAGATGAAATCCCTATACAGTTTCAAAAGCGGGATTTTTTAAAACAATTAAAGATTGGCGCCGGTAATTCTGAAAAATTCAGCTATTATTTACGGCCTGTTGCTCGTGGGGAATATTACTTTGGAAAACTAAACATTTACGTTTTCACCAAAATTGGTTTGGTGAAAAGACGTTCGGTTTTTGGAAACAAACAAATGCTGAAAGTCTATCCCTCTTTTATTCAGATGAAAAAACTGGATTTTTTAGCTATAGATAATCGTTTATCACAACCAGGATTAAAAAAAATTAGAAGGATTGGCCACACGATGGAATTTGAACAAATTAAGGAATATGTGCCGGGAGACGATGTGCGAACCATAAACTGGAAAGCTACCGCCAAACAGGGCGACCTTATGGTAAACCAGTTTCAGGATGAAAAAGCGCAGCCAATTTATTCAATTATTGATACCGGCCGGGTAATGAAAATGCCTTTTAATGGTTTGAGTTTGCTGGATTATGCAATTAATAGTAGCCTGGCTTTTTCTAATATAGCGCTGAAGAAAAAGGATAAAGTTGGGCTAATTTCTTTTTCATCAAAAATTGGAAATATCTTAAAAGCAAATGCAAGATTAAGCCAGTTGCAACAAATAATGGAGCGTTTATATAATATTAATACTCAATTTCCCGATTCAGATTTTAATATGCTTTACAGTAATTTGCGACAAAGAGTTACCCAACGAAGCTTGTTGATGTTATACACCAATTTTGAACATATTTCGGCTTTAAAAAGACAGCTTCCCTATTTAAAGGCCGTTAACAAGAAACACGTTTTAGTGGTTATATTTTTTGAAAATACCGAATTGGATAAAGTTATAAGTAGCAATCCTGAGAATACTACCGATATGGCTCACCAGGTAATCGCCGAAAGTTTTGCCCACGATAAAAAACTAATGGCCGCCGAATTAAGGCAACATGGAATTAATACTTTACTCACCAAACCCGAAGATTTGAGTATAAATGCCATAAATAAATACCTTGAAATTAAAGCGAGGGGAATACTTTAATCCCGCCATTACGAGCAACGTAGCACGTTGTAATCTTTTACCTGGAAGTTAGCATATTTGACGAGTTGGCTCCAGTCTTACACCAATCCCAATTTTCTTTCAGTCTTTTCCTCTTTACTCTTTTTTCTCTTTTCTTTTGAAGAATCTACAATTCAGCACTCAAAAATTACAACTCGGTATTATTTATTAAATCTAAAGGATAAATCAGATTAGTTTTGAGGTTATAAACCAATAAAAATTAACTAATTATGAAAACAATTGCCATTTTATTCAGTCTTTTTCTTTGCAACCTCGATTTAGCCCAAACAGAAAATTCGGGTAATATTCGTGTGAGTGTAGATAACCTTGCTTCGGAAGAAGGAAAAGTTTATTTCGCACTATTTAATGAAGATAATTTTCTTAAACAAGCACCAGTCAAGGGGGAAGTAAGTGAAATTAAAGATGGTGTTGCAGTGGTCACTTTTAGTGAAATACCACCCGGAACCTATGCCGTAACTGCCTACCATGATAAAAATGGGAACCAGAGAATGGATTTTGAATCAAATGGCATGCCTACTGAAGATTATGGAGTCTCCAACAATCAAATGAATTTATACGGGCCACCAACCTGGGAAGATGCGAAATTCGATTTTGATGGTGAGAAGAAGGAATTAAACCTCAGGTTTTAGTTTCAAAAGTTTAATATTCGTCTTTGCGTATAGATAAAATCATATTTATTTTAATTCAGAATAGAAAAAACCAATACATTTGTAGTAATAATAAAGCTTCAGATTATGACGATTACACAACTGCATTATGTATTGGCGGTTGCCGAACATAAGAATTTCACCAAAGCGGCACAAAAGGTGTTTGTAACCCAGCCTACTTTAAGCATGCAAATTCAAAAGCTGGAAGAAGAACTGGATGTACAGATTTTTGATAGAACCAAAAAACCTATTCAGCTTACTGAAACCGGGGAAAAAATTGTGCAACAGGCGCGAAATATTGTGAATGAAAGTGACCGGATTAAAGATATAGTAGATCAGCAAAAAGGATTTGTAGGTGGTATTTTTAAACTAGGTGTAATTCCCACGGTTATGCCTACTCTACTGCCTATGTTCATCAATAATTTTATTAAGAAATATCCTAAAGTAAAGCTTAAGATTGAGGAACTAAATACCGATGCAATTATTGAACGTTTAAGAGAAGGACATTTAGATGCTGCAATTGCCGCAACCCCACTTGAACTGCAGGGAATCAAAGAAAATGTACTTTATTATGAACCCTTTGTAGGTTATATACCAAACAGTCACAGGCTTCATAAAAAGGAAAAGATTGAAATCAACGACCTGGATATAGACGATATGTTGCTGCTTGAAGATGGGCATTGTTTTAAAGATGGTATTCTTAACCTATGTAAATCTTCCAGAAATTACGACGATGATCATTTTCAGTTGGAAAGCGGAAGTTTTGAAACTTTAATAAAACTGGCTAACGAAGGTTTAGGGATGACACTGCTCCCCTATTTGCATACCCTTGATATTAAAGATTCTGAAAAGAAAAATTTAAGGATGTTTGCAGAGCCGGTACCCGCACGAGAAGTAAGCCTTATCTACAACCGCAGTGAATTAAAAATGCAGATTATTGAAGCTATACAAAGTACCATTGCAGGTGTTGTAAAAGGTGCTATCGCTTTTCACAATGTGAAAATTATAAGTCCTGTGAATAAGAAAAAAGAATACCAGGGATAAAATAATTCCTACTGTTTTATTTTAAACAAAGGAAATTTTATTGAAAATAAAAAGCGGCCCAAAAGCCGCTTTTTTTATGTATTTAAATAGGTTAAACATTGATTAAGTTCAGGATTTTTGCGGGTTAGTGCTATAATCCAGATACGAAGTTCCTCTATTTCATGAGGTAAAAGTCGTTGAAGTGCTTTTTTCACTTCTCTACAAAACAAGATGGGATCAAAACTGACTTTATCCAGTACAGTTTTGGTGTATTCAAACATCGCTCTCGCCATAATTTGAAAGATTTAAATTAGAAGTTAGGTTTAAAAAAGTAGAAATCTTTTAATAGGCTAACGGATTTTTTAAAAGCACCTAAATATAATAAAAAATTTATAAAGATCTTTTAATTTACCGCTGTTTAACAATTCTTAAAATCGCCGATCGCCACTTATCACATCACCTATACCGCCAAGAATACTACCTTCTCCTTTATCTTTCCCACCTCCTTGTGGTGCAGCCTGCCAAATTCGGTTAGCCAGGCGGCTAAAGGGAAGCGATTGCACGTAAACTGTACCCGGGCCGGTAAGGGTTGCAAAGAAAAGTCCTTCCCCGCCAAAAAACGTATTTTTAATTCCGCCTACAAATTCAATATCATAATTTATATCCTGGGTGAAGCCAATAATACAGCCTGTATCTATCTTTAATTTTTCACCGGGAGATAATTCTTTTCTTGCCATCGTGCCACCGGCGTGAACAAAGGCCATCCCGTCGCCTTCCAGTTTTTGCATAATAAAACCTTCACCTCCAAAAAAACCGCGCCCCAGTTTTTTACTGAATTCAATTCCTACCGAAACTCCTTTGGCAGCGCATAAAAATGCATCTTTCTGGCAAATAAATTTATTTCCATATCGGGTAAGATCTATAGGAATAATTTTTCCGGGATAAGGCGAAGCAAAACTAATACGCTTTTTGCCCTGAATTTCATTACTAAAAATCGTCATGAATAAACTTTCTCCGGTAAGCAAACGTTTGCCCGCACCTAAAACTTTACCCAGGAAACCTTCGTTTTCTTTAGAGCCATCGCCAAAAATAGTATCCATTCTAATCCCATCGTCCATCATCATAAAATTACCGGCTTCGGCAATAACAGCTTCACGAGGATCCAGCTCTAATTCTACATATTGCATTTCTTCTCCAAAAATCTGGTAATCTATTTCGTGTGCATTCATATTACTTTGCTTTTATAGTCCATTCAAACTCAAATACTGCCACCTGCTCACCGGTATCATTTATTCCCGTAGATTTCATCCATAAAGTTTGCCCTTCACCCGTGGCAAGCGTTTTCTCTATAGCTTCGTCTATTAAATGACCATCGTAACAGTAGAAATTAATCTTGCCAGTGGCTTTTTTGGTAAACGTAGCCCTGTTTTGCGCTACCAGCATAGAAATTTTTCTGTTGGACTGTTTAATTTTTCCCATTACCAACGCCCCAGTGCTTAATTCTGCTGCCATTGCCTGCACAGCGAAATACATACTATTAAATGGGTTTTGATTTATCCATTTATGCTTCACACCTACTTTACAGGTATCTTCTTCAATCTCACTTACACGAACCCCACAAAGCCAGGCGCTTGGCAGTTTCAGCATTAGAAATTTATTGAGTTTATTCTTATTTAATGTCATTGGAATTGGTTTGTTTTTAATAAATGTATTCAAATTAATCAATATGACTTCAGAAATAATTTCATAAAAATATGTTAATTTTTAGTACTATGCTTTGCAAAATACCTTCTTTTAACCATATATTTGTAATGTAAATTAATAGGTTATGAACTCAAAGATAGCAAAAGAAGAAAAGACACTGGCCACAATCCTGCATTTATCGGTCTTTAGTAAATTTATTATTCCGTTAGGGAATTTTATATTTCCACTAATATTATGGCTCACTAAAAAAGAAAAGCCATTTATAGACGATCACGGAAGGAAGGCAATCAATTTTCAAATTAGTCTCTTTCTCTACACCATTTTAATATTGGCCGTAGGAATTGCAATTATCCTTTTTCAGGCTATACGGCTGGGTGCTGATGTACCCTTTGCAATTGGTCCCGAGCATTTTTATATAGACGAAATGGGCCAAGCAATTTCTATAGTCATCACCATTAGTGTATTTGCCATTTTACTTTCGCTCTTGTTTTTCATCGAAATCTTTGCGGTAATAAGCGCAAGTATTAAAGCCAGTAATGGAGAACATTACTCTTTTCCGCTAAGCATCAATTTTATAGGAAAAAGTTCAGATAATAATCATAATAATAACCATCAACAATCAAAAAATGAACAGTTTAACAACCCTCAAAACGAAACGCTATGAAGATAGAAAACACCAAGGCTCAAATGCGTAAAGGTGTACTGGAGTACTGTATTCTTTCGGTCTTAAAAGACGAAGATGCCTATGTAGCCGAAATCCTGGACACCCTTAAAGACGCGAAATTACTGGTGGTTGAAGGCACTATTTATCCGCTCTTAACCCGGTTAAAGAATGCAGGATTGCTCAGTTATCGCTGGGAAGAATCCAGCAGCGGACCACCGCGAAAATATTACGGACTTACCGATACCGGGAAACTCTTCCTAAAGGAGCTTACCGGCACCTGGGACGAACTCCAAACCGCTGTAAACGTTGTAACCAATCAAAAAAATAAGAATCATGAATAAGACAGTAAATATAAATCTTGCCGGTATATTCTTTCATATAGACGAGGACGCCTATGCCAAGCTGCAACATTATTTAGACGCTATTAAACGCTCTTTTACCAACACCCAGGGAAAAGATGAGATTATAGCAGATATTGAAGCACGTATTGCTGAATTGTTCAATGAGAAGAAAAAAGACGACCGCCAGGTTATTGGAATTAAAGAAGTAGAAGAAGTAATCGCCATTATGGGGCAACCCGAAGATTATATGGTAGATGAAGAGATCTTTGAAGATGAACCGGTTTATACAAAAACTACTAAATCTCCAGGAAAACAACTGTTTAGAGATACCGAACATTCTTATGTAGGCGGTGTTTCTTCTGGACTGGGACATTATTTAGGTATAGATTTTATTTGGGTACGCTTACTTTGGATCTTGCTAACCATTTTTTCCAGTGGTGCGTTTATCCTAATTTATATTGCACTTTGGATCTTTGTTCCCGAAGCTAAATCTACAGCCGATAAACTTGCAATGCGTGGAGAGGAGGTCACTATTAGCAATATAGAAAAAAAGATTCGTGAGGGTTTTGATAATGTTACCGGAAAGGTAAAAGATGTAGATTATCAAAAGTATGGCAACCAGGCTAAAAGCGGAGCTACCTCTGCCGCCACTGCTATAGGTGATGTTATCGCTTTTATTTTAAAGGTATTTGTAAAACTAATTGGAATCATCCTAATATTAATAGCCGGTGCGGCATTAATCAGTCTTTTTATTGGCTTGTTTACCGTTGGCACATTTGGTCTTATAGACGCACCCTGGAGTAGTTATGTAGAAATGGCGGTTAGTGGAGCTCCGCTTTGGTTACTGTGGCTAATTAGCTTTTTGCTAGCAGGAATTCCATTTTTCTTCCTGTTCATTTTAGGCTTAAAGATTCTTGTAGGCAGATTAAGGTCTATTGGTACCCCAGCTAAATTAGTCTTATTGGGATTATGGATACTGGCTTTTATAGGAGCATCGGTAATAGCGCTACAGCAAGCCACCCATCGTGCTTTTGATGGAGAACAGGTTATTACAGAAACACTGCCAATATCGGCTAACGATACACTTTACTTAGGAATGCAGGCCAATTCAAATTACTCATCAAGTATTTACAGAAGTTCAGATTTCAAGATTAAATATGATGAGAATGATGAAAAAGTAATGTACAGCTCAGATATTCGCCTAATTGTAAAACCTACTAAAGACTCGCTTGCCAAACTGGAAGTAGTAAAGTCGGCAGAAGGTAAAGATTACAAAGAAGCCAGAGAACGCGCTCAAAATATAATGTATAACACCAATTTTAGTGGCAACCAATTATTGCTGAACAGCTTTTTTACTTCGCCTGCAAAATATAAGTATCGGGATCAGGAAGTGCAAGTTACCTTGTATTTACCCGAAGGCGCTAGCCTGGTGGCAGACGATAATACAAATTCATTTCATAGAAATACAGACTACTGGGGAGATATTTTAATAAACGGCGACGAAGAAAAAGTTTTGAAAATCACAGAAGATGCTGCTATTTGTGAAGATTGCCCGGTAGAAGAATGGGAAACCGAAAGTGAAGATGAATGGGATGAAGACGGCGACTTTAACGCCAGGATAAATTCTGGAGATGAAGAAGTAAACATTCAAATAAATAGTAGAGGGGTAACGGTAGATAAAAAGCCGGTTAAAAAAGAAGAAGAAAATCCTGAAAATGAAGAATTATGATACAATTAGTTCTGCAATTACTAATGCTACTCTTTAACCTGGGAGAACCGGCACAAGAAAATGATCTACTGGTTAAAGATTATATAAAAAGTAATGAAATCTTATCCGAACACTGCATCATAGCTTTCAATGAATGCTAAGCAAGTCTTAAAAGCCTCCCATCCGGAGGCTTTTTTAGTATATTTGTGTTAAACCCTTATTTTTTATGAAAAAGATACTACTCTTACTAAGCATTTTTATGGCATTTAGCTGTGGTGCAAAAAAAATAAAAGGAAGCAGAAACGTAACAACCGAAAAAACACGCTTGGCAGATTTCCATAGTGTAGAAATAGGCGGTGATTTTGAAGTAACCCTGAAGCAAGGATCTACCGCGATGATGGAAGTTGAAGCCGATGATAACTTACACCGAATAATAAGAGGCGAAGTTGTAGACCAGGTTTTATACTTAAAGCCTACAAAAAAGATAGGCCGAAGCAAATCGCAGGAAATAACACTTACTTACCCTCAAAATCTTGAAAAAATTACAGTTTCGGGCAACACAGAATTGGAAGCAGATGAAGATTTATATTCTGAAGGATTAAAAATAACCACGGCAGATGATGCTAAAGTATACCTAACCGTAACCGCAACCAAATTTGATCTTTTTAATGAAGGAAAAGCTGATGTAGAATTAAATTTAACTGCAGAAGATGCTTATTTTCAGCTTAACGAGTCTAGCGATATTAAAGCTTTGGTAAATGCACCCAGATTTAAAGTAGATATCTATGAAAAAGCCAGCGCTCGTATTGAAGGTGAAGTAGACGATCTACAACTACGCTCTGAACATTCTACTAAGTTTGACGGCAGAAGATTAAGTGCAAGAAACGCAATAGTTATTGCTGAAGGTAAATCTAAAAATGAACTTGAAGTTCTTGAAAACCTTACACTTACTGCTAAAAACCGAAGCGAAATGGAACTTTATGGAAATCCAAAAGTAGATTTGGTAGAATTTTCAGAAAAAGCAGTACTGGCGAAAAAAGATTGAGTTTTTTGCCTACATTTAATCCCTATAACTAAAACTATTAACTATGAAAATTGCATTAAAATCAATTCTATTAATTCTGGCATTAAGCCTTACGGTTGTGTCCTGCAGGGAAGAAGAAGAGAAATCTGAAATTGAACAATTAGCCGAGGAAGAAGATGCAAAGGTGAAAGTGAAAGATGATAAGGTTAAGGTGAAGACCGATGATAAAAAGATTAAAATCAAAGAAGATGACGGCGAAGTGAAGAAAAAAGTAAAAATAGATAACGACGATAATTAATTAGATTAGCGCTATCTATTCTTACTTAGTCAATCAATTCTAAAAATTGTTTTAAAAGTCCCGTTTTTCGGGACTTTTTTATTGGTATTTAGTATCTTAATTTAAAATTATAACAATGCATAAAAAAGAGATATATACCGCCGGAAAAGAATTACGGGAAGCCGAAAAAGTATTGGTTTTAATCCACGGCCGTGGTGGCAGCGCCAAAGAATTTCTTTCTTTGGCCAACCAGTTAAACACCTCAGAATTTGCAATTTTGGCACCACAGGCTACAGACTTTACCTGGTATCCGAATTCATTTTTAGCACCGGTAACACAAAATGAACCCGAATATTCATCGGCTTTAGAAGTTTTAGAAGAATTGCTTGAAGACATTAAAGAAACCGGCATAGCATCAGAAAATATTTATTTTGCCGGATTTTCACAGGGCGCCTGCCTAACGCTGGAATTTGTAACCCGCAACGCACAAAGATTTGGCGGAGTGGCAGCATTTACCGGCGGCCTAATTGGCGACAAGATTTATAATGAAAATTATTCGGGAGATTTTAATGGAACTCCAATTTTTATAGGTACCGGAGATCCAGATCCTCACGTTCCGGTTGAGCGAGTAGAAGATTCAGCTGAAATATTAAGGGAAATGAATGCTAATGTAGAAGTGAAAATCTATAAAAACCGGCCACATACAATTTCAGAAAATGAGCTGAAACTCGCCAATAATTTTATTTTTAATTAAGAGTAAACTACTTCGGACCAAGCACACGAAGCATTATGATTCGAAAATACAATTTGATTTCGAGGCAAGCCTCGGAGCATTTAATCTCGATTATCGAGTAAAATCAATTTTATGAGAAGCATCAAAAAAATACATACTGCGGTAAGCTCGCCTATCGCCGATCTTATTACCTACCGGGCTTTACCCACAAATTCTGTAGACCATATTGATCCGTTTTTGTTTTTAAACCATCACGGCTACCAGGAATATCCTGTAAATAATAATGGATTGCCGTTTGGCCCTCACCCCCACCGCGGATTTGAAACCGTGACTTTTATTTTGAAGGGCGATTTAACCCATAAAGACAGTGGCGGATTTGAAAGTGTTATAAAAGCCGGGGGCGTGCAATGGATGACCGCTGGGAAAGGACTTATTCACGCTGAAGTTTCTTCAGAAGAATTCAAGAGAAAAGGTGGCGAATTGGAGATTCTTCAGCTTTGGGTAAACTTACCCGCAAAACATAAAATGACCGAACCAAATTATGTAGGACTTCAGAAAGAAAATATTCCGCAGTTAACTTTAAATGAAGGAAAAGTAAAATTAGCTGCAGTTTCAGGAAACTGGGAAGGTGAAAAAGGTGCTTTCAATCCATTAAACGATATCCAGATGGCTACTGTAAATTTTGCTGAAGGCGGTAAATATTCGGTAGAAATTCCTTCTGAAAGAAATATTTTCTTTTATGTGATAAAGGGTAAGGTAAAAGTAAACGGGAAAGAAGCAAAAATACACAACCTAGTTGAATTTAATAATGATGGTGAAAAACTGGAAATTGAAGCTTTGGAAGAAAGTATTTTACTTTTGGGCCACGCTCAACCATTTAAAGAACCCATAGTAGCCCAGGGACCATTTGTAATGAATTCCCAACAAGAAATTCAGCAGGCTTTCCAGGATTATCAAAATGGGGAGTTTGGAAACTGGAAGGGTTAATTTCTGCAATTAATGTCTCATAAAATAAACTTTAAGCTACGTGAAAATAATTTCAACCAATATTGGAAAGCCAACTAAAATAATTTGGAATTCAAAAGAAGTAATAACAGGTATTTATAAGACACCAACAGATGCACCTATTTATTTGGCAAAGAATAATGTGATAAATGATGAAGTTTCAGATCGTAAACATCACGGAGGTTTTTATAAAGCCTGTTATATATTTTCTGCAGAACAGTATCCATATTGGAAGAAACTTTATCCCAACCTGGAGTGGACCTGGGGTATGTTTGGAGAAAATCTAACCGTAGCAGATTTTGATGAAAAAAAGGTTTTTTTAGGGGATGTGTATAAAGTAGGTGATGCTTTAGTGCAGGTTTCAGATTATAGAGAACCATGTTATAAACTCGGTTATAAATTTGGAGATCAAAAAATCCTTAAGAAATTTATTGAAAATGGTTTTGCTGGCACATATTTAAGTGTTTTGGAAGAAGGATTTGTAGGCAATAATAATCAATTCAAGTTGATTGAGCGTCCTGATAAGAGTTTAAGTGTTTCGGACCTTTTCCATTTGGTTTATGCCAAAGAAAGGAACCAGGACTATCTGGAAATTGCTGTAAATAATAATGCCCTGGATCCTAAAAAAAGAGAATTGTTAGCGAAGCATATAGTGTAATAAGTTTTTAGCTCCAATAAAAAAACCTCCTTAGCAAAAACTAAGGAGGTTTTTATTTATGATAAATTTTGGGATTTACTTCCCTTCCATTTTATCTTTTAAAGCTTGAAGATCGGCATTAACATCACCAATAGTGGTTTTGTCATTGTTTTGCGAAGCTGCTTTCTTAGCGGCTTGCTTAACGATTTGCTGCTCTTCTTCTTTGTGAATAGCCATATGTGAAGCTACCACTCTTTTGAATTCTTTATTGAATTCAATGATCTGGAACTCTGCAGATTCACCTTTAGTCAATTTGTTACCGTCTTCTTTTTCAAGATGTCTGGTAGGAACAAATGCAGTGATATCTTCGTTAAAGTCTATAGTAGCACCTTTATCTACGATCTCTGCTATCTCTGCAGTGTGTTTAGTACCAACAGCGAATTCAGTTTCGTATTTATCCCAAGGGTTGTCTTCAACCTGCTTGTGACCAAGGCTTAACTTACGACCATCTACGTCTAATTCAAGAACTACAACCTCAAGCTCATCACCTACGTTAGTAAATTCTGATGGGTGCTTGATTTTCTTAGTCCAGGATAGATCAGAGATATAAATAAGTCCATCAATTCCTTCTTCTAATTCTACGAATACACCAAAGTTAGTGAAGTTACGTACAATTCCTTTGTGTTTAGAACCAACAGGATATTTAGTAGTAATATCGGTCCATGGGTCTGGAGTTAATTGCTTAATTCCAAGAGACATTTTACGGTCTTCACGATCTAAAGTTAAGATTTGAGCTTCAACCTCATCTCCAACATTTACGAAATCCTGAGCTGAACGCAAGTGCGTGCTCCAGGACATTTCAGAAACGTGGATAAGACCTTCAACACCATCGGCAACTTCAATAAATGCACCGTAATCTGCGATTACAACTACTTTACCTTTTACCTTGTCTCCAACCTTAAGGTTTTCGTCAAGAGCTTCCCATGGGTGTTTGCTTAATTGCTTAAGACCAAGTTGGATTCTTGTTTTAGCTTCATCAAAGTCAAGAATTACCACGTTTAGTTTTTGATCAAGTTCAACGATCTCATTTGGATGGTTGATACGAGACCAGCTAAGGTCGGTAATGTGAACAAGTCCGTCAACTCCTCCAAGGTCAACAAATACTCCGTAAGAAGTGATGTTTTTAACAGTACCTTCAAGTACCTGACCTTTTTCAAGCTGACCGATAATTTCTTTCTTCTGTTCTTCGATATCGGCTTCAATAAGCGCTTTGTGAGAAACCACAACGTTTTTGAATTCGTGGTTGATTTTCACAACTTTGAATTCCATTGTTTTTCCAACATAAGCATCGTAATCACGGATAGGCTTCACGTCTATTTGAGAACCTGGCAAGAATGCCTCAATTCCAAATACATCTACGATCATACCACCTTTAGTTCTGCATTTTACAAAACCGTTTACGATAAGACTTTCGTCGTGAGCTTTGTTCACACGATCCCAAGCCTGAATTACACGAGCTTTACGGTGAGAAAGGATTAATTGTCCTGTTGAATCTTCACGAACATCAATCAACACCTCAACGTCGTCTCCAACTTTAAGATCTGGATTGTAACGAAATTCGTTAAGGGAAATAACGCCTTCACTTTTTGCGTTAATGTCTATAATTGCATCACGATCTGTAATATTAATTACTTTTCCTGTTACAACTTCGTCATTTAAAGTGTCTACGAAATTTTCTGCAACTAATTTCTCAAATTCTTCTAACTTCTCATCATCAATAGGGTCAATTCCCTCTTCATAATTGTGCCAGTTAAATTCTTCAAGAAATTTCTCAGGGTTTTCCTGTTGCTCGGTAGGAGCGGGTTGCGATGAAGTAGCCATTCCAGCTACCGGTTGAACTTCAAGATTTTCGTCCTGAACGTCCTGTTTTTTTTTGTCTTCAGCCATTGCTGATAAAAAATTTGTATCCTGTATTCCTCGGAAAAATTAAGCAAATAAAACACAGAAGTAGTTATGGTTTTGATTTCCAATCCCTTTTGATTTTCCGATTCTTCGCCAAAAAGGGCTGCAAAAATACAACTTATTTTTCTTTTCTCAAACCCTAATTAGTTTAAAAACAGAATGCTTATTCTTCAATTTTATCTTTGGCCAGTTTTAATACTTTTTCAAACTGTTCCTCCAAATTCATATCAGAATTATCGATCTCTATAGCATCTTCGGCTTTTACTAAAGGAGAGTCTTTGCGAGTGGTATCCAGGTAATCCCGTTCTTTAACATTAGCCAGTACATCTTCATATTTAACCTCATCTCCACGGCCCTTCAATTCGTCATACCTGCGCTCAGCACGTTTTTCGGTAGAAGCGGTCATGAATAACTTTAAATCGGCGTCAGGAAAAACAACAGTTCCAATATCACGGCCATCCATCACTACCGCTTTATTTTTGCCAATTTCCTGCTGAATTTTAACCAGCATCTTCCTAACATCTGGCACAGCTGCCACTTTACTCACTTGTTGGGAAACTTCCATCAACCTGATTTCCTTTTCAACATTCTCATTATTTAAATGAACTTCTCCATACCCAACCTCCTTATCAAAAACAAAGCTGATATTAATAAACGGTAATTGTCTTAAAATAGTTTCTTTATCAAAATTGGTATCGGTAACCATCATTTTACGCATCAGGTATAAAGTCACCGCGCGATACATAGCACCGGTATCTACATATACATAGCCGAGCTCTGCCGCAAGTTGTTTGGCGACAGTACTTTTTCCGGTAGATGAATACCCATCTATAGCAATCGTTATTTTCTTACTCATAATTTAAATTCTGATTAAAAAGCAAAATTAGGTAAAGCTTTACTTTCCCTGAAACTTTGGCTGTAAATTAAAAAAGCTGTCTAAAAAGCCTTTTGTTGGACGTCATTCTGTCCCGAAGCTTCAGGATTATTTCAGAATCTTACAAATTGATAATTTATATCATGTTAGAACCTGAAACCAGTTCAGGTTGACGAAAACAGGGCTCTTTAGACAGCTTAAGTATTAAAGTGTTTTAGCGTTTTTCACCTTTTGTTTGGTGATTGCTATATCTATAACCTCACTCATTTCATTTACATAATGAAAGGTAAGTCCTTTTACATAATCTGCTTTAATTTCTTTTATATCACGTTCATTCTCTTTACAAAGAATAATCTCTTTAATACGAGCACGTTTAGCGGCAAGAATTTTTTCTTTGATTCCGCCAACCGGAAGTACTTTTCCTCTTAGGGTAATTTCGCCAGTCATCGCAATGCTTTTTTTCACTTTCCGTTGTGTAAACAGAGAAACCAGAGAAGTTAGCATCGTTATTCCGGCACTAGGCCCATCTTTTGGCGTAGCTCCTTCAGGTACGTGAATATGAACATTGTATTTTTCAAATATAGTAGGATCTAAACCAAGTTCTTCGGCATTAGACTTCATATACTCCATCGCAATGGTAGCCGATTCTTTCATCACTTTTCCAAGGTTTCCGGTAATATTCAGGTTTCCTTTTCCTTTAGAAAGTATCGATTCAATAAATAGAATATCTCCTCCAACCTGGGTCCAGGCTAAACCTGTCACCACACCGGCAACTTCATTATTTTCGTATTTATCACGCTCTAATTTAGGACTTCCTAATACTTCAATAATATCTTCATTAGTCACTTTGATATTATATTCTTCTTCCATTGCAATGTTTTTGGCCGCGTGACGCACCATCTTTGCAATTTGTTTTTCCAATCCGCGAACTCCGGACTCTCTTGTATAACCTTCAACAATTTTTTCCAATTGAGGTTTGGCTATTTTTATATGCTCTTTTGTAAGGCCGTGTTCTTTTAATTGCTTAGGAAGCAAGTGCTGCTTCGCAATCTCTACTTTCTCCTCTATGGTATAACCAGTTACGTTTATAATTTCCATACGGTCCCTAAGTGCCGGCTGTATGGTACTTAAAGTATTTGCCGTAGCTACAAACATCACTTTAGAAAGGTCAAAGCCCATTTCTAAAAAGTTATCGTGGAACTCACTATTTTGCTCGGGATCCAAAACTTCCAACAATGCTGAAGAAGGATCACCGGCGTGCCCCATACTCAATTTATCAATTTCGTCCAAAACAAAAACCGGGTTACTGGTACCTGCTTTTTTAAGCGATTGAATTATTCTACCGGGCATTGCACCAATATAAGTTTTCCTATGCCCGCGTATTTCTGCTTCATCGCGTAATCCCCCAAGAGAAATTCTTACGTATTCACGTCCTAAAGCTTCTGCCATAGATTTACCCAGCGAAGTCTTACCAACCCCGGGAGGTCCGTAAAGACAAAGAATTGGTGACTTCATATCATTACGCAGTTTTAATACTGCTAGATATTCTATAATTCGGCGTTTTACATCGTCTAAACCATAGTGGTCGCGATCTAAAATTTTCATCGCTCTTTTTAAATCGAATTTATCCTTACTAAATTCATTCCATGGAAGATCCAGAAATAAATCCAGGTAATTTCTTTGAATAGAATATTCAGCAACCTGAGGGTTCATCCGCTGCATTTTGGAAATTTCCTTATCAAAATGCTTCTGTACTTTTTCGCCCCACTTTTTCTTCTTGGCGCGCAATTTCATTTCTTCTAATTCATCTTCATGAGAAACACCGCCTAGTTCTTCCTGGATGGTTTTCATTTGCTGATGAAGAAAATATTCACGCTGCTGTTGGCTCATATCACTCTGTACCTTACTCTGAATATCGTTTTTAAGTTCCAGTTTCTGAAACTCCATATTCATATGGCGCAAAGTAGCCAGGGCGCGATCTTTAAGATCGTTAGTTTCCAACAATTTCTGTTTGTCTTCTACCGCCAGGTTCATATTTGAAGAAACAAAATTGATAAGAAAAGAAGAGCTTTCTATATTCTTAATAGCAAAAGAAGCTTCACTGGGAATATTAGGACTTCCCTTTATAATTTGTAACGCAAGTTCTTTTATAGAATCTATAATCGCGGGAAATTCCTTATTATCCAATTCTGGTCTGGATTCCGGAACTTCCTTAATACTCGCCGTTAAGTAAGGTTCTTCTTTTACTATCTCGTCTATTTCAAAACGTTTCTTACCCTGAATAATCACGGTGGTATTTCCATCGGGCATTTTTAATACTCTTAAAATGCGCGCCACAACACCGGTACGGTAAATATCTTTTGCTGTAGGATTTTCTACTTCCTCATCTTTTTGAGCAACCACTCCAATAATCTTAGAATCGTTGTTCGCTTCATTGATCAATTTAATAGAAGTATCCCTTCCGGCGGTGATAGGAATTACAACTCCCGGAAATAATACGGTATTTCTTAAAGGAAGAATTGGTAAAGTTTCAGGCAATTCTTCACGGTTTATTTCCTCTTCATCTTCCGGCGTCATTAAAGGAATTAAATCTGCGTCCTGATCTATATCTTGCAATGACAAACTGTCAAAACTTGTTAATTTCGTTTTAGCCATAATTTATTTTAGGTCAAACTGTCACAAACAGTTTATGGTTCTTAATCTTTTCTTTTTCGGTAAAGCCTTGAACTTAGTATTCTAAGCGGCTTTTTATGCAATTTCTATTAGAAGTAGTCAATTCCTGTGCCACCATCTTTTTTATATTTTTTTTCTCAAAACTGTAACAAATCAAAATCAAAGCTATCTTTATTATAGAAACTAGATAGTTTTTTAATTGACACCAACCATCACACATATTAATGATCTTGTTGCACGTTGCCAAAAGGGCGATCAGCGCGCGCAAATGGAAGTGTATGAGCGCTACTATAGGGCAATGTACAATACCTCGGTACGTATTGTAAAAGATACCGCCGAAGCAGAAGATATTATGCAGGAAGCATTTTTAAAAGCTTTTTCCAAAATAGATAGCTTTCAGGGGACTTCAACTTTTGGAGCCTGGTTAAAAAGGATTGTGGTAAACCTAAGTATTAATGCTTTCAATAAAAAGGTAAAATTAAACGAAGTAGCCTATAATGATGAGCTTAAAAACGAAGTAGATGAAGGAGAAGGAATTATCCTGGAAGAAGATTCAAAAAGTAAAAAAGTAGATAAGATTTTAAAAACACTTAATTCACTTAAAGAAAATTACCGCGTTGCTTTAACGCTGCACTTAATTGAAGGTTACGATTACGAAGAGATTGGTGAAATACTAAATTTAAGTTATGCCAATTCCCGAACAACAATCTCAAGAGCTAAAGAAAGCTTAAGAAAAAAATTGCTAAAAGATGAAGAAAGATAAAATAGACGAGCTTTTTAAAGAGCTGGACTTTGACAATAAAGAACCTGCTTCAGGCCATAGAACCAGGTTTCTGGAAAAGCTGGAAGAACAGAATAACCACGCCAAAACTTTGGGTAGCAGGCCGCACAAGAGAAGCCTTTGGGCTCCAATGCTATCGGTGGCTGCAATTCTTGCGATAGCTTTTATGGTTTTTGCCGGTTTTTTTAATGAAAACACCCGCAGAAATTCAGGAGAATTGGCAAGTGTTTCTCCAGAAATGAAAGAAACCCAGCAATTTTATACCCAGCTTATAAAAACAGAACTGGCAACCCTGGAAGCTGAAAACACCCCGGAAACCGAAGCTATTGTAAATGATGCGCTAACACAACTTGAAAAACTGGAAACCGAGTACAAAAAACTGAAAAAAGACTTGCAAAACAGTGGTAAAGATAAACGGGTTATCTACGCGATGATCTCCAATTTTCAGCAAAGAATAGATCTATTAAATGAAGTACTTGAGCAAATAGAAAATATTAAAACCCTAAAAAACCAAAGCGATGAAAACTATATTTAAATTATTAATGGTAACGATGCTGGCTCCGGCTTTAAGCTACTGCCACGGCGATCTCAACGGGAGACACACCAAAGAGAAAAAGGTCACCAAAACTTATAATGTGAGTGCTACTGATTTGCTTACTATAGATAACAGCTACGGGAATGTAGATATCTCTACCTGGAGTCAGAACAAAGTGGTGATAGAAGTGAATATAAAAACCAATGGCGACGATGAGGAAAAAGTACAAAAGAAACTGGACGAGATCAATATAGAATTTAATCAATCCTCATCTGGAGTGAGTGCAAAAACCCATTTCACGAGAGAAGACAGATCCTGGTGGAGTTCACTTTTTAATAGTTCTGGCAATGTAAATATGGAAATTAACTATACCATTAAAGCGCCTGAAAAACACAGCGTAGATATAGAAAATGATTACGGCGGAATTTACATAGACCGGCTCTTAGGCAACGCAAAAATTAGCTGCGATTATGGAAAAATTGATATTGGAGAATTACATGGAAATTCTAACCAGCTTAATTTTGATTATACCAGAAACAGCCACATAGGTTATGTAAAAAATGCGGAGATAAATGCAGATTATAGCGGGTATGAAATAGAAGAAGCCGAGAGACTAAATATTAGCGCCGATTATACCGATTCCAGGATTAAAAAAGTAGCCCAGCTAGATTTTAATTGTGATTACGGGAGTATAAATATTGAAAAAGCAAAAAAGATCGTCGGTAATGGAGACTATCTAAGCACTAAAATTGGTCGTGTTTTTGAATCTTTAGACCTTAATCTAGATTATGGTTCTGCAACTATAGATAAGATCTTAAAAGGAGTTTCTAAAGTAGAAATAAACACCGATTATGCCGGTATAAAACTGGGTTACGATAGAGAACATCCCTTTAATTTTACTGTAAAATCATCTTATGGAAGTGCAAAAGGGCTTGAGGAGATGCAAATTAGAAAACGCCACGATGAGAATACCAGCAAGCTTTTTGAAGGGTATCATCTTGAAGAAAATTCAGGTAACAGTATTTTTATAAACACTAATTATGGAAATGTAACTTTCAATAAACAATAAACAAACTAAAAACAATCATCAATCATTAAACTTAAATCATGAAAAAACTAATCTTAATTTTATCAGTATTATTTATCGCATCATCCCCAGTACAGGCGCAATGGTGGGGCAGCAGCGAAACCATAAAAGGAAACGGCGAAATGACTTCAGAAAAAAGAAGTACCGGCGATTATGACGAAATTTCCCTGGTAGGCTCTATGGATGTGGAACTGGTTTCTGGCACCGAAGGTAATTTAACGGTAGAGGCCGAAAGCAAACTGCAAGAATATATCACTACCGAAGTGAGTGGCGGTACTCTAAAAATTTCAGTAGAAAAAGGTTATAATTTGAAACCTTCCAGAAGTAATGGCATTAAAGTTACTGTTCCTTTTAAAGACTTAGCTGCAGTTGAAGTAACAGGATCTGGAGATCTTTGGAATTCTTCAACAATTACAGCCAGAAACTTTAGCACCAAACTTACCGGTTCTGGCGATATAAAATTAGATCTGGCGGTTGAAAACCTGGAAGGTGCGGTAACGGGGTCTGGGGATATCCTTTTATCTGGAAAAGCCAGGGACTTTAATTGTAAAGTTACCGGATCTGGAGATTTTAAAGCCTATGGTCTTAAAGCCGAAAATGTAGAAGCTACAGTAATGGGTTCGGGAGACATTCAAATTTCCGCCAATAAAAAGTTGAAAGCTAAAGTAATGGGCTCGGGAGATATCAAATACAAAGGAAACCCTGAAAACCAGGATTTCAAAACTTCAGGTTCGGGTTCAATTTCATCAAATTAATATTCAGAAGAAATAAATTGAAAAAGAAAAATTATTAAATTCTGTCTTTCGAGACGGGATTTTTTATGGGTACCCTTAGCAGCAATATTACCCCGGCGATAAAAAAAATCACTAAAAACAAGATTGAATTTCTAACGCTTCCGGTAATTTGAGCCACGATTCCGTAAAGAAACATTCCTATCACAATTCCTATCTTTTCTGAAACATCATAAAAACTGAAATAACTAGCGGTATCTATAGCATTTTCTGGAAGCATTTTAGAATAAGTAGACCTGGATAAAGACTGAATTCCTCCCATAACCAAACCTACCGAAGCAGCCGCCACATAAAATTGCTGTGGACTCACTATAAAAAAAGCATAACCGCAGATAGCGATCCAGATTAAATTTATAAAAATGAGGATTTTAATATTCCCATATTTTATAGCCAGCCTCGAAGTTAAGGTTGCTCCTATTACTGCCACCAGTTGGATTAATAAGATACTAATAATTAAGCCGGTTGTGGCGTCTTGCTCCCCCCACTCCAATTCTTCTATCCCAAAATAACTTGCTACCAGCATTATGGTTTGTACAGCCATACTGTAAACAAAGAATGCGGCTAAATATCGCTTTAGTTGAGTATTATGTTTTAGGGTGAGCCATATTCCGCGAAGTTCTCTAAATCCATTGAAAAGCACATTTTTTGTAAATGCAGCTTTTTTATTTCCTTTTGGTAAATAGGCATAAGTGTATTGGCTAAAACCAATCCACCATACCCCGGTTAATACAAAAGACAAACGTGTAGGTAAAGCTTCACTTTCAAAACCAAAAGTTTCATAATTAAGAATCATTAGTAAGCAGACTACCAATAAAATCACACTACCAATATAACCTAAAGAAAATCCTTTCGCGCTAACTTTATCCTGCTGATTTGGAAAAGCAATATCTGGCAAATAGGAATTATAAAAAACCAGGCTTGCCCAAAAACCAATAAGCGCAAGAAAATAACACAATAAGCCAAACCAAAGAAATTCCAGACTAAACCAAAAAAGACCAATGCAGCTAAATGCTCCCAAATAGCAGAAAAACTTTAAGAAATTCTTCTTATTACCTACATAATCGGCAATTCCAGATAAAAACGGACTTAAAATAGACACTACCAGAAAAGCAGTTGCGGTAACGTAACTTATTAAAGAATCGTTGTTAAAACTAATTCCGAAGAAATCTACAGTATCGTCCAGGATACTACCATCTTCATCTTTTACAATGGTTAGTGCTCCATAAAAAATAGGAAAAATAGCTGAAGAAATTACAAGACTGTAAACCGAGTTCGCCCAGTCATAAAAAGCCCAGGCATGTAATAATTTTTTATGCCCTTTGGGGAGTGTATTCATTTATTCAGAATCTTTAAAGAGCCCTAAAATAGAAAAAGCTGCCTTAAAAGACAGCTTTTTCATATAATTTATACATTATGTTTTATTGGAAACTTGTAACACCGTATTTCTTAGCTTCGGCTTCAGCTTCAGGTGCCCACTTTTGCAGGTTGTTTATCCTGGTTTCATTAGCAGGGTGAGTACTTAAAAACTCTGGTGGAGCCTGGCCATCACTTTGTGCAGCCATCCTTCTCCACAAATCGGCAGCCTCGTAAGGATCATATCCAGCTATTGCCATTAAAGTTAAACCAATTCTATCGGCTTCGGTCTCGTGGCTTCGGCTAAAAGGTAACATTACTCCTAACTGTGTTCCCAAACCGTAAGCCTGTGCAAAAATTTGCTGAGTTTCCTGGCTTCTACCGCTAACAGCTACTGAGCCTGCAACTGCTCCTAATTGTTGCAATTGTGCTGCACTCATTCTTTGAGCTCCATGATCGGCAAGGGCGTGGGCAATCTCATGAGCCATAACTACGGCTACCCCGGTTTCGGTTTCAGCTACCGGTAAAATTCCGGTAAAGAAAACTATTTTTCCACCAGGCATTGCAAAGGCATTTACAGCATCATCTTTTACAAGATTATATTCCCATTTAAAATCTTCTAAAAATCCCTGGTACCCATTTGCATTTAGGTATCTCTCAGCGGCAGTTTCAATTTTATTACCTGTTCGCTTAATCATTTGTGACTCGGCAGTGCCAGTTATAACTTCATTTTCAGACAAGAATTGATCGTATTGCTGAAATGAAGCAGGAAATAACTGATCGTTAGAGACAAAATTCAAATTCTTTTCTCCGGTAAATGGATTGGTTTTACATGCTACCACGAGCAGTAAAACAGCAATCACACTAATTGTCTTTTTAAGTTTCATATGTTTTGGTTTAGTTTTGTTAAAATTACAAAAGCCTTGAATGCTTATTAATCGCTTTAAGCATCATTTAACAGTTTTCAAAAATGATACCATAATGAGAATAATCCTGTAGATAGCCGTTTCTTACGGGTTGGGACATTTAAGAAATATGTAAATTGCGGCTTAATTACCTAAAATTAAAAATGAACAAACAGCAAAAAGACCAAATCCCGGTACAAAGATTACTTGTACCTAATTATATTAGATATACCGGCAACGTACTCTCTAAACTATCACCCTTTGTAGCCAGCAGGTTTGCTGGGCAACTTTTTTTAACTCCATTTAAATATAAGCTGCCAGAGCGTGAAAAAAACATGGATGAACTTTCTAAACAATATCGGGCAGAAATTCCAAAAACCGGGCGTGAAATTGTGGTATATGAATTTGGGGAAAGCAAAAAGAAAATTTTATTGGTGCACGGGTGGAGTGGCCGTGGAACCCAATTAGCCAAAATAGCTGAAACCTTAAAAGCTGAAGGTTTTAGTACCATTAGCTTTGATGCTCCCGCCCACGGTAAAGCTCCCGGCAGGAAAAGTATGATGCTGGATTTTATAGATTCCATTCAGTTTTTAAATGAAAAATATGGTCCATTTGAAGCTGTGATTGGTCATTCACTTGGGGGTATGGCTACGCTTAGAGCTGTAAAAGAAGGGTTGAACACAAAAAAACTGGTAATAATAGGCACCGCCAACAGTATTACCCACATAACCCGTGAATTTGCGCGAAACCTTAAAATGAACCGTAAGGTTGCCGATAAAATGAAAGCTCATTTCGATAAAAAATTTGATATTGATATGGACAGCTATTCAGGAGCAATTTCGGCTAAAGAGGTAAATGTACCTACTCTTGTTGTTCACGATGAGGATGATGTAGATGTAGAAATATCTTCGGCTTACGATATTCACAAGGCATTAGAAAACAGCGAACTTTTTATAACAAAAGGTTTAGGACACCGTCGTATATTGGGCGACTCTAAAGTAATTAACAAAATCACAACGTTCATCGCGGTATAATCTTTGTACTTTTAAAAGAAAAAACCCATCCAGGGTTTTTAGAAATGGCTATTCCCTTAAAATATAAGTAGCTATTTAAATTAAAAAAGCAATGAAAAAGATAATACCAATTTTACTCGCCGTCTTTGTGATGAGCTGCCAGGGTAATGCCCAAAAAGAACAGGAGAAAAATCAAAAAGCACAGGAAGAGTTTGAAGTTTCCAAAACTGATAAAGAATGGAAAGCAGAACTAACCGATGCAGAATATAGGGTTTTACGGAAAGCATCTACAGAGCCAGCATTCTCCAGTCCTTTAAATGATATAAAAGAAGCCGGAACTTTTGTTTGCGCTGCCTGCGGAAACGAACTTTACAAAACCGAACATAAATTTATGAGCGGTACGGGCTGGCCAAGTTTTGATCGCCCCATTGAAGGCGGAGTTGCTTATGGAACAGATTCAAAATTAGGTTACCAAAGAAACGAAGTACACTGCGCCCGTTGTGGTGGGCATTTAGGCCATGTTTTTGAGGATGGACCAAAAGAAACCACTGGTAAAAGACATTGCATAAACGGGATTGCAATGGATTTTGAACCAGAAGAAAAATAAGATTTCCGCCTTCGCGGAAAGGACAAAAAATTTATTATGAAAAAGTACAGTATAGAAAAACCCGAAACCGAATGGAAAGAGCAACTCTCTGAAGAGCAATTTCGGGTATTGAGAAAAAAAGGAACAGAAGCACCACATACCGGGAAATACAATATGCATTTTGAAGATGGTGAGTATTTTTGCGCCGGTTGTGGCGAAAAACTTTTTGACAGTGAAGCCAAGTTTGAGAGCGGCTGCGGTTGGCCCAGTTTTGATAAAGCCATAGAAGGTAAAGTAGAATACGTACAGGATAAAACCTTTGGTATGATTAGAACAGAAATTCTATGTGCTAATTGCGGCGGGCATCTTGGCCACGTCTTTGATGATGGACCTACTGAAACCGGACAACGATATTGCGTAAACTCGGCCAGTATAAATTTTAATAAATAACAACCTAACACCTATTATTATGAAAAAATTATTTTCTATTTTATTTATGACCACATTTTTATTCTCCGCCTGTGAAGGTGATCAAGGGCCACAGGGACCTCCGGGACCTCCCGGTGAAGATGGATTTGACGGAATTGACGGATTAGGATATACTTATGAACAGACTTTTAATTTCGATTATTTTGCAGATACTAATACCTATTCCTATTTCATTAATATTCCAGATGAGGTAGCAACCGTGAACCCTCAGGCTGATGCAGTTTTAGTATATCGACTTGAAGTGGTTGAGGATAATGATGGAAACGATGTAGATACCTGGAGTTTAATTCCTCAGAATTTCTTCCTTGATGAAGGCACTATACAATACGTTTACAACCATACCGCTGGAGATGTTGAAGTTCTTATAGACGGTAACTTTGATTTAAGCAATCTTGACTCGTTTTTTGTCGAAAATCAAACCTTTCGTATTGTAGTTCTTCCTTCTGATACTTTCGCAGAAGATACAGGTATTAATGTTTCAAGCTATAACGCCGTTATGAACGCACTCGATTTAAAAGAAAGTGATGTAAAAAAAGTTGAAGCGATTAAATAATCCTTCATTTATATTAAGTTTTTATTTGACCTCCCAGGTTTCAAAACCTGGGAGGTTTTTTTGTATTCATAAAATACAATATAAATAGAATTTAAAATCTTTACCTTTAATATAGCTGGTATACTCCTTACGAAAACTTTTCAGTTTAAGCGATTATTCCTTAAATTCGCAACTTCACTCGCTAAGCGAGATTTGATTTATTAAGCCTAATAAAAAATTCCGAATATGAGTAAATACGATATCATTGTTTTAGGTAGTGGCCCGGGTGGTTATGTAACCGCCATTAGAGCTTCACAGCTAGGTTTTAAAACCGCAATTGTAGAAAAAGAAAGCCTTGGAGGTGTTTGTTTAAACTGGGGGTGTATCCCAACTAAAGCCCTTTTAAAGAGTGCCGAGGTTTTTGATTACCTGAAACACGCCGAAGATTACGGATTAAGTCTTGAAAAAGCCGATAAGGATTTTTCAAAAGTCATTAAACGTAGCCGCGATGTGGCTGCAGGAATGAGCAAAGGAGTTCAGTTCCTAATGAAGAAAAATAAAATAGACGTAATTGAAGGCTTCGGAAAATTAAAATCCGGTAAAAAAGTCGCTGTTACAGATAAAGACGATAAAACCAAAGAATACCAGGCCGATAATATTATTGTGGCTACTGGTGCGCGTTCTCGCGAATTGCCAAACCTTAAACAAGACGGTAAAAAAGTAATTGGTTACCGTGAAGCAATGAGCCTGGAAAAACAACCAAAATCTATGATTGTTGTTGGTTCTGGCGCTATTGGGGTTGAGTTCGCTCATTTCTACAATGCAATGGGAACTGAGGTTACCGTGGTAGAATTTTTACCAAACGTTGTGCCTTTGGAAGATGAAGAAATCTCCAAACAATTTGAGCGTAGTCTTAAAAAAGCAGGAATTAAGGTTATGACCAATTCTTCGGTAGAAAGTGTAGATACATCTGGCAAAACAGTAAAAGCTAAGGTGAAAACCAAAAAAGGCGAAGAAACACTGGAAGCTGATATCGTACTTTCTGCAGTTGGAATTAAAACCAATATTGAAAACATAGGCCTTGAAGATCTTAAGATCAAGACCGATAAAGATAAAATTGTTGTAGACGATTTTTATAAAACAAATGTGGACGGAATTTATGCTATTGGTGATGTAGTTCACGGGCCAGCTCTTGCTCACGTTGCTTCTGCAGAAGGTATTCTTTGTGTGGAAAAGATAAAAGGAATGGATGTAGAACCATTAGACTACGGAAACATTCCAGGATGTACATATGCCACTCCTGAAATTGCATCGGTTGGAATGACTGAAAAGCAAGCCAAAGAAGCCGGTTACGAACTTAAAGTAGGTAAATTCCCTTTCTCTGCTTCAGGAAAAGCAAAAGCTGCAGGAAAATCTGAAGGGTTCGTAAAAGTAATTTTTGATGCTAAATACGGCGAATGGTTAGGTTGCCATATGATTGGCGCCGGCGTTACCGATATGATCGCTGAAGCGGTTCTGGGACGTAAACTGGAAACTACAGGCCACGAAGTATTAAAAGCAGTTCACCCTCACCCTACAATGAGTGAAGCGGTGATGGAAGCTGTTGCTGCTGCTTACGATGAAGTAATTCATATTTAAGAAGCATATAATTTTAAAAATTAAAATCCCCGAAGCAATATTGTTTCGGGGATTTTTTGTTTTTAACGTCATCCTGAATTTATTTCAGGATCTAATATGTTTAAAATTTAATTATGTTAGAAGCTGAAACAATCCCATAGCTTCGGGACAGCTTGAAGAAGTTAAAATGTTTAGATTTCTATTTCAACAACAAATCACAATATACAAAACTGGTATCCCAGGATTTCTGATCTTTAGAAAAGCAATTATTATCTAATTTTTTAGCAGGTTTATACGATCTCTCTACCATCTCCCCTTTTTTAAATTTAATTGGTTCGTTAAAGATTGGTCCATCAAAAATAAAAGTGTGAAATTCCCCGTTTTCACCACAAGGATCTACGTCTTTTGGGAGATCTTTTAAAAAGCTTTGGTCTAGAATTCTTCCGCAGAAAGATTTGTCGAGTTTATCGGTATTTACACAAACCACAATAGCTTTAAATCCGGTGGCAATAAATTCTTCTAAAAGCTCCTTGGTATCCTGTTTCCAAAGCGGAAATACTGCCTGTACCCCTATTTCCTCTAATTGATTTTCACGGTAACGCTTCAGGTCCTCGAGAAAAATATCACCAAAAATACTATGGGTAAATCCTTCGTCTAAAAGTTTGTTGATTTCTATTGTCATTATCTCATTATAATTTTCCATAGAAACCTCTCCGTGCAATTCTATTTGTTGAAGTGGTAAATCTAAACCCGCTGCCTGTTTTTGTAGTAATTCCAGTCGTACGCCGTGCATAGAAATTCGGTTAAACTCAGTATTTACCGTTGTGACTAATTTTTGCACCGAATATTCTCCATCCTGCTTAACCTTATAAAGTGCCAAAGCGGCATCTTTACCACTACTCCAATTTAGATAGGCTTTTTTCATCATTTTTCATTTAAAAAACTTTGAATTGCCAAATCGTATCCTAAAAGTCCGAAACCAAGAATTACCCCTTTAGCGTTAGGAGCTATATAAGATTTATGCCTGAATTCCTCCCGCGAATGAGTGTTGGAAATATGTACTTCTACAACAGGAGTTTGTATTCCTTTAATTGCATCTCCCAATCCCACCGAAGTATGTGTGTAAGCGGCGGCATTTAAAACAATCCCGTCAAACTCCTTATCGGCTTCATGAAGTTTGTTGATGAGTTCCCCTTCTATATTACTTTGAAAATAGGAAAGTTCGGTTTTTTGAAATTTAAACTGGAGTTCAGAAAAGTAGTTTTCAAAACTTTTATTTCCGTAGGTATCAGGTTCACGGGTTCCCAAAAGGTTAAGGTTGGGACCGTTTATAATCATTATTTTCATTTTTTACCGGTTAGCTGGTTATACTCGTAAAGGTAAAAAATAAGATATAGTTGATCTATAAAAAACCCTTCAGAAAAAAAGAAGATCCTTTTAGGGAAATTCAATTTTTAAGAAGGGTAATTTCTGGTTGGTTACTTACAGTTACAATCCAAATTCAAGTCCCAGGTTTATGGCCCCAAAACTACCGCCATCTACACTAATTCCGGTATAAGATCCTACCAGACCTATAATTCCAAAATTATAGCCCACTTGCGGCCTATAATAAAAACCACCGTCGTTGCCATCATTTAAACCTACTGCGTAGCCCAAATCGGCTCCAAAAAAGAAACCTCTTGCAAGTGAAATTCTTCCAGATGCTGCAATAGGTAGAAAAGCAGGATCATCTACTTCAAAGCCGCCAAAATTATCTTCGTCCATAAAAAATTGAGTATATCCTATTTTAGGACCTAGATACAACATATCAGCGACGTCTAGCATATAAGCTAAATCTACCCCGGCTTGGAAATTACTTACTTCTTCAATATCTCCAACAGGTAAGCCAACATTTGCTCCTATTCTTAATCCGCTTTGTGCCTGCATAGCAGTGGTTCCCAATAAAGCAAAACAAATAATAAGTACCAGACGTTTCATAATTATACATTTTTGGTTACTTACCTAAAGGTATTGTAATTAACAATTAGTAGAACCTATAGTAGTGAATTACAGGATTTCAGGTATAAAAAAAGCGGGAACCATTAAGTTCCCACTTTCTATTCATAGGTGTTAATATGTCGTATTAAAACATTAGTCCAATACCTGCCTGGATCCCGTTATTTTTAATAGCATCGTCATCCCAGTTGTCGCTATCAAATACATCTGTAAATCCTTGAGTATACCTCGCAGATAAGAAGAACCCGTTGTTGAACTTGTAAGAAGCACCAATAGCACCTCCAAATTCAAAAGTACTTCCAGCTTCAGTATCAAATTCTGCTTCACCAATACTACTTTCAAAATCGTACTCTTCTTCTACTAAAAAGTTAAAAGAAGGTCCTGCTTCAATAGATAAACCATCTATTAGGTAGATCTTAGCTAGAACAGGCACTTGAATATAATCCAGTTGGTATTCTCCATTTACATTCTGTCCAGCGAAATTTCTATTTGCTTCCACTCCCTGGGTGGCATAAAGCACCTCTGGCTGTAAAGAAAAACGTTCGCTTAATGGAATTTCAGAAAGTAAACCTAAGTGAAACCCTGTTCGGCTTTTCTCATCCTCAAATCCGTCTGAAGTCATATTGGTGAAATTAACCCCACCCTTAGCTCCAAAATACACGAATTCCTGTGCGCTAGCCGCGGTAGTAAAACCAAATACGGCAATTACTGCAATTAAAATTGACTTTTTCATTACGTTCATTTTTGTTAGTGTTACAAGGGCAAATGTAGGAACAGGCTTCTTAATAAAATGTTATGTAAACCTAAAGTATTACTAAGATTAAGGCAAATTGTTTATATCTTTAACGTATGAAATGGGCTTCAGCACTACAGGATTATTGCAACTACCTTCGTATAGAACGCGGACTTTCAAACAATTCTATTACTAATTACAGGATGGACGTGGTGAAACTTATCAACTTTTTGAGCGTTAAAAAAATTGAAGTCTCTCCACTTCAAATTTCAGAAGAAATCTTACAACAATTTATTTACGAAATTGCTCGCAATGTTAATGCACGTTCCCAATCGCGTATAATTTCTGGCTTACGCGGATTTTTTAATTACCTGGTTTTTGAAGATTACCGCAAAGACAATCCTTTAGATCTTATAGAATCGCCTAAAATAGGCCGTAAACTGCCTGATACTATATCAACTGAAGAAATAGACCTGTTAATCGCAACAATAGATCTAAGTAAAGCTGAAGGCGAACGCAATCGTGCCATCCTGGAAACTTTATATGGTTGTGGTTTGCGGGTTAGTGAACTTACCGAGCTAAAAATTTCAGACCTGTTCTTTAAAGAAGGTTTTATAAAAGTAACCGGAAAAGGAAATAAACAGCGTTTTGTACCTGTTTCAACTTATACACAGAAGTTTATTAATATTTATAAAGATGAAGTTAGAATTCAGCAAAAGATCAACAAAGAATTTTCTGATACTTTATTTCTAAATCGAAGGGGAAACCAGCTCACCCGCGCAATGATCTTCACTATAATTAAACGTTTAGCCAAAAAAGCCGGAATTCAGAAAAAGATAAGTCCGCACACATTTAGACATTCATTTGCCACCCATTTACTGGAAAACGGAGCCGATTTACGTGCTATCCAACAGATGTTAGGACACGAGAGTATTACCACTACTGAAGTGTATATGCACGTAGACCGCAAACATCTTCGGGAAATTATGGAGCAATATCATCCAAGACGATAACTTATATTAAAGTTCGGTTAAACAGGTTTCGAAACTTCAAAAAGCCTGTATTTATTAGTATTTTAAGGCCAATTGATTTTTAAAAATTGCGAAGAAAAAATTTAAACCAATTCAAAAAATGAAAACATTAAAGTTTAAGAACGGTGATGAAATGCCGGCCATAGGATTAGGCACCTGGAAATCTGGAAAAGATGAAGTGAAAAATGCGGTAAAAACTGCATTAAATAACGGTTATCGCCATATTGATTGCGCCGCTACTTATGGCAATGAAGACGCTGTTGGTGAAGCTTTCGCTGAAGTTTTTTCTGAAGGGAAGATAAAACGCGAAGAAGTATGGATTACTTCAAAACTATGGAATAACGCTCATAAAAAAGAAGATGTGATTCCTGCATTGAAAAAAACGCTGAAAGACCTTCAATTAGATTATTTAGACCTTTATCTAATTCACTGGCCGGTAGCATTCAAATCCGAGGTGGATTTTCCTCAAAATGATGATGAATATTTATCATTAGAAGAAGTGCCGCTAATAGAAACCTGGAAAATGATGCTTGAAGCCAAAAACCAAGGTTTGGTAAAACACGTGGGTGTTTCTAATTTTAGCACAATGAAACTTGAAGAATTAATGGAAGAAACTTCAGAATATCCAGAAATGAACCAGGTAGAATTACATCCTTATTTACAACAAAATGAGTTGCTGGAATTTTGCAGTAAGCATAACATTCATGTTACGGCATTTTCTCCTCTTGGCAGTGGCGACCGTCCCGATAGAATGAAAGCCAAAGACGAACCTTCTTTACTGGAAAATCCTGTAATTAAGAAAATTGCTAAAAAGCACGGTGCAAGTGCCGGCCAGGTATTGATAAAATGGAATGAAATGCGTGGAACCGCGGTGATCCCAAAGTCTACCAATGAGGAAAGAATTATAGAAAACCTTGCCAGCGCCGGACTTAATCTAAATGAAGAAGATTTAGAAGAAATTGCTGCTTTAGACGAGCATTACCGGTATGTAACCGGCGAGTTTTTTGTCACCAAAGGAAATTCTTACCAGAACATTTATGACGATGACGATTATAAAGCTTAGTTAATCGTAATTAAAAAGGGTGTTTGAAATAGTTACTACGTCAAACACCCTTCTAAATATGAAATTTTTAAAATATTATCTATCTCTACTTAGCAATATTTACCGCTCTTGTTTCGCGAATTACCGTTACTTTAACCTGTCCAGGATAAGTCATATCAGTCTGGATCTTTTGTGAAATTTCAAAAGAAAGGTTTGAAGCTTTTTCATCATTCACTTTTTCACTTTCAACAATTACACGTAATTCACGTCCTGCCTGGATGGCGTAAGCTTTTTTCACTCCTCCAAATCCAAAGGCAATCTCTTCAAGATCCTTTAAACGCTGAATATAAGAATCCAGCACCTGCCTTCTGGCTCCCGGTCTTGCACCGCTAATTGCATCACAAACCTGAACAATAGGAGAAAGTAAAGAATTCATCTCTATCTCGTCGTGGTGAGCACCAATAGCATTACAAACTTCAGGTTTTTCGCCGTGTTTCTCTGCCCATTGCATTCCAAGGATCGCGTGAGGCACTTCTGTTTCGGTTTCCGGCACTTTACCAATATCGTGTAATAATCCCGCACGTTTAGCCAGTTTTGGGTTAATACCAAGTTCTGAAGCCATTACGCCACAAAGTTTTGCAACTTCCCTGGAGTGTTGTAATAAGTTTTGGCCGTAAGAAGAACGATATTTCATTCGTCCTACCAGTTTGATCAATTCTGGGTTTAAGCCGTGAATTCCTAAATCAATTACGGTACGCTTACCAATATCAATAATTTCCTCGTCAATTTGCTTGCGGGTTTTCTTAACCACTTCTTCAATTCTGGCCGGGTGAATCCTACCATCGGTTACCAATTTATGGAGTGATAAACGAGCAACTTCCCTTCTAACCGAATCAAAGCAAGAAAGAATAATAGCTTCAGGAGTATCGTCTACAATAATTTCTACCCCGGTTGCGGCTTCTAATGCCCTAATATTTCTTCCTTCACGGCCTATAATTCTACCTTTTACATCATCGCTCTCAAGGTTGAAGACTGAAACACAATTCTCAATTGCCTCTTCAGTACCAATTCGCTGAATGGTGTTTATAATAATTTTCTTGGCTTCTTGCTGTGCGGTTAATTTTGCTTCTTCTATAGTATCCTGAATTAACGCCATAGCATCTGTCCTGGCGCTGTCCTTAAGCGCTTCAGAAAGTTGTGCCTTGGCTTCATCGGCAGAAAGACCAGAGATCACTTCTAACTGCTGTATCTGGCTATTGCGAAGTTTATCTATTTCTTCCTGTTTCTTTTCAAGATATTCTACGCGCTGATTATAATCGGTTAATTTTTCTTCAAACTCTTTATTGAGCTTTTTATTCTTAGAAAGTTCTCCCGAAACCTGCGATTCTTTATCCCTAATGCGTTTTTCGGCATCATTCATCTTCTTATCCCGGTTAAGAATTACCTTCTCGTGCTCCGATTTTAACTCGATGAATTTCTCTTTAGCCTGTAGTATCTTATCTTTTTTGATACTTTCTCCTTCAGATTTTGCTTCCTTAAGAATGTTGGCTGCAGTCTTCTTGGCGTTTTTAATGGTTTGTGAAGCTCTTTTTCGCTCCAACTGTTTAGCAATAGCAAACCCTATCGCTATACCCACAACCCCAATAACTATATTTAGTAATATCTCCATATTTAAAATTTATGTATAAAAAAAGCCTGTATTAGATAGGTTTTTGGATTAAACTCCTTAAAAACAAGTTTAGGGCTAACAAGCTGATCAAGAATCCGCTCTAAGGCGGCGCGCTTTTACAACTTAGACTCACCCTCTTTAAAGAATCTCTGTTGAGTTTATCAAAATATCACTAATACAGGCAGTAACCTTTATTTATTTAAAGAACGTTTATTATACCAGGTGCTTCTGCAGCAAATCGTTAAGTGATTTGAGTTTATCTTCTGCTTTAAGCGTATCGGTAGATCTATCTATATCTTTTTGCTCGGTTTGGGCGGCAAATTGTAAAGCACACATCGCTAATACATCCTGCTTATCCCTCACGGCATAACTTTGCTCAAATTGCTTAATCATAGCCTCAATTTTCTTCGCTGCCTTACGTAAACCTTCTTCCTGTTGGGGATTAATGGTTAAAGGGTACACACGGTCTGCAATAGAAAGTTTTATTTTTAATTTATCGGCCATATTTATTATTCAGATAATTGAACAATGCATTGATCAATCTCCCTTATTAAGCTATTTAATTTAAGCTTGGTTTCTGTTTTGAATTCGGTACTGCCCAGCATTGCATTGGCGGCTTTAAGGTTTTGAACTTCCTGATTAGAACCTTCAATTTTTTGGGCTAATCTTTGATTTTCTTCTTTAACAGCGGTCATTTCTTCCTCTAAAGAACGGTGATTCTGCTTTAAATTTTCATACTTATGAAGCAGTTTACTAATCCTATTTTCAAGGCTATCAACGATTTCTGTCAATTCACTCATAAAAGCCAAATGTAATGCTTATCCCCACAAAGTTAACATTCGCGCTCTAATATGCCAATTGTTTTTTCGTCTATTTTTAAAATTAGGCAAGACATTTGCTAAGTTTCTAAGCACTAAGCCTTTAATTTTTGATTAAACTTTAATTAACTTTACCGCCCTGTTATACCCCAAATAAAAAATTAATATGAAATCTATTTTAGCTGTAATTCTATTATTCTTTAGCACTGCAATCTTTGCCCAGGCGCAGCTTCCGAAAGATTATTTTCAAAAACCGCTTGATGTTCCACTTGTGCTTTCAGGTACTTTTGGAGAACTGCGTTCCAATCATTTTCATAGCGGATTGGATATTAAAACCCAACAAAGACAGGGTTTAAATGTAATTGCTTCGGCTAAAGGATATGTTAGCCGAATAAATATTCAACATTATGGCTACGGAAAAGCGCTTTATTTACAGCATCCTAACGGCTACACCACTGTTTACGCCCACTTAAAAGAATTTTCGCCCGAAATTGAAGCTTATGTAAAAAAGCGCCAATACGCAAACGAAACATACGAAATAGAGCTCTTTCCTGAAGCTGGAGAATTACCGGTAGAAGCCAATGAACTTATTGCCTTTAGTGGAAATACGGGTGGCAGCGGTGGCCCTCACCTTCATTTTGAAATTCGTGATGGCAGCCAACGACCTATGAATCCTAAACTTTTTGGGATAAATATTGAAGATAATAGAGCACCCATAATTGACGGATTGTATGCTTATCCTTTAGACGAAGAAGCACACATAAATAATTCCCGGGAGCGACAAAAAATAAACCTTACACCACTTGAAGATGGTAGTTATATTGCAAGCGAAATTGATGCCTGCGGAAATATTGGCTTTGGTATTTCATCTGTAGATCAGCAAGATGGGGCTCCTAACCGAAACGGAGTCTATCAAATTGAAGCTGAGCTAAATGGCGATCGTATATTAACCTTACCCTTTAAGCGTTTTTCTTTTGCTGAAACCCGTCACCTTAACCAGTTAATCGATTATGAATATTATAGCAAAAACCGAAAACGAATTCAAAAACTTTTTGTTGAAAAAGGAAATCCGCTAAGCCTGTACGAAGATGTAGTAAATAAGGGAGAGTTACATATTCAGGATAGCCTTAATTACAATTACACCATAAAAGTGAGCGACTTTGCCGGAAACCAGCGCGTGATAAGAATTCCTATCCAGGGAGTTCAACGAAACGATATTCCGCCTAAAAAAGAAGATAAAACCGATTATTTTGCACAGGCAAATCAGCCTTTCGCTGCCGAAGCTAATGGAATGGATATCTATATCCCCAAAGGAAGTCTTTATAGCGACACCTATTTAGATATTGAATTTGGAGAAGACAAAGTGAAAGTTCATGAAGACCACACCCCGCTTCATAAAAATATCACTATAGGTTTTGACGTTAGTGAATATTCAGCTGAAGAAAAGGAAAAACTTTTTATCGCAAGATTAGGTTATGGAAACCGCCCTAATTATTCTTCTACCTACAAAAAAGCAAACCGATTCACTACCGGTACAAGAACTTTTGGAGAATATACCCTGGCATCAGATGTTACACCTCCAAAAATATGGCCTACCAATTTTAATGATGGCCAGTGGATTTCCAGCAACAATACTTTACAGGTGAAAATTAGCGATGATCTCTCAGGGATTAAAAGCTATCGAGCTACGGTAAACGGGAAATTTATTCTTATGGAATATGAGTATAAAAACAATACGCTAACCCACGATTTTAGTGATGGTATTGTAACCGATACCGAAAACCAATTAAAAATTATTGTAACCGATAATGTGGGGAATAGCAATACTTATGAAGCTACGTTTTTTAGGAAGGATTCTTAAAAATAGAAGTAAATAAGTTTTAATGAAATAAAAGGCTATCTGAAATATCTAATTTACGTCAAGCTGAACTTGTTTCAGCTTCTAACACGTTGCAAATTCAACCAACTTAGATCCTGAAATAAATTCAGGATGACGACTTAAAGATATTTCAGATAGCCTTTATTAATATTCTTTTGGAAAGTTTTGTTCTATCAACTACCCTCGCCTCCACTTACTGGTTTCCTCAAAAACGTGTTCAAGTATTTTTTTATCTTCTTCTGAAAATTCCAAGTTCCGGCGGTTCATAACAATTTCAGCAACCTCAAAGGCTTTCTCGGTTTTGTAAACCGTCATCCCGGCGCTGCCACCCCAACTGAAGCTGGGTACAAAATTTCGAGGAAACCCGGCTCCAAAGATATTTGAACTTACGCCCACAACCGTCCCGGTATTGAACATCGTGTTAATTCCGCATTTACTATGGTCGCCCATCATTAATCCGCAAAATTGCAATCCGGTTTTAGCAAAACCTTCAGTTTCGTAATCCCAAATACGCACTTCAGCATAATTATTTTTCAGGTTGGAATTGTTGGTATCGGCACCCAAATTACACCATTCCCCTAAAACCGAATTTCCTAAATATCCGTCGTGACCTTTATTGGAATTCGCAAAAAGCACTGCATTATTTATTTCTCCGCCACCACGACATCCAGGCCCCAACGTTGTTGGACCATAAATTTTAGCACCCATTTTCACCAAAGCACCTTCGCAAACTGCGAGAGCTCCTTTTATAAGGCTGCCTTCCAGTACTTTTGCATCTTTCCCTATATAAATGGACCCGGTGGAAGCGTTTAATGAACAATTCTCCACTTCGGCTCCTTCCTCTATAAAAATCTTTTCGGGATTTTTTACGTAATTCGATTCGTGGATGGGCTGAGATTTTCTGCCTTTGGTTATAATTTCAAAATCGGCTTCTATAGCTTCCCCGTTTTTTGAAAAAATATCCCAGGAATTATTTATTTGAATTACCCCATCGGCCAACTCTATTTGCTCATAGTCCTCTAAAGCTACTTCCTGATCTTCGTAAGCGTGAAAAGCAACAATATCTTCCTGATGAAAGATTGCCTGGTTTGGTTTTAGGCTTTTTATTTGTTGCAAAAATCCAGGATTAGGAAGAAAAGAAGCATTTATCATTATGTTTTCTTCCAATTCTACCATTGGCCATTTTTCGGCTAAATAATCTTCGGTAACTGTAGAAGTGGTAGATTTTAAAAGGAACTCCCATTTTTCCCGAATTGTAAGAATACCAACTCTAATATCGGCTACAGGCCGCGTAAAGGTAAAAGGGAGTAAGCGGTTCCTGGCAGAACCGTCAAATAATATATAATTCATCCGCACAAATTTAGGTTTCAAAAATACAAATAAACTCACTTGACGCAAGTCTACGGGCTTTTAACTTGAAAAATGAAGTGAAAAATAAGTTCCTTCTTCCTGAAACCTTTATATATTATAAAAAGTAAAGCACAAAAAAAGTCGCCTTAAAAAAGACGACTTTCTGAAATTATATATAACAAAAAATTATTTCTTGAATTTCTTGTACTTGTTTTTAAACTTGTCAATACGCCCGGCGCTATCAACCAATTTGGTTTGCCCGGTGTAGTATGGGTGAGAAGTTCTTGAGATTTCCAACTTAATAAGTGGATACTCTGTACCTTCTACTTCAATAGTTTCTTTAGTGTTCGCGGTAGATTTAGTAATGAATACATCTTCGTTAGACATATCTTTAAATGCTACTAATCTATAATTTTCCGGATGGATTCCCTGCTTCATCGCTTTAGTTCTTTTAATTTTCGAGGTGCAAATTTAAGTAATTCAATTATAAAAACAAGGGATAGACAAAAATATTTTTAATTCTTCTGCAATGTAACGTTTTGTTATATTTGCTTACTAACCGGTTGTAACTAAACAATCTTAAATTATGGAAAATTCTACTTCAATTAAATCGGTTGCCTATCCTTACGGGTTTGTTCTTGCTATTTACTCTATTTTAGCCCTGGTTCTTATTTATGTTTTTAATGTAGCTCAGGATAACTGGGTGGTCGGGGTAATAAATACTCTTGTTTCAATTGCTATTTTTGTTTTAGCTATTAAAAAATTCAAGCAAAATAACAATGGTTTTCTAAGTCTAAAGGAAGCTTTAAAAGTAGGATTAGCTGTAGCCGTAATAAGCGGAGTAATTACTGCAATTTATTCCTATATTCATTATAGCTTTGTATATCCTGAGTATTCAGAAATGATGTACGATCAGGCAGTTTTACAAATGGCAGAACAAAATATGCCAGAATCTCAACAAAATCAAGCTTTGGAAATGACCAAAATGTTTACTAGTCCCTGGTTTTTTGCAACTATGGCGCTAGTAGGAAGTTTATTTTTCGGCTTTATAATATCATTAATTACAGGGTTAATTCTAAAGAGAGAAAATCCTGCACATCAATAGAAATAAAATAATGCAGATTTCCGTCGTTATTCCGCTTTTAAACGAAGAACAATCTTTAACTGAATTATATAATTGGATCGCAAAAGTAATGCGATCCAATTCCTTTTCACACGAGATCATTTTTATAGACGACGGCAGTACAGATAATTCCTGGAAAACCATTGAAGCCCTGGCAGAAAATGACCAGGCGGTTAAGGGAATAAAATTCAATAGAAACTACGGGAAATCCCAGGCACTTCACGCGGGGTTTCTACGAGCTAAGGGAGATGTTATTATCACTATGGATGCCGATCTTCAAGACAATCCAGAAGAAATCCCTGAACTTTATAAAATGATTACCGAAAAAGGTTACGACCTGGTTTCGGGCTGGAAAAAGAAGCGCTACGATTCTGTAGTCACCAAAAATATCCCTTCAAAAGTTTTCAACGCTGCAGCGAGAAAAACTTCCGGCGTAAAACTGCATGATTTTAATTGCGGCCTTAAAGCTTACAAACAGGCGGTTGTAAAGAATATTGATATTTATGGCGAAATGCACCGGTATATCCCGGTTCTTGCAAAAAATTCGGGTTTTACTAAAATTACCGAAAAGGAAGTTCAGCACCAGGCTCGTAAATACGGAAAAACAAAATTTGGCGCCGAAAGATTTATTAATGGCTTCCTGGATCTTATAAGTATTTGGTTTCTTTCGAAATTTGGTCGCAGGCCTATGCACCTTTTTGGGGCTTTAGGGGTTTTAATGTTTATTTTCGGTTTTCTTTCGGCCGGTTGGATTGGTATTTCCAAACTTTACAAACTTTATCACGGCCTGCCTAACGTTTTGATAACCTCAAACCCCTGGTTTTATATCGCTCTTGCGGTAATGATAATTGGTTCGCAATTGTTTCTTGCAGGTTTCCTGGGTGAGCTTATTTTACGCTCTAAACGCGAAAAAGAACGCTACCTTATCAATAAAACCACGCCAAATTTATAATGCCATTAAGGCATTAATCCTTATTTTTGTTTCTCTAAACTTATAATTATGGCTAAAAATAAACCAGAAATCCTGGCTAAGGCTAAAACCTGGCTGACTGATATATTTGACGTAGACACGCACAAAGAAATTAACCATCTAATTGAAAACGATCCGGCTGAACTGGAAGAATCTTTTTATAAGAATGCCGCTTTTGGAACCGGTGGTATGCGTGGAATTATGGGTGTAGGCACCAACCGTATCAATAAATATACCCTCGGAAAAAATACCCAGGGACTTTCTAATTTATTGAAAACCGAATTTAAAGGTGAAAAATTAAAAGTAGCGATCGCGTACGATTGTAGAAATAATTCTAAAGAACTGGCGCAAATGGTAGCTGAAGTATTTTCGGCTAACGAGATTGAGGTTTATTTGTTTTCAGAATTAAGGCCAACCCCAGAGCTTTCTTTCGCGGTGAAATATCTTGATTGCCACGCGGGAATTGTACTTACCGCAAGCCATAATCCGCCAGAATATAACGGTTATAAAGTGTATTGGCAGGACGGTGGCCAGTTGGTACCGCCACAAGACACCAAGCTTGTAGACATAATCAATAATTTAGAATACGAAGAAGTTAATTTTAAAGCCAAACCGGAATTTATTCATAAAATAGATACCGAAGTAGATGAAGCATTTCAAAAAGCTTCAGTTGAAAATGGAAGTTTTAATACTTCCGCCCCGGCGAAAGATAATTTAAACATTGTTTTCACCTCCTTGCACGGAACGGCCTGTAAAACCAATCCGCAGATTTTAGAGAAAGCTGGTTATAAAAATGTTTTTCTTGTTAAAGAACAAAAAGAACCTAACGGAAATTTCCCAACGGTAAAATCGCCAAATCCTGAAGAACCGGAAGCCTTAAAAATGGCATTAGACCTGGCCGAAGAAAAAAATGCCGATATTGTAATTGGTACCGATCCAGATGGCGACCGTCTTGGCGTAGCAGTTCGTGATTTGAATGGAAAAATGATTCTGCTTAATGGTAATCAAACGATGTTGGTTATGACCTGGTTTTTGCTGGAACAACATAAGAAACAGGGTAAATTATCGGCTAATTCTTTTGTGGCTTCTACCATTGTTTCTACACCTATGCTTAAAAACATTACAGAAGATTTTGGCGCTCAGTACCACGAAGTCTTAACCGGTTTTAAGTGGATCGCCAAATTGATTAAAGACAATCCAGACCTTGATTATGTTGGCGGGGGCGAAGAAAGTTTCGGTTTTATGGTGGGCGATTTTGTGCGTGATAAAGATGCGGCTACTGCTACCCTACTCGCCTGCGAGATCGCAGCACAGATGAAAGCCGAAGGCAGCTCTTTCTACGAACAACTTTTAAAACTTTATACCGAATACGGTCTTTACCGTGAAGAACTAATTTCTTTAGTAAAAAAAGGGATTGAGGGCGAAGCAGAAATCAAGCAGATGCTAATTGATTTAAGGGAAAACCCGTGGAAGGAAATCGATGGGGAAAAAGTTGTTCTTATTGAAGACTATCACACCTCTAAAGCCAATAACCTACAGGATAAAATTGAAGAAGAGATTAAAATCCCAAAATCTAACGTACTAATTTACTATACCGAAAACGGGACAAAAATAGCAGCAAGGCCAAGTGGTACCGAGCCAAAAATCAAGTTTTACTTCAGTGTAAATTCAGATTTGGATAAAGTAGAAAATTTTGATGCTGAAAATGCCAGGCTGGCCGAAAAGATAAAGCGCATTAAAAACGAATTACAACTGGGCTAAGCGCTCTACTCTATGACCTATTTAAAAAAGATTCTTCAGTTTGCAAAACCCTACAAGCGTTTTGCGATACTTAATATTATAAGTAATATTTTTTACGCGCTTTTTAGCACCCTGGCGTTTATTTCTTTTATTCCAATGCTGCGCGTGCTTTTTCAGGAAGAAGAGCCAATTAGCAGCAGGCCGGTATGGAATGGCGAGTTTAGTGGCCTAAAAGATTTTGCTAACGATTATTCTAATTTTTTCCTGAATCAACAGGTAGAAGCACACGGCCAAATTGCTGCTTTGGTAAGTATTTGTATTACAGTAATTGTGCTTTTCTTTTTAAAGAACTTTTTTAATTACCTGGCTTTATATTTTATTGCCAACCTTAGAAACGGAATGCTTAAAGATATAAGGAACCGTATCTATGATAAAATTGTAGAATTACCGGTTTCCTTCTTTTCTGAAAAACGAAAAGGAGATTTTATTTCCAGAATTACCAGTGATGTTCAGGAAATTCAGACTTCATTCTTAAGTATGCTGGAGCTTTTTGTAAAAGAACCGCTTACTTTGATTTTTACCCTGGTAGCAATGATCGCGCTTAGCCCGAAATTGACGCTATTTGTGTTGGTATTTTTACCACTTTCAGGTTTATTGATTTCTTCTATTGGAAAGAAATTAAAATCTCAATCTACCCAGGCACAACAGGAGAATGCAAACTTTCTAACCATTGTAGAAGAATCACTTTCAAGCTTAAAAATCATTAAAGGTTTTAATGCTGAAGATAAATTTAAAAAGAAATTTTATGACAGCACCGGCCGATTAAACCGAATTTTAAATACGCTTTTACACCGCCAGAACCTCGCCTCACCTATGAGTGAGTTTTTGGGTGTGGTGGTAATCACTATAATTTTATGGTTTGGTGGAAGAATGGTGTTGATTGATAATACTATGGACGCCTCAACTTTTATAGGATTTCTGGTATTAACTTATAATATTCTAACGCCGGCAAAAGCAATTTCCAAAGCTACTTACTCTATTCAAAAAGGAAATGCCAGTGCCGAACGAATTTTAGAAATCCTAGAAACCGAATCAACAATAAAGGATGATAAAAATGCCATAAAGAAAGAGAGTTTTGAAAACAGCATTGAAGTAGATAATATCAATTTTAGGTACGAAAAAGAAAACGTACTTAAGAATTTTTCTATGCAGGTAGAAAAAGGGAAAATGGTTGCTCTGGTAGGTCAATCTGGTAGCGGGAAATCTACGATCGCAAACCTAATAACTCGTTTTTACGACGTTAACGAAGGTGATATTAAACTAGATGGACATAACATTAAAGGAATCACCAAAAAATCGCTAAGAAACTTAATGGGACTTGTTACCCAGGATTCTATTCTTTTTAATGATACAGTTAAAAATAATATTGGATTAGGGAAAGACAATGCTACCGAAGAGGAAATTATTGAAGCTTTAAAAGTTGCCAATGCCTGGGAATTTGTAAAGGAACTTCCCAAAGGCCTGGAAACAAATATTGGCGATAGTGGTAATAAATTAAGTGGCGGCCAAAAACAAAGACTTTCAATTGCCCGGGCGGTACTTAAAAATCCACCCATTATGATTCTTGATGAAGCTACCTCTGCCCTGGATACCGAAAGCGAAAAACTGGTGCAAAAAGCCCTGGAAAATATGATGAAGAACAGAACTTCTATAGTTATCGCCCATAGACTTTCTACCATACAAAATGCAGATAAAATTATTGTACTACACCGGGGCGAAATTGTAGAGCAGGGCAAACACCTGGAATTACTCGCCCAAAAAGGCACCTATCAAAAGTTGGTAGAAATGCAATCTTTTGATTAAGGCACAAAAAAAAAGCTGTCAAAGAAAATCTCAGACAGCTTTTTAAATTTTTAGATATTTTTTTTATAAAATCAACTCTCCATTTTCAAGAGCTTCATCTATATTAGCGCTAATCGTAGTATGGGTTCTAAAGAATTTTCTCCCATCTTCTCTTTTCAATTTAACAGTAGTTTCACCTGCATCATTTGTTTCCACTGCAGTTACTTCTACTCTATTCCCATTCAGGCTCTTATAGTTTGCAATTCCACCTTTTTTAATAATGAAATTAGCTTTAGGTAAATCTAAAGATTTAAAATCCTGATTTTCAGTTTGATTAATCACTAATACATCTCCTACCGTTACCGGTTCAGTTTGGTTTTGTGCCTCTACTTGAAAGGCAAATAATAGCATAATCGGAATTATAAGTAAATTTCTCATAGTAATTGTTTTTATTTAGCAAAAATATACATATTTTTTTGCCATAATACAATTATTAAGCACTTTTAGCATAACTTTCACATGCCCTCATTTATAGGCATAAAAAAAGGACGAAGTAAACTTCATCCTTTTTTAAAAATTATTCTCATTGTGGGGCAACTAAGAATAATAGATTTAATTCGTTTTCAATTGGGGCAAAAAAGATTAAATCATTTTGATACTGTAAATATAGATTAGAGAAATCAATTCACCAAACAAAAAGTGCATTTTAACTGATTTTTATGCATTTTATCGATTATACAGAGATTTGGCTTATTCGAAAATTAGGATCGAATTCTTTTACTCGCTGACTTTAAGAAGAATAAAGTTTTAATTACCTTTGGCTTCCGCTACACGGGATTCCACATGAAAATTAAGACAAGTATCCCTTTGAAAACGTCCGAAGATCTACTTATTAAACGCTTACAGGATAAAAAGACTTCTTCTGAAGCTTTTAAGGAATTGGTATCTTTATATAAGGAGCGTTTATACTGGCACATTCGTAACATGGTGAAAGACCATGAGGATGCGCATGATGTGCTTCAGAATACTTTTATCAAAATTTTTAGAAATATCCATAATTTTAAAGGAGAAAGTAAATTATTTTCCTGGATGTATCGCATAGCCACCAACGAATCTATAAGCTTTTTAAATAAACGCGCTAAACGCAATCACATCACTTCAGAAGATTTACAGCAACAACTAATTTCCAATTTAGAGAGCGATGTTTATTTTGAAGGAGATGAAATTCAGTTAAAGTTGCAAAAAGCAATTGCCAGTCTCCCAGCTAAACAACAACAGGTTTTTAATATGAAATATTTTGAAGAATTAAAATATCGGGAAATGGCAGAAATACTTGAAACCAGTGAGGGAGCGCTAAAGGCATCATACCACCACGCGGCTAAAAAAATTGAGGAATACTTAAAAACCAATTAAACCTTTTGTACTTTTCATAGTCAAATAAGCAAATGAAGAAAGAAAAAATATCATATAATCAAAAATCAGGCTTTAAGACCCCAGCAAACTATTTTGAGAGTTTAGAAGAGGATTTGTTAGATATGGTGAAACTTTCAGAAACTCTGGGAGAAAAAAAATCTGCTGGTTTCACTGCACCAATTGGATATTTTGATGGCCTGGAAGACGAAATTCTTAAAAAAGCAACTAAACCGGAACCCAGGGTTAGAAAATTATTTACCAAAGAAGCATTTCTTTATGCTGCAAGTATCGCCGCAATTGTAATTGCTTTTGCCAGTACTTTTTACATTAACCCTGAAACGCAAACAAGCTGGGACAATGTAGAACTTTCAGTGATGGAAAATTATATAGACAATAATAACATAGAATTTTCTACAAGTGAAATTTCAAATTATATTTTTCAGCAAGGATATATTATTGATGATGCAGATCTAAATACTGTAAATTCTAATGCGATGAAGAATTATCTTGATGAAAATTTAGAAGATCCGCTTTATATTTTAGATGAAGATTAATATGAAAAACCTACTTATAATATTATTAATGTTTTCTGGATTGTGGGAAATGCAGTCCCAGGACAGAAGTGAATCTCATAGAGAGAAAATAAAGGAATTAAAAACTGCTTTTTTTACCCAGGAGTTAAACCTGGATAAACAAAAAGCCCAAAAATTTTGGCCAATTTATAATGAATATGAGTCTGAATTGCACGAATTGAGAAAACGAGAGCATAGAGATTTGCCTAATTTAGAATGTATTTCTGAAGATGAGGCCGAGGAAATGCTAAAAGAATACGTTATTATAGAAAGGCAGGATTATGTTCTTAAAGAGAAGCTTTTCAAAGATTTGAAAGAAATAATGTCTTCCCAGGAAATTATTAAACTTCATAAACTGGAAGACGAATTTCATAAAAAATTGATTAAAGAATACCGATCTAGAAAAGATCGCGAAAATCAGGAATAATAAAGCAAAAATCCTGGTTGGGCAATAAAAATCTCACCTGTTGAGTCTTAAAAGTTAGTTTTTTGGTTAGTTAGTAGTTAGTTAGCATCCCGGTAGGTTTTGGCCTTCCGGGATTCTTTTTAAATTCAAGCTCTCAACGGATAAGTTTGCAGGGTTTAGCATTGATTATTCTTCCAATCAAGATGAGCCTCAGAATATTTAAATCTCGATTATCGAGTAAAATTGAGCTTCGCAATCCTACCTTTTCCTGCAGCATACGCCACTGAGTCGTTTCTAAATCTTAAGGTATAAAAACCTTCTTTAGAAATTTCTTCCCAGGTTTTACCAGAATCTTTAGAATATGAAATTCCGCTGAAACCAGTGGCAATTATTTTTTCTCCTCCACTATTAGGCACAAACCTCACACTACTTTTATATCCTGGCTCCTGCCCTTCTGCAATTAATTCCCAGGTTTTGCCACCATCTTTGGTAATAGCTTTATTCCCGGTATTTCCATCGGGTTTGGTATAATCACCCCCTATAATAATTCCGAAGTTTTCATCATAAAAATCCATACTATATCCGCCGGTTGTTGCTTCCCCATCTATTAAAGGAGTATTATAAACTTCCCAGGTTTTCCCTTTGTCTGGCGAGAAATAAATTCGGGATTTCATTCCCCCGGTTAAAATCCAGGTATTATCTCCTTCAATAGCTATATTAGAATTACTCGCTGCAAAAGCAGCTTCTCCTGCTATAACTTCAGGCAAAACATCGCAGTTTAACTTTTCCCAGGTTTTACCACCGTCGCGGGTTATAATTATTGAAATACAATTATCAGTTGGGTCACCCATTGCAATTCCTTCCTCATTATTCCAAAAAGCCATGGCATCATAAAAAGCTTTTTCGTGCTCTTCTTTATAAACTAATTCCATCGCTCCAGAATCTCCGGTTTTATAAAGTAAAGCGGGACTTCCAACGCTCAACATAAAAAAATCGTTATTTGTAGAAGCTACTGCTCTAAATTCGGGCACCAGTGTATCGTATTTTTGAGTATTGGTTCGCCAGCTTTTATTATTAAAATCATACATCCCAAAAGTGGCACTATTGGCCGCGAAAGCCAGGTTATTCCCAATTATCTCAATAGCTCTAATACTCAAGGAATCATTTTCCAGAATAGGTTCTATAGTTACTGAAGTATATTCTATTTCAGGTTGTACCCGGTTTTCTTTTTCCGCTTGTTTTTCATTTTTACAGGCACTAAAAATTACAAAAAGGCATAACAATAGAATTCTGTTCATAAGTTGAATTTAAATATTCTGGTTAAAAAAATTACTTCGGCACAAACCTAAAAGGCTCTTCTAAAAAATATATGGTGATCTCGAGACAGGGTTTATACTATTTCATCTCAATTATCAAATCAAATATAATTTTTTCCGCAGCAAAACAGCCTATTGTGAGCTTATAAAGCGCCCTAAAACTTATTATTTAATATGTAGCCAGGCCTTGAAGCAATTAAACCTCGATTGTCGACTAAAAAAATTACCTTTGCAAATTCAAAATTTAGTTATGCGGTTACACAGGAATTTGGTTTTTGCCACCATAGATGCCTTAAATGAAATATTCAACAATAATAAATATGCCGATAAGGTTATAGAGCAAACCCTGAAACGCGATAAGCGCTGGGGATCTCGCGATCGTAGTTTTATTGCTGAAACCGTTTACGATATTGTTCGGTGGAAAAGACTTTATGCTGAAATTGCTGAAGTTAAAGAGCCGTATGATCGTGAAAATTTATTTAGATTATTTACCGTGTGGGCTACCTTGCGCGGAATTGCGCTCCCAGACTGGCCTCAATTTGCCGGCACACCTACCCGAAGAATTAAAGGAAAATTTGATAGCTTAAGTAAAATTAGAAAATACCGCGAATCTATTCCAGATTGGATGGATGAGCTTGGAGTAAAAGAACTTGGTGAAAAGGTGTGGGATAAAGAAATCGCAGCGCTAAATCAACAGGCGCCCGTTATTCTTCGAGCTAATACCTTAAAAACAAGTAAAGATAATTTACGCAGCGTTCTTAAAAACGAAGAAATTATTTCCGAACCTATAAAAGGATATAAAGACGCTTTAAAACTGGAAGAACGCGGTAACGTTTTTAGAACCCAGGCTTTTAAAGATGGCTTTTTTGAAGTTCAGGATGCTTCTTCGCAAGTAGTAGCCGAATTTCTGGAGGTAGAACCCGGGATGCGCGTGGTAGATACTTGCGCTGGTGCCGGTGGTAAAACACTTCACCTCGCTGCTTTAATGGAGAACAAAGGCCAAATTATTGCTACCGATATCTACGGAAATAAACTCAAAGAACTTAAACGCCGCGCCAAGCGTGCAGGTGCCCATAATATAGATCCACGTGCCATAGACAGCACAAAAGTGATCAAGAAACTTTACGGAACTGCAGATCGTGTGCTTATAGATTCCCCATGTAGCGGCCTCGGAGTGTTAAGCCGAAATCCGGATGCTAAATGGAAATTGCAACCTGAATTTATAGACAATCTTATAAAAACCCAGGCCGAAATAATTGAAACCTATTCCCGTATAGTAAAACCGGGAGGAAAAATGGTTTACGCAACCTGTTCGGTTTTACCTTCTGAAAATGAAAAGCAAGTAGAAAATTTTCTAAAAAATACTGAAGAAGGAAAAAAATTCAGATTGCTTAGAGATCAAACCCTGCTTTCTTCTGAAACCGGTTTTGACGGATTCTACATGGCACTTTTAGAAAAAAAGGCTTAAGGGTTTCTCCCCAAATTTTTAGAATGAATCAATTTCAGGTAAAATCCCGCTATTTTTCCTGAAATTGATTTTTTTGATGAAAAATTACTACTTTTTATTTCTTCTTATACTTTTTTATTCCTGTTCAGAAGACGATACCTCAATTCCTGAAGAAAAACCGGAAGAAAATAATTTTTCTACTGAAATCTTCTTTTCAGAATATGTAGAAGGTACTTCTTATAATAAAGCGCTGGAAATTGTAAATCTTACCGGAGAAAATATTAACCTGGAAACTAAAATTTATTCCATTAAAAAACAGTCTAATGGAACCGGCGATTGGATGGGTGAAGTTTTACTTGCAGGTAACTTAGCACACGAAAAAACTTTTGTAATAGGAAATGAATCGGCTCCTATTTCTAAAATTATTTCAGGATCCAATCAATTAAAAGCCGGCGCACCTTTAGATTTTAACGGTAACGATCCTGTAGGGCTTTTCAAAAACGGGGAGTTAATAGATGTTATTGGAAATCTTGATAGCGATGAAGATTTTGCCAAAGATCAAACTTTAAGAAGAAAAAAATCCATAAGAGAACCTTCTCTTGAATACAATCCCAATGACTGGGAATTTCTGGAAATGGATAATGTTGAAGATTTGGGTAGTTATTAAACTACGAAAGGAGTTATGCTATTGCGAACGCAGGACGAGCGGGCAATCTTTTAGTTTAGTAACCCGCCTATTTTAAAAGGAACTTATTTGAAAAAGTACAGATTGCCGCAGTCGTCTAAAAAGACTCCTTCACAATGCCAGTACTTTTAAAAGAGTAATCCTTAAAACTAAAAATCGGTTCGTGAATTCGTGGCAAAACCTCCACAATATTTTCTGCACTAAGTTCCTAAAATATTTCCTTTAAAAAACCTAAATTTGTCTTTTCGCGAACAACACAAAACAACATAGAATGATCCTTTTCTTTGGAGACCAATCCACCAAGGTTTTTGCGGTAGAAACGCATACTAATCTTACGGCGCAAGACATTACTAAATTAAACTGGCTTTTTGGGAATACACAACAAATTAATAAATCTGCTCTGGCAGATTTTTTTGTTGGTCCCCGTGCCGCAATGATCACACCCTGGAGTACCAACGCGGTAGAGATCACCCAAAATATGGGAATAAATGGCATTATTAGAATTGAAGAATTCTTGCGAATAGATAAGAATTTTCACGATTTTGATCCCATGCTCTCTCAAAAATACGAAGGTTTAGACCAGGATATTTTTGATATTCATATCAATCCTGAACCTATTATTGAAATTGATGATATTGCAGCATATAACCAGCAGGAAGGTCTCGCACTTAATATAGAAGAGGTTGCTTATTTACAGGGCTTAGCCGATAAATTAGGCCGAAAACTCACAGATTCTGAAGTTTTTGGATTCTCCCAGGTGAATTCTGAGCATTGTCGCCACAAAATTTTCAATGGTACTTTTGTGATAGATGGAGAGGAAAAGCCAAACTCGCTGTTTAAAATGATCAGAAAAACTTCTGAAGAAAATCCTAACGAAATTGTTTCGGCTTATAAAGATAATGTTGCTTTTATAAATGGTCCGCGAGTACAGCAGTTTGCACCAAAACGTCCTGATGTTCCAGAATATTATGAAAATAAAGATTTTGATTCGGTAATTTCTATAAAAGCTGAAACGCATAATTTCCCAACCACGGTAGAACCATTTAATGGTGCAGCAACCGGAAGCGGTGGTGAAATTCGTGACAGGCTTGCCGGCGGAAAAGGTTCTTTGCCTTTAGCCGGAACCGCGGTTTATATGACTTCTTATTCCAGGCTGGATAAAGACCGGAAATGGGAAAATGGAATGAAAGAACGCGATTGGTTGTACCAAACTCCTATGGATATTTTGATAAAAGCATCTAACGGGGCTTCAGATTTTGGAAATAAATTTGGACAACCTTTAATTTCAGGATCGGTACTTACTTTTGAACATACTGAGCACAATAGAAAATTAGGTTACGATAAAGTAATTATGCTAGCTGGCGGAATTGGTTACGGGAAAGCCAGCCAGGCACAAAAAGATATTCCTAAAAAAGGAGATAAAATAGTAATTCTTGGTGGTGAAAATTACCGAATTGGAATGGGCGGTGCCGCCGTTTCATCTGCCGATACCGGGGAATTAGGTAGCGGAATAGAATTAAACGCTATACAAAGAGCCAATCCCGAAATGCAAAAACGAGCTTCTAACGCAGTGCGCGGAATGGTAGAAAGCGAAGAAAACCCTATAGTTTCCATTCACGATCACGGTGCAGGAGGACATTTAAACTGCCTTAGCGAACTGGTAGAAGAAACCGGTGGAAAAATAGATTTAGATAAATTACCGGTTGGCGACCCAACTCTTTCAGCTAAAGAAATTATAGGAAACGAATCGCAGGAGCGAATGGGACTGGTTATTGGCGGTAAAAATTATGAAATTCTTCGCAGGGTTTCAGAACGTGAGCGCTCTCCTATTTACCAGGTTGGTGATGTTACCGGCGATCATAGATTTACTTTTGAAGGTTCAAAATCGGGTAAAAAGCCTATGGACCTGGCACTTTCAGATATGTTTGGCAGCTCTCCAAAAACCATAATGACCGATACTTCGGTAAAACGTATTTACGAGGATTTAGAATATTCTTCAGCAGATATAAAAGATTATTTAAGCCAGGTACTTCAATTAGAAGCTGTTGCTTGTAAAGACTGGTTAACCAACAAGGTAGACCGTTGTGTAACCGGCCGCGTTGCAAAACAGCAAACTGCCGGGCCATTGCAACTTCCGCTAAACAATTGCGGGGTAATGGCGCTGGATTATAATGGGAAAGAAGGCGTGGCCACTTCTATTGGTCACTCGCCTGTTTCGGCTTTGGTAGATCCCGTGGCGGGTTCTAAAAACTCTATTGGGGAAGCGCTTTCAAATATTATTTGGGCTCCGCTAGAGAAAGGTTTAAAATCGGTTTCGCTTTCGGCAAACTGGATGTGGCCCTGTAATAACGAAGGCGAAGATGCCAGGCTCTATGAAGCAGTGCGTGCCGTTTCAGATTTTGCGATTTCCCTGGGAATAAATGTTCCTACTGGAAAAGATTCACTTTCTATGAAGCAGCGCTATAAAGACGGTGAAGTACTTTCGCCGGGAACTGTTATCATTTCAGCTGCCGGGCATTGTGACGATATTACTAAAGTAGTTGAGCCGGTTTTGCAGCCACGAAGCCTCGGGGGAGGTGATATTTATTACATTAATTTATCGCAGGATAATTTTAAGCTTGGCGGATCTTCTTTTGCGCAAATTCTAAATAAAGTCGGGACAGAAGTTCCAACTATAAAAGATCATATAAGATTCGCTGATGCTTTTTATAATATTCAGGCATTAATTAAGCAGGATTTAATCCTGGCCGGGCACGATGTTGCTTCTGGGGGATTAATCACTACGCTTCTTGAAATGTGTTTTGCCGATACTAATCTTGGCGCAGATTTAGACCTTACCGGCTTGAATGAAAAAGACAGCGTAAAATTATTATTTAATGAAAACTGCGGAATAGTTTTCCAGGCAAAAGATGAAACCGCTGAACAAGTACTTACTGATAATAATGTTGAATTCTTTAAAATTGGAAAAGTAACGGAAGGAAACGAGTTAAAAATTAAAAACGGTGCAGAAAACCTGAGTTTTAATATTCCTGAGATGCGGGATGTTTGGTATAAAACTTCTTTCCTTTTAGACCAGAAACAAAGCGGTGTAGATAAGGCTACAGAGCGTTTCAATAATTATAAGAATCAACCATTAGAATTTAAATTTCCTTATGGTTTTACCGGTGAGCTTCCATTTCAATCTGATTTATTGGAGAAGCCTACCAAAGCTATTAAAGCTGCGATTATTCGTGAAAAAGGTTCTAATTCTGAACGTGAAATGGCCCGCGCAATGCATCTTGCCGGTTTTGAGGTTAAAGATGTACATATGACCGATTTAATCTCGGGCAGGGAAACCCTGGAAGATATTCAATTTATAGCAGCCGTAGGAGGATTCTCAAATTCAGATGTTTTGGGAAGTGCAAAAGGCTGGGCAGGGGCTTTCTTATATAACGAAAAAGCTAAAAATGCTTTAGATAATTTCTTTAAAAGAGAAGATACCTTATCGCTTGGAGTATGTAACGGTTGCCAGCTTTTTATTGAGTTAGGATTAATAAATCCAGACCACGAAAAGAAACCAAAAATGCTTCATAATGCATCGCATAAATTTGAATGTAATTTTACTTCCGTAGAAATTATGGAAAACAAATCGGTGATGCTATCCACACTTTCCGGAAGTAAACTCGGTATTTGGGCTGCTCACGGGGAAGGTAAATTCAGCTTTCCCTATAAAAAGGAACATTATAACATTGTAGGAGATTATGGTTATGATAAATATCCAGCCAATCCAAATGGTTCTAACCACAATACAGCTATACTTACCGACGATACCGGAAGACATTTAGTTATGATGCCGCACTTAGAACGCTCTACCTTTCCCTGGAATTGGGCCTATTACCCAAAAGACAGGAAAGACGATAAAGTAAGCCCGTGGCTTGAAGCCTTTGTGAATGCCAGAAAATGGTTAGATAAAAAATAAATTTTCTTCAGCATTATTTAAACGCCCAATGATATTTTTATTGTTGGGCGTTTCTATTTTAATTCAATGATTATCAATTTAATAAATAGCCCTTTAGGTATTAATCTGTTATAAATAGAATAGCTATATTCTTTAAAGAATTTATATTCTTAGTAATATATCTCTGTTTATTTTAATATTTCAATTTGAAATAGGCTACAAATTTGCTATTTTGCAAAGTATATAATAATGCTACACCCAAATGGATAAACCAACAAGACTTTTTGACTTTCCTTATTTTCAACTGGAAAAACACGCTTTAGATAAGTCGTTAGTCACAAAATATAATGGAGAATGGAAAGCACTTTCCACCCAGGAATATATTGATAAGGCAAATGCAATAAGCCGTGGATTATTGCGATTGGGTATAAAACCAAACGATAAAATTGCTATAATTTCTACGAGTAACCGTACAGAATGGAATGTAATGGATATTGGGGTTTTGCAAACAGGCGCGCAAACTGTACCTATTTATCCTACAATTTCTGAAGATGATTATCAATATGTATTAGATCACAGTGAGGCCGTTTTTTGCTTTGTATCAGATAAAGAAGTACTGGATAAACTAAATTCCATTAAACACGATACCAAACTTAAAGAGGTTTATACTTTTGATGAAATAGAAGGTTCTAAAAACTGGACTGAAGTATTAGAGCTGGGAGACGATAAAAGCAACCAGGACGAGGTTGAACAGTTAAAGAAAGCGGTTAAGCCAGATGATCTTGCAACTTTAATATATACATCTGGAACTACCGGGAGGCCAAAAGGAGTTATGCTTTCCCACAATAACCTCGTGAGTAATGTAATGGATAGCTCTAAGCGTGTTCCTTTTGAGAGAGGAACTTATGTAGCGCTTAGTTTCTTGCCCGTTTGCCACGTTTTTGAAAGAATGATACTTTATTTATATCAATATTATTCAGTATCAATTCATTTTGCCGAATCTATAGAAAAAATTAGCGATAACCTTAAGGAAGTAAAACCACACGTAATCACAGCGGTTCCGAGACTTTTAGAAAAAGTCTACGATAAAATTATTGCCAAAGGTTCTACTGTTGGTGGCGTGAAGCAAAAATTATTTTTCTGGGCTGTTGAGCTTGGTTTAGAATATGAGCCATACGGACAAAACGGATGGTGGTATGAAACCCGCCTTAAACTGGCCAGAAAACTAATTTTCTCTAAATGGAAAGAAGGTTTAGGCGGAAATATTGAATTGATAGTTTCTGGATCTGCTGCGCTTCAACCACGCCTGGCCCGTGTTTTTGCCGCAGCCGATATTCCCGTGATGGAAGGTTATGGATTAACCGAAACTTCCCCGGTAATTGCAGTAAACGATCAAAGAAATAAAGGTTTCAGAATTGGAACGGTAGGAAAACCTATAGATAATGTAACGGTGAAAATTGCCGAAGACGGTGAAATTCTCGCGAAAGGACCAAACGTGATGCTTGGTTATTATAAAGAGCCAGAAAAAACAAAAGAAGTATTAAATGGCGATAATTTTTTCCATACCGGTGATATTGGTGAGCTGGATAAAGATGGTTTCCTAAAAATTACCGATCGTAAAAAGGAAATGTTCAAAACATCTGGAGGAAAATATGTAGCCCCACAAATTATTGAAAATACGATGAAACAATCTCGTTTTATCGAACAAATAATGGTGATTGGTGATGGCGAAAAAATGCCGGCAGCACTTATTCAGCCAAATTTCGAGTTTGTTGAGGAATGGGCCAAACGTAAAAATATTGATATTGGTGATGGCTCTGAAAAGGCTATTGCGGAAAACGATCAGGTTAAAAACCGTATCCAGGAAGAAGTAGATTTTTATAACGAGAAATTTGGGAAATGGGAACGCGTAAAAGTTGTTGAACTTACCCCGGAAGTTTGGGGAATTGAAGAAGGTCACCTTACTCCTACCATGAAATTAAAACGTAGAAATATTAAAGACCGTTATATGAAATTATACGAGAAAATATATAGACCTTCATAATTACAGATTATTTATAACTTAAGTTAAAACCCTTCTTTTCGAAGGGTTTTTTTATGCATTTCTCATAAACTTGCTCAAATAATAGAATGTCCTGATTATTTATTCTATTTTATTATGCGTGCATAATATATTTTTCTTAACTTTGAGAATCAACATTCAAAAATGAAGGAAAAGACCATAGATTATGTTTTACGTGCCACCTGGATGGCGGTATCAAAAATGTATAATGAAGAAGCCGGTAAGGCCGGCAGTACAATGTCTACCGGTTTTGCACTTTTAAGCATAGACCCAGAAAACGGAACTCCTTCTACCTCTCTTGGCCCTAAAATGGGAATGGAAGCTACAAGCTTATCCCGAATCCTTAAAACTATGGAAGATAAAGGATTAATTCTGCGTAAAAAAAACCCAAAAGATGGTCGCAGCGTCCTTATCTATTTAACCGATTTTGGCCGGGAAATGCGGGAATATTCCAAAAAAGTGGTTCTACGCTTTGATGAAGCCGTAAAGGAAAATGTTTCAGAAGAAGATCTAAAAACCTTTACAGAGGTAGCTAATACAATTTTAAATCTTATTTCTGAAAAGAAAATTTATAAAGAAGAAATTAAAATTGAATAGACCTCGCAGGTTCACAAACCTGTACAATTAAGTTAATAATCGAAAACCTTATAGTAAAACCAGATAAAAATTATGAAGAGAAGAATTAATAAAGTAGCGGTAATCGGTTCCGGAATTATGGGAAGCGGTATTGCCTGCCACTTCGCCAATATTGGCGTAGAAGTTCTCTTGCTGGATATCGTCCCGCGGGAACTTAATGAGAAAGAGAAGAAAAAAGGACTCACTTTAGAAGATAAGGAAGTTAGAGACCGCCTGGTAAATGAATCTTTGCAAGCTTCTTTAAAATCCAAGCCCTCTCCTATTTATCATAAAGATTTTGCCAATCGTATAGAAACCGGAAATATGGAAGATGATATTTCTAAAGTTTCTGAGGTAGATTGGATTATTGAGGTAGTAGTAGAACGCCTGGATATTAAACAACAGGTGTTTGAAAAACTGGAAAAACACCGTAAAAAAGGAACCTTAATTACATCCAATACTTCGGGGATTCCTATTCAGCAAATGAATGAAGGAAGAAGCGAAGATTTTCAGCAGCATTTCTGCGGAACGCACTTTTTTAACCCGCCACGTTACCTGAAATTATTTGAAATTATCCCGGGACCAGACACCAAACCGGAAGTTCTTGAGTTTCTTAATGAATACGGCGAAAAATACCTTGGTAAGAAATCGGTATTAGCTAAAGATACTCCGGCATTTATTGGTAACCGAATTGGTATTTTCAGTATTATGAGTCTTTTCCATATGGTTAAAGATATGGATATGACCATAGAGGAAGTAGACAAACTTACCGGGCCGGTAATTGGTCGCCAGAAATCGGCGACTTTCCGTACGGTAGATGTAGTTGGTTTAGATACTCTGGTACACGTAGCTAACGGACTTCATAAAGGTGTTCCAGACGATGAAGCGAACGATCTTTTTGCTTTACCAGATTTTATCGAGACGATGATGGATAACGAATGGCTGGGTAGCAAGACTAACAATACCGGATTTTATAAAAAAGTAAAGAAAGAGGATGGCTCCAGTGAGATCAAGTCTTTAGACTTAGATAAAATGGAATATCGCGATAGAAAAAGCGCGAAATTCGATGTGCTGGAACAAACTAAAACTATAGATAACCTGGAAGACCGCTATGAAATTTTAGTTGGTGATAAAGGAAAAGCCGGTGAATTTTACCGTAAGAACTTTGCAGCATTATTCGCTTATGTTTCTAACCGAATTCCAGAAATTTCAGACGAACTTTATAAAATCGATGATGGTGTAAAAGCCGGATTTGGTTGGGAGCACGGCCCATTCCAAATGTGGGATGCTCTTGGCGTAAAAAAAGGTGTTGAGATGATGAAAGCAGAAGGTAAAGAACCGGCGGCCTGGGTGAACGAGATGTTGGAAAATGGGAAAGACTCTTTTTACACTGTAAAAGAAGGTAATACCTATTATTACGATATTCAGAAAAAAGATTACACGAAAATTCCTGGTCAGGATGCATTTATCATTTTAGATAACATTCGTGAATCAAAAGAAGTTTTCAGCAACAGCGGTGTTGTGGTTGAAGATCTTGGTGATGGAATTTTAAATGTGGAGTTCCGCAGTAAAATGAACGCCATTGGGGGTGATGTTTTAGACGGTATCAATAAAGCCATAGATATGGCCGAAAAAGATTACCAGGGATTAGTAGTCGCAAATAACGGGAAGAACTTTTCTGTTGGCGCCAACATTGGGATGATCTTTATGATGGCTGTGGAGCAAGAATATGAAGAGCTAAATATGGCGATTAAATATTTCCAGGATACAATGATGCGTATGCGCTACTCCTCTATTCCAACAGTTGCTGCACCCCATTCAATGACTTTGGGTGGCGGATGTGAGCTTTCACTACACGCCGATAAAGTGGTAGCTGCAGCCGAAACTTATATTGGTTTGGTTGAATTTGGCGTTGGGGTAATTCCCGGCGGAGGTGGTTCTAAAGAAATGACCGTTCGTGCAGCCGATACTTTTGAAAAGGATGATGTTGAATTAAACCGATTAAGAGAACATTTCTTAACCATAGGGATGGCAAAAGTTTCCACTTCGGCCCACGAAGCTTTTGATTTAAATATCCTTCAAAAAGGAAAAGATATCGTGGTAGTGAATCAAGAACGCCAATTAACAATCGCCAAGAAACACGCTTTGTTGATGGCAGAGAATGGATATACAAAACCAATTCACCGTACCGATATAAAAGTGCTTGGAAAACAAGCCTTGGGAGCTTTCTTAGTAGGAACCGATCAAATGAACGCCGGGAAATATATTAGTGACCATGATAAAAAGATCGCTAACAAACTGGCTTATGTAATGGCCGGTGGTGATCTATCTGAACCACAAATGGTAAGCGAACAATACTTGTTAGACCTGGAAAGAGAGGCTTTCCTTTCCCTAACAGGAGAACGCAAAACACTGGAACGACTTCAACATATGTTGAAGAAAGGGAAACCACTAAGAAATTAAGAATTATAAATGTTGAATTTTGAATGAATAATCATTCGAAATTTAAAATTCAAAATTTAGAATAATGAACAAAACAGCATACATAGTAAAAGCATACAGAACGGCCGTGGGGAAAGCTCCCCGTGGGGTGTTCAGGTTTAAGCGCCCAGATGATCTGGCTGCAGAAACCATAGAATATATGATGAAGCAATTACCCGATTTTGATAAAACCAGGATCGATGATGTAATTGTAGGGAATGCGATGCCAGAAGCAGAGCAAGGCCTTAACGTTGGGCGTTTAATCTCATTAATGAGTCTAGACACCGATAAGGTTCCCGGAATGACGGTTAACCGTTATTGTGCTTCCGGACTGGAAACTATCGCAATTGCTTCGGCTAAAATCCAAAGTGGAATGGCCGATTGTATTATCGCCGGTGGAGCTGAAAGCATGAGCTATATTCCAATGGGAGGTTACAAACCAGTTCCTAATTACAAAACTGCTAAGGAAGGTAATGAAGATTATTACTGGGGAATGGGTCTTACTGCAGAAGCCGTAGCCGAGAAGTATAAAGTTTCCCGCGAAGACCAGGATGAATTTGCTTTTAATTCACATCAAAAAGCTTTGAAAGCTCAGGAAGAAAATCGTTTTCAGGACCAGATTGTACCTATAGATGTTGAAGAAACTTTTGTAGGGAAAGACGGTAAGAAGCAAACCAAAACTTATACGGTAAATAAAGATGAAGGTCCGCGTGCCGATACCTCTAAACAAGTTTTAGGGAAACTAAGACCAGTTTTTGCCGAAGGCGGAAGTGTAACAGCAGGGAACTCATCTCAAATGAGTGATGGTGCCGCTTTTGTAATGGTGATGAGTGAAGAAATGGTAAAAGAATTTAATCTTGAACCAATTGCAAGGATGGTGAGTTATGCGCCTGTAGGTGTAGATCCTCGAATTATGGGAATTGGGCCGGTTCATGCTATTCCAAAAGCTTTAAAACAAGCTGGATTAAAGCAGAATGATATGCAACTTATAGAACTTAACGAGGCCTTTGCATCACAATCTCTGGCGGTGATTAGAGAACTTGGCTTGAACCCCGAGACCTTGAACCCCAATGGAGGTGCTATTTCTATGGGACATCCACTGGGCTGTACAGGAGCAAAACTTTCGGTACAAATCTTTGATGAAATGCGTAAACGCAACCTTAAAGATAAATACGCCATGGTTACCATGTGCGTAGGAACCGGACAGGGAGCTGCTGGGGTTTATGAAGTATTTTAAATGATGTATGTTGAATTTTAAATGAATAAGATTGAAAAGTGAGAACATCATAGTAGACAAAACCTTTAAGTTTTCTCTTGATATTATCTCGCTTTTCAAAAAACTTCAAGAGGAAAGAGAGTTTATAATTTCCAGGCAATTATTAAAATCTGCAACAAGTATTGGTGCGAATGTAGAAGAAGCAACTGCCGCACAATCAAAGCGAGATTTTATAAGTAAAATGTCAATCGCTTCTAAGGAAGCGAGAGAAACTAAGTACTGGCTGCGACTTTTAGAAGATTCAGAAATAACAAAAATTGAAGTTTCAAATCATTTAAATGAAATCACACATATAATAAACATCATAACTAAAATCATTATTACAGCTCAAAAAAATATTAACAACACTGAATTATAAAAAGCTAGAGCATTTAAAATTTATAATTCAAAATTCAAAATAATAGCATGGAAACAACAGAAAATAAAAAAGAACTTCTACGCGGTGGGCAGTTCCTGGTAAAGGAAACCAAAGCAGAAGATGTATTTACTCCAGAAGATTTTACAGAGGAGCAAAAAATGATGCGTGATTCGGTAAAGGAGTTTGTAGACAGAGAAATCTGGCCGAAAAAAGAAGAATTTGAAAAGAAAAATTACGCACTTACCGAAGAGGTAATGGGCAAAGCCGGAGAACTTGGCTTCTTGGGAGTTGCTGTACCCGAAAAATACGATGGCCTTGGAATGGGCTTTGTTTCAACAATGTTGGTTTGCGATTATATTTCAGGAGCAACAGGATCTATCGCAACCGCTTTTGGTGCACACACGGGAATTGGAACTTTGCCAATCTTACTTTACGGGAATGAAGATCAGCGTAAAAAATATATTCCGAAGTTAGCTACCGGAGAATGGTTTGGCGCATATTGTCTTACCGAGCCAGGAGCGGGAAGTGACGCCAATTCAGGGAAAACTAAAGCTGAACTTACTGAAGATGGAAAAAGCTATAAAATAAACGGACAAAAAATGTGGATCTCCAATGCGGGATTTGCAAGTGTTTTTATCGTTTTCGCAAGAATTCAGGATGACAAAAATATCACCGGATTTATCGTGGAATACGATAAAGAGAATCCTAACGGAATCACTTTTGGTGAAGAAGAGAAGAAATTGGGCATCCACGCCTCCTCTACCCGCCAGGTATTTTTCAATGATACCGTAGTTTCTGCAGAAAATATGCTTTCAGAAAGAGGAAACGGATTTAAAATCGCGATGAATGCTTTAAACGTAGGTCGAATCAAACTGGCTGCAGCATCTTTAGAAGCGCAACGACGAGTAACCGATGTTGCTGTAAAATATGCGAATGATAGAGTTCAGTTTAAAACTCCAATTGCAAAGTTTGGTGCTATAAAATCTAAATTAGCAGAAATGGCTACTTCAGCCTGGGTTGGAGAAGCTGCAAGTTACCGCGCTGCTAAAAATATTGAAGACCGAATTAATCTTCGTTTAGAAGCTGGAGAATCGCATTCAGATGCTGAATTAAAGACTTTCGAGGAATATGCCATAGAATGTTCTATTCTAAAAGTTGCGTGTTCTGAAGATGTTCAGAATTGTAGTGACGAAGGCATACAGGTATTAGGCGGTATGGGCTTTTCAGCAGATACTCCTATGGAATCTGCCTGGAGAGATGCCAGAATTGCCAGAATATACGAAGGAACCAACGAAATTAACCGAATGTTGGCTGTGGGAATGTTGATTAAAAAGGCAATGAAAGGCCACGTAGATCTTTTAGGACCTGCACAGGCAGTAGGTGAAGAACTTACAGGAATTCCCTCTATGGACAAGCCAGATTTCAACGAATTATTCGCTGAAGAAAAGGATATGATTAAGAAACTGAAAAAAGTGTTCTTAATGGTAGCCGGAAGCGCGGTTCAAAAATTTGGCCAGGACCTGGAAGAACACCAGCAACTACTTTTAGCTGCTTCAGATATATTAATTGAAGCTTATATGGCTGAATCTGCAATTTTAAGAGCCGAAAAGAATGTAAACCGTTTTGGTGAAGACTCGCAGACAGAACAAATTGCTATGGCTAAATTGTATTTATACCACGCTGTAGACATCGTTAACCAAAAAGCCAAGGAGGGAATTGCTTCTTTTGCTGAAGGTGATGAGCAACGAATGATGCTTATGGGACTTAAACGTTTCACTAAATATGACAGAATGCCAAATGTGGTAGAATTAAGAAATACTATTGCTGAAAAACTGACTTCAGAGAATAAGTATTGTTTCTAATAATTTCTATTAAAACTATTGTAAAAAGGCCGTCAAATTTAGACGGTCTTTTTTTATTCCTTAATTTTAAAATTATTCCAATAATTATTTATCAAATAATTTTCAAAAATTAGGTATGATAAACCGTATAAGATTGCTCATGCTATGTTTGTTTTGTGTTTTGTTGGCGCAGGCTTCAGTTTTTGCTTATCAGCAAGATTCCACAAGCACAAAAGATGAACTTCCTTCCCAGGAAAAAATAGCAGATTCTACTGATTCTAATTATTTACCTAATAGTTTAAAAGATTATAATGAAGCTTATTATTCCTTAACCAGGTTAAATAATCCGCTGGGTTTCCCTCCTAACAAGTTTAATTTACAAACTCCGCAGGCCACCTTAGAGCATTTTATAATTAGTTGCAGAAATAAAAATTTTGAAGATGCTGCTTATGCTCTAAACCTTAATTTAATGCCTAATTCTATAACCGACAAGGAAGCGGTTGATATTGCCCAGAAGCTTTATTTTGTGATGGATCAAAGGGTTGCTATAGACTGGCACGGTTTACCCGACCGGCCCGATGGGCAGGTAGATATTAGAACCACCACCAACCAGGCGGTAGCGGGAACGCCCAGAAGAAGTGTGGTTTTTGGGGAAACAACCATAGAAGACCGTGATATAATTTTTAGGCTGCAGAGAGTAAAATATCAGGAGTATGGGGCCTTTTGGTTAATTTCAGCAAATACCGTAGAAAATACAGAAGAGCTTTACCAGGTTTACGGTCCCACCTTTTTAGACCGACATATGCCAACCTGGTCGCAGGCCCAAATAGGAACCGTGCCTCTATGGAAACCGGTTGTAACCATCTTGTTATTAATAGTTTCCTACCTTTTAGGAAGAGTGGTTATTCTATTAATTAGAAAAATTGCAAAATCATTTAACAGGCCAATTATACTGGCTTTATCTAAGCGATTAGGGGTTCCGGCGGCCCTTGCAACCGGCGTTTTGTTTTTCTATATCACCCTTAATAATTTAATTTCTTATTCTGGTGCTTTTTCGAGTACGATTTACGCCATTTTACTCGCCGTTGTGATAGCTGCAATAACCTGGTTTTTTATGCGTATTCTGGATTTTGCAATGCGTTATGTTGCCGAAAATAAAATAGGAGATGTTACCTCTGAAAATAGTCATGAATCCCGGCAGCTTTTCACCTATTTATCTGTTGCCAGAAGAATTTTAACCTTCACCGTGGTAATTGTGGGTACAGCGATTATTCTTTCCCAATTTAGATCTTTAGAGAAACTGGGAATTTCTATGCTGGCTTCAGCAGGATTGGCCACCATAATTTTAGGTATAGCAGCACAAAGTACATTAGGAAATATTATTGCAGGAATTCAAATAGCGCTCACCAAACCGGCAAGAATTGGTGATACCGTGATTATAAATGACCGTTGGGGTTATGTTGAAGATATTAGGTTTACTTATATGATAGTGAGAACCTGGGATCTTAGAAGACTAATCGTTCCTTTGCAAACAGTAATTTCTGACACTTTTGAGAACCTTTCAATTACCAGCCCACATTCTATAAATGAAATTGAATTTTATGTAGATTACCGTGTAGATGTAGATAAATTAAGAACAAAATTTAAAGAATTAGTCGAAAACTCTGAAGATTGGGACGAAGAACATCCACCAATGCTTCAAGTCACCGAAATGACAGAAAAATCACTAAAAGTTAGGGCTATTTGCAGTGCCAGTACCGCCACTATTGCCTGGGATCTTCATTGTAAATTAAGAGAAGAAATGGTAGCCTATATTAAAGAATTGGAAGAAGGCATATACTTTAGCAGGTCTCGCGTTGAATTAAAAAAACCTCATTTTAACGCCGAAGATTCTAAAAAAGCCAATAAATAATTACTTATGAGCTTAGACCCTTTAACGTTTAGATATATTCTTGCGGGTGTGATTAGCCTGCTTGTTTGCTTCTTAATAGCGTTTTATATTCTGAAGAAAATAGGCAAAGATCCTCGAAATATTCTTCCAGTAAATTTTGCACAAAGGGTTTGGATCCCATTATTAATCTTCCTGGCTGCTTTAATTTTAAAAATTGCCCTGCTAAGCAAGATTTTTAGATTTGAATATACCTATGAACTTCTTCAGCCTATAAGCACACTGGGGATAATTCTAAGTGCTACGTGGTTAATTATTCTGACGCTAAAAATTCTTAAAAACCGAATGCTGAAGGGTTATGATGTAAACACATCTGATAATTTAAAGGCGAGGAAAATTTATACTCAGTTTAATATTCTTGAAAATATTATCATTTTTATTATCGTTATTCTGGCCATAGGAATTGCCCTCATGAGTTTTGAAAGCATACGCTCGGTTGGGGTAAGTGTATTAACTTCAGCAGGAATTGCAGGGATTATTATAGGTTTTTCGGCACAAAAAGCTATTGGAACGCTACTCGCGGGAATTCAAATTGCTTTTACTCAACCAATAAGGCTGCAGGATGCCGTAATTGTTGAAGGCGAATGGGGCTGGATAGAAGAAATTACGCTCACTTACGTGGTAATTAAAGTTTGGGACAAAAGGAGATTGGTAGTGCCTTCTACCTATTTTATTGAAACACCTTTTCAAAACTGGACTAAAAATTCGGCCGATTTATTAGGAACCGTGTTTTTGTATACAGATTATACCGTTCCTGTTGATAAGATTAGAGAAGAACTGGATAGGTTACTGGAAACGACCCCGCTTTGGGATAAACAAGCTAAAGTAGTACAGGTAACTGATGCTACCGATAGGTCTATGGAAATAAGGATCTTGGTAAGTGCCAAAGATTCTCCAACCGCTTTTGATTTACGCGTATATATTAGGGAGAAACTCATAGATTTTCTAAAAGAAAATTATCCCGAGAGCCTCCCTAAAAGTCGCGTGCAAATTAATAAAGAAGATGACAAACAAGTTCAAAATGACACTATCCCGCAAAGTGTGTAAAGTTAAAATAACAGGGGTTGGACTTTTTAAAGTCTGACCCTTTTTTCATAGATCGTAAGGAACTGATTTAAAATAATGCCCCAGTTCCTAATTGGCATTGACC
>NZ_JAFLQX010000019.1:0-121937 GCF_017579965.1 Salegentibacter sp. BDJ18
AAATGGGTGATTAATAGTTCTGGTAATAATATCTTGAGTAGGTCTATGTATGGATCCAATGCTTCCTGTTTAGAAAACAAAAATCAAACTAATATTTCAATTCACACACAACTTTTGAGAATGATCCTTAAAGACATTCGAAATGCCTGATTTTACTACATTCTCCGTGCTTTTCTTCACAAGAAAACTCAACCGGAACAAAAAAGAATTATCTATTTACGCCCGTATTACGGTAAATGGAAAATGCGCTGAAATGAGCCTAAAAAGGAAAACTTCAGTGAATGAATGGGATAGTTCTAAAGGACGACTTAAAGGAACTTCCCCCAGGATTAAAACATTAAACAGTTATTTAGACCAGGTTTATTCCAAATTACTCGACACCCAAAAGAGAATTCTGGATAAAGATACCTTAATCACTGCCGATAAAGTCAAAGCTTCCTATCTTGGGCTAGATGAAGAGCATAAAACCCTCAAGGATATTATTAAGTATCATAGCCAGACAATGAAAGGAGTCCTTAAATGGGGTACGCTTAAAAACTATAATACCACTGCCAAATACCTGGACGAGTTTCTAAAAAAGAAAAAGAAAACCAAGGATGTGTATCTAAAGCAAATCGATTACCAGTTTATCACCGAATTTGAAATGTTCCTTAGGAATTACCGGGCTAAAAAAGCAAGGAAGACCTGTGGCACCAACGGGACTATGAAACACTTGGAACGCTTTAAAAAAATGATCAACCTGGCCATTAAATTAGAATGGCTGGAGAAAAGTCCTTTCCAGAATTATAAAATGAAATTTGAGAAAAACGATCGTCAATTCTTATCGGAGCATGAACTAAAAATGGTCGAAGAAACGTTTTTTAAAAGTGAATCCCTGGAACGGGTTAAAGATATGTTCCTATTCTCCTGTTATACCGGGCTTACTTATGGTGAGCTTAAGGAATTGACCAATGATAATATTGTTAAAGGAATGGACGGTAAAAACTGGATATATACCAAACGTGAAAAAACTAATAAACCCGTAAAAGCTCCACTACTCCTTAAAGCCGATATTATTTTAATAAAATACCAGGATAAACGTTTTGACCTTGTTAGTGAGTATTTGTTTCCCGTGAAATCCAATCAAAAGATGAATGAATATGTAAAAGAAGTCATGAAAGCTGCAAAGGTGAGGAAACATATTACTTTTCATTCAGCACGGCATACTTTTGCAACTACGGTTACGCTCTCTAACGGAGTGCCTATTGAGACCGTATCCAAGCTTTTGGGGCATACAAAATTATCCACTACTCAAATTTATGCCCGGGTAATGGAAAATAAAATAAGCAGTGATATGATTAACTTGGAAAAAAGAATGGCTAAGAAGGAAAGAAAAGATAGATCTGGCCGGTCAAATGGAACTAACTAAATTGTTGAAATATATGGGGCTTTTTAAAAATTAATGCGCCTGGCGGAAGATTTAGGTTGGTTTGAAAAGAAACCCGCCAAGTGGTTTAAACTGCTTTTTCATTAGGTGGATATGATATACTTATCCAAAGCAGAATTACAAGAGACTAAATAAAAAGAGTTTAAAAGGATTAATTACATCAATAACCTTGATATTTTTTGTTCTGTTGTTATACGGGGTTAATTTATGGGGATATAAGAGAACTAAAGAAAAAGCATATTCAAATTTTTAGGGATGGGAAGAAGTGTATTTTTAATCGAAGTATAAAAACTACTACTGTGATTAGAATTCCACTAATGGTTGAAATTGAACGTATTATTGAAAAGGACCATGACCATCAGAAAGTCTTTACCAATTATATACTTCCGGTTTATTACAACAAGAAAACCAACCAATACTTGCGAAAAATTACCAAAGACAGGAAAATTGATATGTATAATTTTCATGTCCTTCGTTAAACTTTTCGCTTAACAGTAATTTAGCCAATGGTGCTCCCATAGAAATAATTGAAAATGTTAAATACGGTAAAACCGTACTTTTATTACGGGATTCCCGCCGTATCTATTTGTATGAATATCCTACATTGCGATTGTTCAATTTCGTTACTACTAAAAAATGTTTTGAGCATTTAGATTTCTAACCTTTTTAAATTTAGATTTTATTATGAAAAAAAAACTACTTTTTTTATTAACTGCTGTGATATTATGCATGTCTAGCTGCAAAGATTGGGAAGACGGGGAACCGCCGGCTGTAATTACTTGCGAGTATGATTCTCAAGAAACTATCTCTTTCATTAATTTTGGTTTAAAGGTTCCTGAATATACCGGACAATTTTTTGATATGGCTTTCGGAATCAATTACGCTAGTTCTGATCGGACAATATATTTTCTTACTGAGGTACTTGAAACCAAAGGCAATCAGGCGCCTGAAAATGTAGCTGATGCCGAAATTCGCTTTATTACTGATGGTGACAATTGCGTTAATACGGGTAAGTTTAATTTTCAAGCAGGAGATCCCGAGGTTGGCGCCACTAGTATAGTTGCACCTGCTCCAAGTACTCGTTGGACGGGAGATGTTAAAATTACCATTAGAACTGATGCTTTTTACAGCGAGCACGATAACACGGCAATTACTGTAACTTGGATTAAACAAGAGAATAATCCTGATAATATCATAGAAGGTAATTTAAATGGTCAAAAAATGCCTTATAGAATGGATCCACAGGCAGTAATTATTCCAACTCCTATTTATGGTGGCGGAACTTTAAACTAAAATAAAATGATGAATTTAAGATATATAATGCTTATCGTGACGATAATTGCAATAACTAGCTGCGAAGGTGATGCTAATTTAGATGAAGATACAGAGGCTAAAAATGAGAAATTAGGGAATGCCGAAGAAAAAATTAAAGTATTAAGCTTGAGGGCTGGTGCGTATAAAAATTTTCTAAAACAGACAGATAATAAAGTAGGCTTTCACGCTTTAAAGTCCACAAAGGATGGAGAACATTCAATTGTTAAAAGTGTCTTTATAGATAAAAAAGAGCCAGTAATTACCGTTGAAGGAAAAAGAATGAGACTGGATGCAAATTCTAATGCCAAAACGGTTGAGGATATTTATGGTAAAACTCTAAATATTGGGTTTAATGATGAGAAAGGTCTATTGGATGAGAAATCCAATAAGAAAATGTATATTCCTAAAAAACTAAATATATCAAAACCAATTCCATCGGGAGAAAATATGTTTATTTATGCTTTCTACAAGGATTTTAAGTTAGAGTGGAATGCAGATCCTCAAAATGAAGAAGGCTTAATGGTTTCGGTAATGTATGATGGCAGGAATGTTATACCTGAAAACAATGAAAATCGTACAGTTAAAAATATTGATTACATAAAAGAAGATAATGGAAAGTTTATTTTAAATAATTCCATCTTCGATGATATACCCAATCATGCTTTAGTAGATTTAATGTTGTTAAGAGGAAATGTTCAAATTGAAGAGTATGATGAAGAAACTTACAAAATTTTCGCGGAATCCCATCAAACCATTTCCTTAGTTTTAATACGAGATATGAGTACGGTTGTCACTGAATAGATCAAGAAAATATTACAATAAGGCCTGTATTCATAATAAATACAGGCTCTTTACATGTTTGCTAATTTTTTTCATATCAGGGGATTTTACGATAAGTGCTCAAAATACAGATTTAGAATATGGACTACTAAATATTAGTACAGGAGCCATAATAGGTGGAATTGGTGCCATTATTAATAAAGATTCTGATGAAAAAATTGGAAAGGTAATTTTAAAAGGATTTGCTCAGGGAGCTATGGGCGGTTATCTTGTTTTCGAAAGTAAGCGAATGTTAAGAACTTTATCTAAAAATGACACTTATGCTTTTGTTTACCCTTCTAAAATCTTAAATGCTGCCGGAAATTCTATCATTGAAAATGCAGCAAGAAACGATAACTTTTGGGTGCGTTGGCATATTAATTTTGGTTTTAATCGTATTGATATTTACACTCAAGATCGGCTTAGGTTTCAGTATAGAATTAACCTTTTTCCACTTTATGGGACTATACTTAATGCTTCTAAAGGAAGAAAATTTCATTTAGGTAAAAGCGTTCAATTGGGTACTATTGTCTTTCTTAAGCCCAATTTATCTGCTTTAGGAAAATCTGGTGCAAACATAATTAGTTTGAGAACTTCCGTTACAAAAAGAACAGAGGCACATGAACTCATTCATACTTATCAATATGAGCAATTATCGGGCGTAAATTTTTATCTTGACCCTGTTACTAATGGTTTAAGGGAAAAATCTAAACTTTTTAGGCTATATGATCAAATTTTTTACACCGACTTTAATTATTTACTAGGTAATGCCTTATATTATATTAACACTAACAACAAAACAAATATATTTGAGAAAGAAGCCAGGCATTTCAATTGATTTTTTAATTATTCTACAATCTTTTTAATAAATCTAATATCGAAGTATTTATGAAGTTTCAAGAAATTATCAAAAGATTTTTATCTTTTATTCTTTTAATAGGGTTATTTCTCTCATTAAGCTGTGAGGGTGATAATTCGACAGAGCCAAGCATAGATGGTTTGTGGGAAATGAAAAAAATCACTAATACCGAAGATGAACTTATTACAGAAGAATTGTGGAGCAGTGTATTTTGGAACTTTGATTTAGAATCAGAAGAAGTCGAAATCTTAATAGATGATTTTATCTTGCTAGAAAATATACAGAACAATGGTGGGTCCGATCGTTATCCAAATGGAGTCTTTCATGGACTTACCGAAGGTATTTATAATCTGAATGTTTCTTTAGACTCATCTAAAAATTCAATTCAAATAGGGAGTGCTACCAAAGGGAGTTTTAAACTGAATGGGGATCAGTTAATTCTTAATCTTGATTACCACATCGACCAAATTTCTGCTACTGAAATATATTACTTTGAAAAAGTAAATAATTAGATTTTTATCTATATTAATCTCAATAACTAAAAGCTGATGCTTTTGAACTTTAATGCCTTTTTGATAATAATATTTCATTTAATTGTAAAAAACTAAAGATTTTATTCAATTCCGGATAACTTGCCGAAACGTTCTTATAAAATCAAAAACTTAGAAAATGACAGCAAGAGGGTAACACGCTACGCTGTGTTGGGTAGTCATTTTCGTAAATTATTGGGCTTTTTGATGTTAAATGGGATTGAATTATTTTAGTTCTGAAAATTTGAAAATTAATTTTCACGGAAAAATCTTCCAAAGCCAGTAATAGCGGTAATTTTTTCACGGAAATATGGATTAACCCAGTCATTCACCACTTCTCCTTCCACTTCGCAAAAGCTCCATTTCAGCAAAAGAGGTTCATTACCAATTGTCTTGGACACGAGCCAAAAAGCTCAGCATAATAAATACTGAAAGAATAATACCGAAAAAGCTTTTTGACTCAAGTCCGCCAGGTAGTTACTAAAATTCACCGATCAGGATTTCAAAGTTTCTTTTAGAATCCTTCTTACCTCACCTTACCCTTTGCTGCTAAAGAATAAGCTTTAAAATTAACCGGAGCACATAAACCGCTTCGCTATTTATAGCTCCTCTATAATTTTAAAGCTTGAAGATAAGGAGCATCAAAAGGTAATGCGATGGCGCTGAAAGAAGTAAATAAAATAGCGGAACAATCAATTCACCCTGATCTACAATTGTTTTCTAATCAGCTAAAAAAGGAAAATGCTTAAGATGAAAAAAGTAAATGGTTTTGATTAGGACTTCCCCCTTAAACATCTTTCTTTTAATTGCGACCATCGGGAGCAATCAAGATTGTGCCCACAGGCACACATCTTGCACTTCGCTTTATTAAATGTATAAAGCCTTAAAACTAGAATAATTTTATATTCAGTGTTTTCAAGAGCCTGAAACCGAAAGTATTATAAACCATATACTCGCTTTCGCTGCAAAATATATGTTTTTTTATCGGATGGATGCCTGAGAAATTATTTTAGGTGCTTCATTGATTATGGAAAGACAGATAAAAGTCTAAACCTTTTTGTAAGTAGAACTTGATTATTTTTTAAAATAATTTCCTATGAATTGGAAAATCCGTTAAAGAAAATTCCGGATTTAGATAATTAACCCTTCATTAATTATTTAAGCGTTAAACGTGGTAAAACCGTATTTATTTTACGGTTTTTACAGTCAAAAAAAATAATAGTAAACTGTATTATTGGATTTAATAATATTTCTTTCAATAATCATTACTATGAGAAAAAATTACTTACTATTTGGATTATTTTGTTTTTCATTTATTTTGGGTTGTGAGACAGACGAAAGTATAACAGAAAAAAAGGAGGAAGTTATACTCAATCAATCTCCTCAAATTGAAACTGTTTCCTATCAAGAATTCACGAAAAGTTTCGATGATATCAATAATAAAATGGATTTATATAAATCTATAGAGGGGAAATCTTTAAAATCTTCTGAGGGAGATTTTATAATTAAAACAGATAATATAAAGCGAATAAAGCAAGGAGAGTATATTTCATATACCATGGTGCTCGAAAAAAGAAATCCAAAGAACTCTACAATTTATAATCTAACCATTGAAAATAAAGCGGGTACTCCAGGAATGTTCATAACAGCTTACAAACCTACTCCAGAATGGCTTGGGGATAAAACCAAAACTTTTGATGGTGAAATAAATACTTATCGTACAGATGTGATAACTCATATCCCTGAAAATGAAGAGCCCCCCGAAAGTGGTAATGGCGGTAGCACCGGTGGTGGTGGTGGCCAGGGAGACGGTACTACCTATCCCTATGGTTGTGAGGGGGAGGTAGTGTCGTCTAGGGTGGCTGTACCTTATTCTTGTGGATGTGGTCACTTGCCTGGACAGGGTTGTGAAGGTTGTAACAGGGAAAGCCCATACCTGCCAGGTTATGATTATATAGATGTTTACGAATGTTACAATAGTTCGACTGGTGACAATGGGGGTTCAACTGATCAGCCATCAGGTGGATCAGGCAGTGACTCAACTGATAACACCAGTAACGATTTACATTCTTTAACAATTTTAATGGACGATGGTAGTAGGGTTACGACTGCAGAGTATCTCACCAATATGTGGTCACTTAATTATTCAGAATCTCAAAAATTAAAGGAAGAACCTACCTTCTCAGATAGGTTATACTTTTATATGTAGAATAATCAATTTTCACGTCAAGCAATGGCTTTTGGAAACGAAGCTTTCGATGCTTTTATGAACGGTGGTGAAGTGGATTTTGAAGCTCGTTTAATTAACAATCCTGGTTTACATGATTTTTTAAAGGGTAAAATGTCACCTAGCGAATTAGAATTATTCCAAAATTTATCTATAATGCAAAAAGCCTTATATTTAAGGGCGGCCTCTGAAGCCTATACCTATGCAGAGATTTTTTACCCAAAACCAGTACGCAATCGCAAAGGAGATGCTATAAAACATTCACTTTGGAATGCCCTTTCAACAAATTATATTGGGTCGAGTATAACAAAACAATTGACCGATGCGCATGAAGATATAAATTATGACCCTAATTATCCAAATCATTTTAAAGAGACACAAATGGATCTGTTTAATAATGCTAAAGGGAGAGGGTTAGCAACCCAATATGGCGGTTTTATATTCCAATTAGTTGAAGATGCATTAGATAATGGTGAATTAATGTATTTAAACCATTTGGTTTTTCTAAATGGTTTCTATAATGCAACTAATGATTCACAGTTAACACCAACAAATCAGTAAGTGAATTATGTCTAGATTTTTTAAATATTTAATAATTTTAGTCTATACAGGAATTTTATTTTCATGTAATAAGGATGAGGCGAAACTTGTTATTACTGATTTTTCAGAACCACAAGAAATCACATTGGAGCCTTATGATTTATACCCCTATACAATGATGAATGTATGGATAACTGGGCACGTTAACGATACTATTATTCTTAAAATGCATTCAGATGATAATAAGCCAATTTTAAAACTATCAGGAAATATTAAAGAAAGATGGTACACTGATTATTATGGAGAAGGTTCAAGAACTCTAATCTTTGACCCTTATAAGGCCACCAAAGGGGAACTGAAAATAGAATTTCAGCTTTAATAACTAGTTCCCTATTTATAATATTCCGAAGAGGAAACTGAGAAAAAATATTTACTTTGATAGGTAATATAAAAATCAATATCATACCCAAAGTGTAATAATTATACAAATGTTTAAATAATAATAAACTGGAAAATGCTCTTATCATTTAATAGAGTAAATTTTATTTGTACTTTTATAATGCTAAAGACGATCAAATTATATGGGTCTTATAGTTCTTTCTATTTTAGTGAATGATTCGGTGAATATATCCAAAATTTAAAGTACAGGGTCGCGGTATTACTTGGCTGATGAAGCCTCAAAAACTTCCTGCCACCCCGACTTAATATAAACCACTTAGAAACCTAAGTGGTTTTTTTATGCCTTAATCTCAAGTTTTAGCGCAGGCTCATCCTACGCTTCGCAATTGCAACCGACTTTTGAATGTCAAAATGTAAAAAATCCCCTAATAAAAAAGGGATTCTTCATTCAGAAAAATCCCTTTTTTGGTTTAATATTTTGTAATTTCTTAGTCTTTGTCTTCCTCTTCGTCTTTTTCAGGAATTTCTACGATAGGCTCATTATAGTCTGAATCGTCGTAATCGTCTTCATCAAAATTGGCCATAGTATTTTCAAGTCGTGTACTTACTTTAACCAGGTAAATAGTGTCTTCGGTTTTTACTTCAACCGCTTCAACCGTCTCGTTTTTTGCGTTTTTAAAGGCAATTATCTGGTCGTCATCATACCCATCTGGATATTTCTCAACCAAAAGCCCCAGGATTTCGGGAGTTAATTTTTTGTAGTCAACAATAATTCTTTTCATAAATAAAAGTTTATGAGGATGTAGTTAGTAGGTTTTAAAAATACTGTTTTTATATTATAAATCAAGTTTTCCTGTAATATTCAAAAGCATTCCAAATTAGCGTGTTAGGTACTTTGCAATCTATCTCGGTGTTGCCAATATCTTTTAGCAGAACAAAATTTACATTTCCGTGCGAATTTTTCTTGTCGTATTTCATCAAATCTATGATTTGCTGAATGTCTTCTTCCAAGAATTCTACTTTTTCGTAAATATCCAAAATTTTAATGGTGATTTCTTTCAATTTATCTTCCGGGAAACTTTTAAGTTCTTTAGAAAGATAAGTTGCCAAAATCATTCCCACCGCAATAGCTTCGCCGTGAAGTAAAGTAGTTTTTTCTGGGTGGGTTAAAAAATAGGATTCTATAGCGTGCCCTAATGTATGACCGTAATTTAAGGTTTTTCGCAATCCGTTTTCTTCCGGATCTTCGGTGACAACTTTAGCTTTTATTTCTACCGATTCTCTAATAATATCGTCAAGATCGTCTAAAGTTAGTTCGCTTAAATTAGTCACTCTTTCCCAATAGGTCTCACTGCTAATTAATGCGTGTTTTAGGATCTCTGCCAAACCGCTTCGCATTTCGTTTTGGGGTAGGGTGGCCAGAAAAGATGGATCAATTATTACCATTTCAGCGTGATTAATTACGCCAATCTGGTTTTTTAAATTTCCAAGATCAACACCGGTTTTTCCTCCAACAGATGCGTCTACCATCGCCAAAAGACTGGTAGGTACATTTATGTAGCTTATGCCGCGTTTAAAAGTAGAAGCAACAAATCCGCCAAGATCGGTTACAACGCCACCACCTACATTTATCATTAGGCTTTTGCGATCTGCGTCTAATTCTGAAAGTGCATTCCAAACACCACTGCAGGTTTCCAGGTTTTTATTGATCTCACCGGCTTCAATCTCTAAAATCTCAAAATTTTCTGAAGCATCAATTTTCTGTAAAAAAGTAGCCAGGCAATCACGATGCGTGTTATTATCTACTAAAATGAAGACTTTGGAAGGTTTTGCCTCTTTTAGATATGTATTTATTTTAAGAAAACCATCTTCCTGATAGTAAACCGGCCCTTTGGCTGCCATGTTGGACATAGTTCTTGACGTTTTAAACATTTATCTGATTGGGCTTCGAAAATAAGCAGAAATATTCATAATAAAATCAAACTTCAATAATTATATTTGCGCTAATTAAGACACACCCCATGATTAATAGAAAAATTTTTAATGATACTAAAACAGCTTTTAAATTAAAATCTGATTTAGAACTGGATCGTGCTATCTTTTTGTTTAGTATGATGAAGAACAAGCAACTGGTAGATGCCGGTTCCTGGTTGACTAAAATTTCTTTAAAGCTACACCTGCCTGTAGAAGGACTGATTAAAAAAACCATTTTTGAACAGTTTTGTGGTGGTGTTACCGAAGATGATTGTAAGCCGCTTACCAAAGAAATGTATGCTGAAAAATTGCACGGCATTCTTGATTATTCGGTAGAGGGTAAAGAAACCGAAGAGCAGTTTGATGCTGCTTTAGATAAAAAAATGAAGTTGATAAAATTCGCTGCTGAAAGTGACGAATTGCCGTTTTCACTATTTAAGCCTACAGGAATTGGAAGGTTTGCCATTTGGGAAAAAATCACAGAACGAATTAATTTAAGCGACGAAGAAAAGGAAGAATGGGAACGTGTTAAAGAAAGGGTTGATACTCTTTGTAAATGTGCTTATGATAATAATGTAAGATTATACGCCGATGCCGAGGAAAGTTGGATGCAACTCGCAGCCGATGAATTGATGGAAGAAATGATGAAAAAGTATAACAAGGAGAAAATTCTTATTTATAATACTTTTCAATGTTACCGTTGGGACAGGTTGGAGTATGTGAAAAATCTTCACGAAAGAGCTAAAGAAGAAGGCTTTAAAATAGGAGCTAAAATTGTGCGTGGAGCTTATATGGAAAAAGAAAATGCACGTGCAAAAAAATATAATTATACTACCCCAATTTGCGAAAACAAGGAAGCTACAGATGTTAATTTTAATAGCGTGATGTCTTACTGTTTAGCAAACCTTAATGATATACATTTATTTATAGGGACTCATAACGAGGTGAGTAATTATCTTGCGCTGCAAAGTATGGAAGATAAAGGCCTGCCTTTAAACGACGATCGTATTTGGTTTAGCCAACTTTATGGAATGAGTGATCATATTAGTTATAACCTGGCAAAGAAAGGATACAATTCAGCGAAACTGGTGCCTTTTGGTCCTGTACGCGAAGTTGTACCTTATTTATTAAGAAGGGCACAGGAAAATACATCGGTTAAGGGGCAAACAGGGCGTGAACTTTCGCTTTTAGAAGAAGAAAAGAAGCGTAGAAAGGGCCAACCAACAAAACACGATAGGGGAGAGCATTAAAAATTAAAAAGCTGTTTAGGGTTCATTTCAAAGAATTATTCTAAACAGCTTTTTTTATGTCTTATAATGAAGAAAATTAAGCCTCAGTTTCTTCCATAGTGTGATATACATTCTGTACATCATCGTCTTCTTCCAGTCTTTCCAACAGTTTTTCAACATCTGCAGCTTCTTCAGCAGAAAGTGGTTTTGTAACCTGGGGGATTCTTTCAAATCCTGAAGAAAGTATTTCAATTCCCCGGTTTTCTAATTCTTTTTGAATAGCTCCAAAATATTCGAAAGGGGCATAAATATGTATGCCATCTTCATCTTCAAAAACTTCTTCAGCCCCAAAATCTATAAATTCAAGTTCCAATTCTTCCACATCAAGTCCTTCAGCATTCAGTCTGAAATTACAAGTGTGGTCAAACATAAATTCAACCGAGCCTGAAGTTCCAAGGTTTCCATCACATTTATTAAAATGGGAGCGAACATTGGCAACAGTACGGTTATTATTATCGGTAGCGGTTTCTACCAAAACGGCAATTCCGTGGGGTGCATAACCTTCAAAAAGTACAATTTTATAATCGCCCTGATTTTTATCACTCGCCCTTTTAATGGCACGCTCAATATTATCTTTGGGCATATTCACGCTTTTCGCGTTTTGAATAACTGCTCTTAATTTGGCATTGGTATCAGGATCTGGGCCGCCCTCTTTAACAGCCATCACAATATCTTTCCCAATGCGGGTAAAGGCTTTGGCCATTGCAGACCAGCGTTTCATCTTGCGCGCCTTTCTAAATTCAAATGCTCTTCCCATTTATTCTGAATAAAAAATTGAAGCAAAAATATAAAAAAGCTTCCAATTCAATTTAAAAATTGGAAGCTTTAAATTTTAATGCTCTTTTTTCTGAATTTAAGCCGAAGCTTCTACTATTTCTTCAATAGCTTTTGCCAGTTTAAAATCTTTTTCGGTTACTCCATCGGCATCATGGGTAGAAAGGGAAATTTCAAGTTCATTATAAACATTTCCCCAATTTGGATGATGCTGCTGGGCTTCGGCTTCAAAAGCAATGCGCGTCATTACGGTAAAAGCGTCTTTAAAATTGGCAAACTGAAATGAAGTATGAATTGCATTGTCTTTATAAACCCAGCCCTCAAGATTTTCCAGCTTTTTATTGATTTCGTCTTCGCTAAGCTTTTTCATTGTAATAATTTTTAAGGATTAGTCTTTTAAATTTAAGCAACTAAAGCCTGAATTTTCAATCTAATTGGGTTTTAGTACAAGATTAACACCTAATTCTTTATTGATGCCTTTGCGACCTGCTGTACTGAAACCTGTAAGTTTTTAGGCAGAATGTTTTCTTTAGGTAAAACCGCTAAAAACCTATCGAAATTAGAATCGTAGATATTTTTAAAAACAAGGTTTTTATAACCTAAAACTTCACAAACCTCTTCAATAAAATCTTTTTGATGTACCAGATCGGAGCTTCCCAGGTGAAAAACCCCTTGTTTTTTTCTATTAATGATGTAATGAATTTGCTGTGTTACCTTTTCAATTTCGGTTACATTAATCACCACATTTGGGAAAACTTCTATGGCTTCACCTAAATCTATTAGCGTTTTAATTTGTTTCAATCTTGGTGAATTATGGCCAAAAACCATTGGCAAGCGGAGGATGTTGTACTTATCGTTTGGTAATCTTAGAAGAGCGTTTTCAATCTTAATTTTAAATCTGCCGTAAATGCTTTGGGATAATGTTTTATCATATTCATAAGAAGGGAAATTGGTAAAAGCATCAAACACATTGGCAGATGAAATAAACAGCAATTTACATTTATGAGTGAGGATGTAATTAATTATTTCAAAATGGGCGATTATTTGCGCATCAAAATTTCCCCGAACGGCAGAGATAATAATCGTAGGTTTCACATTTTGAAGCAGGATCTCAATATTTTCAGTTTCAATATCAAAATGATGAAACTGGTGATTTTCTTCAAAAACGCGGTTTGGAGTGTGGTAGGTACCGTGGGTATCAAAAAAGGAGCATAGCTCTTTATATAAGGCGTTGCCTATAAAGCCGCTTGCTCCTAAAATTAAAATTCTTTCCAAAAACTATCCTTTATAAAAGGGCAATTTCACCTGTACGGCCGGAATGGATTTTTTTCTAACTTTTATAAAAATCTTGTTGCCAAATTTAGCAACTTCAGAAGGCACATAGCCTAAACCTATTCCTTTTTCCAGCGATGGTGACATTGTCCCAGAAGTTACTTCGCCAATAACCTTGCCATCTTCATCTTCAATTTCGTACCCCTGGCGCGGGATTCCACGTTCTTCCAATTCAAAGGCGATTAACTTTCGTTTTGGTCCTTCTTCTTTTTCTTTCTTTAAAGCTTCAGAATTAATGAAATCTTTGGTGAATTTGGTGATCCACCCCAATTTAGCTTCAATTGGAGAAGTGGTTTCGTTTATATCATTGCCATAGAGACAGAAGCCCATTTCCAATCTTAAAGTGTCACGTGCAGCCAAACCAATAGGTTTGATACCGTAGTCTTTCCCGGCTTCCATCACGCGATCCCAAATTTGATCGGCATCTTCGTTTTTAAAATAGATCTCAAATCCGCCGCTGCCTGTATAACCTGTAGCCGAAATAATTACTTTATCTATTCCAGCAAATTCAGCAACTTCAAAAGTGTAGAATTTCATATTAGAAAGATCTACATCGGTTAAAGATTGCATAGCTTCTGCCGCTTTTGGTCCCTGTATAGCCAAAAGTGAAAATTCGTCAGACATATCGCGCATCGTTGCATCCATAGTATTATGTTGCGCGATCCAGTTCCAGTCTTTATCTATGTTAGAGGCATTTACTACCAGCAAATATTTTTCAGAATTAATCCTGTATACAATTAAATCGTCAACAATTCCGCCGGTTTCGTTGGGCATTACGGTATATTGCGCTTTCCCGTCTTCCAGTTTAGAAGCATCGTTAGTGGTAATTTTCTGAATAAGTTCCAGAGCCTTATCCCCGGTAATTAGAAATTCTCCCATATGGGAAACATCAAAAACACCTAATTTTTCACGAACGTTTTGGTGTTCAATATTCACACCTCCATAAGAAACAGGCATATTATAACCTGCAAAAGGTACCATTTTGGCATTTAATTCTTTATGTCTGGCAGCTAAGGCAACTTCTTTCATTTTTCTAAAATTTGGGCAAATTTATCGATTTCACTTTGAATACAATATTAAAAAAGGCTTTTTATGAAGAATAGTTAACATAATAGGCTTAGCACGCAGTTTTATATTTAATAAGTTTCTGTATTAAACTTTTATTGGCAAAACTCCCCGAAATTTAAGTTTAGATTAAATTTTTAGAACAAAGCTTTCAGGCTTTAATTTGTAATTTTATGAATGTAATTATTCAACCAAACCAATTATGAAGATACTCTCTGCAGAACAATTAAAAGAAGCTGATGAAGTTACACTTAAGACTGAAGGAATTTCGAGTACACGTTTAATGGAACGTGCCGCAAGCCTTGTTTTTAACGAAATTCATACCCGGCTGGAAGGTGCAGATATCAATATTAAAATTTTCTGCGGAATAGGAAATAACGGTGGCGACGGACTGGTGGTGGCGCGTTTACTTCATAAATACGGTTATAAGGTTGAAGTTTACGTGGTGAATTACAGCGATAAACGATCTGATGATTTTCTTGTGAATTACGATCGCTATAAAAAAGAAAGCCATACCTGGCCTGAATTGATAAAACGAGAAGAAGATTTTCCTGAAATTTCTCCCGGTGATTTTGTGGTAGATGCCATTTTTGGAATTGGGTTAAACCGCCCCGCTGAAGGCTGGCTTGCAAAATTGTTGTTGCATATTAATGAATCTGGTGCATTTTGCCTGGCGGTAGATATGCCTTCAGGATTGTTTCCTGATAAAGTGCCGGCAGAAGATACTGCGGTGATTAAAGCAAATTATACCCTTACTTTCCAAACCCCGAAACTGGTATTTTTTCTGCCTCAAACTATGAAATATGCAGGTGAAGTACAGGTTTTAGATATTGGTTTAGATCGCGGTTATTTAAAAGAAGTTAAAGCAATGGCGCAGCTTATTGGTAAACGTGAAGCCAGGCATCTTTATAAACCGCGTGATAAAAATTCTCATAAAGGAGACTACGGCCATACACTTGTAATTGGTGGGAGTTATGGAAAAATTGGAAGTATAGTACTTTCGGCAAAATCTACATTAAGAGCGGGGGCCGGTTTATGTAGTGTTTTTGTCCCAAAATGTGGATACGAAATTTTACAATCCAGCTTTCCGGAAGCAATGGTAATTACAGATGAAAACGATAAAGAGCTCACCAATATTAAAACCGATCTGGAACCCGATGTTATTTGTTTTGGAATGGGGGCGGGGAAATCTTCTAATACGGTAAAAGCATTTAAAAGCTTACTGGGAAAAATTAAAAACCCTATGCTAATTGACGCCGATGGGTTAAATATGCTTTCTGAAAATAATGAATTACTGGATTTGCTTCCTAAAAATTCGGTATTAACGCCGCATCCAAAAGAATTAGAAAGGCTAATAGGGAAGTGGAATGATGACTTTGAGAAGATTCATAAGATTGAGAAATTCACTAAAAAATATAAGATAATTCTGGTTTTAAAAGGAGCTCATAGTTTTGTATTTAGCGGAAAACATATTTATATCAATAACTCCGGAAATCCCGGGATGGCCACAGCGGGAAGTGGTGATGTGCTTTCAGGCATAATTGCCGGATTAATGTCTCAAAAATATGAACCCCTTGTGGCAGCTATTTTAGGCGTATATCTACACGGGCTCGCAGGTGATATTTGCGCTGAAGAAAGTGGATATGAAGCTTTAATTTCGGGAGATATAAGCGACAACCTGGGGAAAGCATTTTTAGCTTTAATGAAGGACGAAAAGAAGTGATAGATTCTTCTTTTAGAATTGTTTAAAACTTTTGGTTGAATAATTCTTAAAATTTTGGTTTTAAATTTGGATTGTATCAGTAGAAATAGGAATTTTGGCCCGGAAATTAAAAGGATTCTATTTTATAGCTGAAATATTATTTTTAATCATTTTTCGGAATAAAATTTAATCATTACTTATTTAATAAAATTTGCCTGAATTTACCGTAATTTCAATAAGTTCAGGATATTTCTCCATTATCTAAAATTGTAAGTTATGCAGTCTCATCATTATATCAGTTCAGCCATTTTAGACTTAGAAACCATTGAAGATATAATGGTAAATAAGAAGCAATTGGCACTTAGTGAAGAGGCTGAATCCAATATCCAGAAATCCAGAAAATACTTAAACAAAAAGATTACAGAAAGTGATACCCCGGTGTATGGAATAAATACCGGTTTTGGAGCTTTATGTAATGTAAAAATAAGTCCGGGCAAATTAACCGAGCTTCAGGAAAACCTGGTAAAATCTCACGCCTGCGGAACCGGCGATAAAGTAAATAAAGAGATTGTAAGGTTAATGCTCTTACTAAAAATTCAGTCTTTAAGTTATGGAAATTCCGGGATTGCCCTGGAAACTGTTTTAAGACTTATAGATTTTTACAATCAGGATATTTTGCCGGTGGTTTATGAGCAAGGTTCATTGGGAGCTTCGGGCGATCTCGCTCCATTGGCGCATTTAGCCTTACCTTTAATTGGTGAGGGAGAGGTTTATTTTGAAGATAAAATAATTAGCGGGGAAGAATTACTGAAAAACCAAAATTGGGAAGCTTTAAAATTGCAATCTAAAGAGGGTTTAGCTTTGCTAAACGGAACGCAATTTATGAGCGCTCATGCCGTTTACGCCTTACTGAAATCTTATAAATTATCTTACCTGGCCGATCTTATTGGTTCGGTTTCCATAGATGCTTTTGATTGTAACTTATCTCCTTTTGATGAGTTGGTTCATTTGGCAAGACCTCATCGCGGACAAATAAAAACTGCCGAACGTATTCGTAGATTTTTGGAAGACAGCCAGATTGCTAAGAGCGAAAAGGAAAATGTACAGGACCCTTATAGTTTTAGATGTATCCCGCAGGTGCACGGCGCAAGTAAGGACACCTTGAGTTTTGTTAGAAAAACCATTAAAACCGAAATCAATTCGGTTACCGATAATCCTAATATTTTTATTGAAGAAGATAAGATTATTTCTGGAGGTAATTTTCACGGTCAACCTCTGGCCCTGGCAGTAGATTATTTAGCAATTGCGTTGGCAGAACTTGCTAATATTTCAGAAAGAAGAACTTATCAATTGGTTTCGGGCCTTCGCGGATTACCGGCATTTCTGGTTGAAAATCCCGGTTTAAATAGTGGGTTTATGATTCCGCAGTACACCGCAGCAAGTATAGTGAGCCAGAATAAACAACTTGCAGTACCGGCTTCGGTAGATTCCATTGTTTCTTCTAATGGGCAGGAAGATCACGTAAGTATGGGTGCAAACGGCGCAACAAAGCTTTTAAAAGTTGTAGAAAATTTAAATAGTGTTCTGGCTATTGAATTATTTAACGCATCACAAGCTATGCACTTTAGAGAGCCGGCAAAAACTTCGGCAATGCTAAGTGATGTTTTAAATGAATTTAGAGCCGAAGTTCCAATATTACATACCGATGTAACGATGGCGCCTTATATAAAATCGGCTAAATCTTTTCTTGAAAATTTTAATTTTACTGAAAATTTCTTCGATTAAATTTCGAATTGAATCCAATTTATTGCCTGGTCCAAATTATCAAAAACCTCAAAAGAATTCTGGGTTTTGTAAAACTGGCGTTCAACTTTATGCGCATTTAACCGAATAAGTTCATTTTCACTTACTACGGCAATAGCCTTTAAATTTTGGGCCTGGGCAGATTCCCGGTAAACCATAGGATCTACTGCATAAGAATTTTTACGGAAAGAAATATATCCATAGTCTTTCCCTTTAAATACCTCTTTTCCAATAGCTAATAATTCTTTGTTATTTTCGGAGGTAAAGAGAAGACCTTCGTTTAATTCGGCAATTAGGATATTTTGAAAAATGCGCACCTGCCCAAATTTCACTTCCAATTTATCAGTAGTCATTAATGTAGGGATTAATTCTTTGCAAATTTAATATATTTCAACGACTTTAATAAAAAAAGGCTATTTGAAATGAATCTTTCAAATAGCCTCTTATAAAACTAATAATTCCCTAAATCACTAAGATTCAGTTTCTTTAACTGCCTTATCAATTTTTATAGTTAATTCATTTTTCTCTTCATCGAGATCCATAAAAATCTTATCACCTTCAGCTAATTTTGAAGTGATGATTTCTTCAGCAAGTGCATCTTCTATATATTTCTGAATCGCTCTGTTTAACGGTCTTGCGCCATATTGTTTATCGAATCCTTTTTCAGCAATAAAATCTTTTGCCTTATCACTTAAAGTTAATTTATAACCAAGGCTTCCAATTCTATTGAATAATTTCACTAATTCAATATCAATAATCTTATGAATATCTTCCCGTTCAAGACTGTTGAAGATCACTACATCATCAATCCTGTTTAAGAATTCTGGAGCAAATGCTTTTTTAAGCGCGTTTTCAATTACACTTCTTGCATTTTCATCGGCTTGAGAGCGCTGGGAAGCGGTACCAAATCCAACTCCCTGGCCAAAATCTTTAAGTTTTCTTGCTCCAATATTAGAAGTCATGATGATTATAGTATTTCTAAAATCTATCTTTCTTCCTAAGCTATCGGTTAAATATCCGTCATCTAAAACCTGAAGCAGCATATTGAAAACATCTGGATGGGCTTTTTCTACCTCGTCCAGTAGAATAACCGCGTAAGGTTTTCTGCGTACTTTTTCGGTAAGCTGGCCACCTTCTTCGTAACCCACGTATCCGGGAGGCGCTCCTACTAATCTAGAAATGGCAAATTTCTCCATATATTCACTCATATCTATTCGAATAAGTGAATCGTCGTTATCAAATAACTCGCGAGCAAGTACTTTAGCCAACTGTGTTTTTCCAACCCCGGTTTGGCCTAAAAATATAAACGATCCAATGGGTTTGTTTGGATCTTTTAGACCCGCACGGTTTCTTTGAATGGCTTTTACCACTTTTCCAACCGCATCGTCCTGGCCAATAACTTTTCCTTTAATTTTCTTAGGAAGTTCAACCAGTTTATTGCTTTCAGTTTGTGCAATACGGTTAACAGGAACCCCAGTCATCATAGAAACAACATCAGCCACGCTATCTTCATCAACCGTTTCCTTGTGTTTCTTAGATTCTTCTTCCCATTTTTCCTGGGCTATTTGTAGTTCTTTTTCAAGATTTTTCTCATCGTCCCTAAGTTTAGCAGCTTCTTCGTATTTCTGCTTTTTAACTACAGAATTTTTCTTTTCGCGTACTTCTTCCAGTTTACGCTCAAGGTCTAAAATCTGTTTTGGAACATCAATATTAGTGATATGCACTCGAGAACCTGCTTCATCTAAAGCATCTATAGCTTTATCTGGTAAAAAACGATCGGTTAAATATCTGTTGGTTAATTTTACACAGGCTTCAATCGCTTCATCTGTATAAGAAACGTTGTGGTGCTCTTCGTATTTATCTTTAATATTATTTAGAATTTCAATAGTTTCTTCAACCGAAGTAGGCTCAACAATAACCTTTTGGAACCTTCTTTCTAAAGCTCCATCCTTCTCAATATACTGCCTGTACTCATCTAAAGTAGTAGCACCTATACATTGAATTTCTCCTCTTGCAAGGGCGGGTTTAAACATATTACTGGCATCCAAACTTCCAGTGGCACCGCCGGCACCCACTATAGTATGAATCTCATCTATAAAAAGAATAATATCGTCATTCTTTTCAAGCTCATTCATCACAGCTTTCATACGCTCCTCAAACTGGCCACGGTATTTGGTTCCTGCTACTAAACTTGCAAGATCCAGGGTTACCACGCGTTTATCAAACAGGATTCTAGAAACTTTACGCTGAATAATTCTAAGTGCTAAACCTTCTGCAATAGCCGATTTACCCACGCCGGGTTCACCAATTAGCAGTGGGTTGTTTTTCTTTCTTCTACTTAAAATTTGAGAAACCCTTTCAATTTCTTTCTCACGCCCAACAACGGGATCAAGTTTGTCATTTTCGGCCATCGCGGTTAAATCCCTTCCGAAATTATCTAAAACCGGGGTTTTAGATTTTTTAGAAGTTTTCCCGGGGCCGCTGCCGCCTCCGCTAAACGGATTATCTTTTGTGGCATCATCGGTATTGCTATCGTCGTCAGAAAATGATTCAGCCGTAGGACTGTCCTGAAAATCAGTTTCATCACTGGCAATCATATACTTAAACTGATCTTTAACCCCATCATAATCTATCTTAAGCTTGTTAAGTAATTTGGTGGTGGGATCGTTCTCATTTCTTAAAATACATAGCAATAGATGCGCAGTATTTATATTAGAACTTTGAAAAAGCTTAGCTTCTAAAAAAGTTGTTTTCAGGGCTCGCTCTGCCTGGCGGGTAAGGTGCAGGTTTCTTTTTTCGTTAGAAACCGCAGTAGACTCGGGATTGGCCGGGCTAAGTATTTCTACTTTGCGCCTTAAATGACTTAAATCTATATCTAAAGCATTTAAAATATCTATGGCTTTACCATCTCCATCTCGCAGCAAACCAAGCATAAGGTGTTCAGTTCCAATAAAATCGTGGCCTAAACGCAGTGCTTCTTCCTTGCTATATGCAATTACATCTTTTACTCTTGGTGAAAAATTATCATCCATCTTTATCTTCCTTTCTCTCTAATGATTTATTCAGTACAAAACTTTCAAAAATTGTACCTAATCCTATGATATTAGCTAATTGACAAAATTACTTTCAATATTCAAAGGGTAAAATAAGGAACTTATTAACGATAGCACACTAAATATTTGTTAATAAAATTTGGGTAAACAATACGCCAAACAGGGCTTGAACATCTATAAAATATGTAAATTGGCTCGTTAGATTAGAGAACTAAAATAAACTTTACAATATGGCTGAAGGAGAAAAGCTTATTCCTATAAATATTGAAGATGAAATGAAATCGGCCTACATTGATTATTCAATGTCGGTCATTGTGTCACGTGCTTTACCAGATGTTCGTGACGGGTTAAAACCGGTGCATCGCCGGGTATTGTACGGTATGTATGAACTTGGTGTACTCTCTAACCGGTCTTATAAAAAATCGGCCAGGATTGTAGGGGAAGTGCTTGGTAAGTATCACCCTCACGGTGATTCTTCTGTTTATGATACTATGGTAAGGATGGCCCAGCACTGGAGCATGCGCTATATGCTTGTAGACGGACAGGGTAACTTTGGGTCTGTAGATGGCGATAGCCCTGCAGCAATGCGTTATACCGAGGCCAGAATGCGAAAAATTAGTGAGGATATGCTCGCTGATATAGATAAGGAAACGGTAGATACCCAGCTAAACTTTGACGACTCTTTAAACGAGCCGGTGGTGATGCCAACGCGTATTCCCAACCTTCTTGTAAATGGTGCCAGCGGTATTGCTGTAGGTATGGCTACCAATATGGCACCTCATAATATTTCTGAAGTAATAGACGGAACCGTTGCATATATTGAAAACCACGATATTGAAGTAGAAGAGTTGATGGAGCATATAAAAGCTCCAGATTTTCCTACCGGCGGAATTATATATGGCTATGATGGTGTTCGTGAAGCTTTTAAAACCGGAAGAGGCCGTATTGTTATGCGCGCTAAATCTTCATTAGAAGAAATCAACGGAAAAGAGTTTTTAGTAGTTACTGAAATTCCTTACCAGGTGAACAAGGCAGATATGATCAAGAAAACTGCCGATCTTGTTAACGAAAAGAAAATTGAAGGGATTAGTCTTATTAGAGATGAATCTGATAGAAACGGGATGAGAATCGTTTATCAATTAAAACGAGATGCAATCCCCAATATAGTTTTAAATACCCTTTATAAACATACCGCTTTACAAACTTCTTTTAGTGTAAATAATATTGCACTTGTAAAAGGAAGGCCAGAGATGCTTAACCTAAAAGATATTATTTATCATTTTGTAGAGCATAGGCACGAGGTTGTTGTAAGAAGAACAGAATTTGAACTTAAAAAGGCCGAAGATAGGGCTCATATCCTTGAAGGTTTAATTATCGCTTCAGATAATATAGATGAGGTAATTGCATTAATTCGTTCTTCTAGCAATGCTGAAGAAGCCAGAAATAAATTAATTGAACGCTTTGAATTAAGCGAATTGCAGGCAAAGGCCATTGTAGAAATGCGTTTACGCCAGCTTACCGGTCTGGAACAGGACAAACTTCGTGCAGAGTATGAAGAGATAATGAAAACCATAGAAGACCTTAAAGACATTTTGGCGCGAAAAGAACGCAGAATGCAGGTTATTAAGGACGAGCTTCTTGAGATTAAAGAAAAATATGGCGATGAAAGACGTTCTACCATAGAATATTCTGGTGGCGATCTAAGTATAGAAGATATGATCCCAGATGAACGTGTGGTGATTACAATTTCTCACGCCGGTTATATTAAAAGGACTTCTTTAAACGAATATAAAACCCAAAACAGGGGAGGAGTTGGACAAAAAGGTTCTAATACACGAAATGAAGATTTCTTAGAATATTTATTCTCCGGAACCAATCACCAGTACATGTTATTCTTTACTCAAAAAGGAAAATGTTTCTGGATGCGGGTTTATGAAATTCCTGAGGGAAGTAAAGCTTCAAAAGGTAGAGCGATTCAGAATCTTATAAATATAGATCCAGACGATCGCGTAAAAGCATTTATCTGTACTCAAGATCTTAAAGATGAAGAGTACATTAATAAGCATTATGTAATTATGGCCACTAAGAAAGGCCAGGTAAAGAAAACTTCTTTAGAGCAATATTCAAGACCTCGAACTAATGGTATTAATGCAATTACCATTAAAGAAGATGACGAATTGCTTGAAGCAAAGTTAACCAACGGTGATAGCCAGGTAATGCTTGCCGTAAGAAGTGGTAAAGCCATTAGGTTTGAAGAAGGAAAAACCAGGCCAATGGGAAGAAACGCTTCAGGGGTAAGAGGAATTACACTTGCCGACGATAAAGACGAAGTGGTAGGAATGATCTCGGTAGAAGATTTTAATTCTGATATTCTTGTAGTTTCTGAAAATGGATACGGAAAAAGATCAAGCCTTGAAGATTACAGGATTACCAACAGGGGAGGGAAAGGTGTCAAAACAATTTCCATTACCGAAAAAACCGGAAGTCTTGTTGCCATTAAAAATGTTTCAGATGATGAAGATATAATGATCATCAATAAATCTGGAATAGTAATACGAATGGAAGTTGCAAATCTTAGAGTTATGGGACGTGCAACTCAGGGTGTTAGATTAATCAATCTAAAAGGAAACGACGCCATTGCAGCTGTTGCAAAAGTACTGCACGATGAAGATGATGTTGAGTTGATGGAAGACGCCGAGAAGGCCGAAGATGCTGAAGAAAACCCAAATGGCACAACTATTGTAGACGATAGTGAAGAATAACTATAATAAAAACCAAAACAAGATGAAAACTAATATTTTTACTGTTGCGTTGTCATTATTATCGGTGGCTGCCGTTGCACAAAAAAGTGAGATTAGAGATGCAGGCGATGCCGTAGAAGATGGCAACTATGCAGAAGCCAAAACTCAATTACAAACTGCCGAGTCTATGCTCTCTGAAGCAAATGATAAATGGACAGAGAGATTCTACCTTTATAAAGGGCAGGCTTATTTAGGAAACGGAGAAAATGCTTCTCTGGAAGACCTGGAAGTTGCTGCAGAAGCTTTTCAGAAAGCCCAGGAAATGGGAAATGATGATGAAGCTATACAGGGTTTTGACCAGGTAAGAAATGCTTTAGTACAAAGCGCGATTAACGATCAAAATACAGAGAATTACGAAAGTGCTTCAGATAAATTGTATTACAGTTACCAGTTAAATAAGCAGGATACACTTTATTTATACTATGCTGCGGCTAACTCGTTGAACGCTCAGGATTACACCACAGCTTTAGATTACTATGAAGATCTAAAAGAATTAGGTTTTGATGGTTCTGGTGTAGAATATCTTGCCACCAATGTAGAAACTGGTGAACAGGAAGTAATGCAAAAAGAGCAACGTGATTTAATGATTAAAACGGGCGAGTACGAAAATCCTCAAGACCGTAAAATTCCTACTAAAAAAGGGGAAATTGCTAAAAATATTGCTTTAATCTATATCCAGGAAGGACAGGACGAAAAAGCAATTGAAGCTATCCAGGATGCTAAAGCAGAAAATCCTGACAATATTGCACTAATCCAGGCAGAAGCCGATGTTTATTACAGAATGGGTAATAAGGAAAAGTACAATGAACTAATGCAGGAAATTGTAAAGAAAAATCCTAACGATCCTAACGTATATTACAACTTAGGTGTAACAGCTGCAGATTTAGGCAATAACGAACAGGCTATTGAATATTACGAAAAAGCTCTTGAAATTGATCCCGAAATGACCAATGCAAGAATGAATATTGTGGTGGCAATTTTAGCAAAAGAACGTGAGCTAATTGACGAGATGAATCAGCTTGGAATGAGTAAGGAAGATAACAAACGTTATGAGGAGCTGGAAGAAGAGCGTAAAGAGATTTACGAGGAAGCTGTTCCATACCTTGAAAAGGTAATTGAAAATGATCCTGAGAATGTTAACGCAATTAGAACTACTATTAATATCTATACCCAATTAGGTGAAGATGAAAAAGCTGCAGAGCTTAAAGCTCGTTTAGAGTAAATAAATCTTCTTAATTTATATTTTAAACCACCGGAATTCCGGTGGTTTTTTTATGCCGTATTTTTATTAAAAGAATGAATTTACATTAATTAAATTTCAGTATTCATTCCGGAAAAATTAAATCTACAGGAGATGAAACCAGATTTTCGATGGGATAAAAGCAACGATTTTCATTTAGCATAAATAATTTGATAACTTAGTTATAAGATAGAAATTATAATAGTATAAACTGCAGCAACTAAGCCGTGCAATATGTTATTAATCTTTACCATTAGTGCTTTAATTATTTTATCTGGCACTTTTTATAAAAAGCTGGAGAATCATTATATAACCGATCCCTTAATTGCATTAATTTTTGGAGTGATCCTTGGCCCCAATTTATTCAACTTAATTTCCCTGGAGAATAGTAAATCTTTGGATATTCTTAAAACCGCTACAGAATTTACCATGGCAGTTGCTCTTATGGCTACAGCATTACGAATCCCTTCTAACTACTTTAGGAAGCATTTCAAAACACAATCTATGGTTATTGTCTTTGGAATTTTAGGAATGTTTTTATGTAGTTCTTTACTTTTATTTTGGTTGTTGCCTTTATCGTTACCAGAAAGCTGCCTTATAGGAGCAATAATAACTCCTACAGATCCCGTGGTGGCATCTACAATGGTATCTGGTGAAAATGCAAAGAGGTTTTTACCGGCAAGGATAAGAAATACAATTTCATTTGAATCTGGGGTGAATGATGGTTTGGTCTATCCGTTAATTCTATTAGTTTTCGCTTTAATATTTCCCGCGCAAAATTTACAAAACTGGGTTTTAAAAGAATTCCTTTTTGCTACGGTTCTATGTGGTTTTGTAGCATATGTTTTGGGGAAATTATTTGGGAAACTAATGCATAAGTCCCACGGGAAAGGCTGGATGTCTAATAAAGCAGTATTGCCTTTTTCTCTGGCGCTTGCATTCTTGCTATTATCTGGTTTTAACGCTTTAGGTATGAATGGAATTTTTAGCGTTTTTATAGGAGGTTTTGCGTTTTCTTCTGAAATTTCTCAAAACGAAACCATCCAGGAGGAACGCGTTCAGGAGTCTATGGATCGCGTTTTTACTATCCCGGTTTTCTTTATTTTTGGTTTACTTCTGCCCTGGAAAGATTGGATTGAATTAGGAATATGGACCTCAGTAAGCATCATTTTTGTTATAATTTTATTCCGAAGAATTCCCAGTTTTCTTTTATTTCTTAGGCTAACTCCTCAATTTAAATCTAAGTTTAAAGATCAGCTATTAATTGGCTGGTTTGGCCCTATTGGTGTAGCTGCGCTTTATTATGCTATTGTAACTTTAGAAAAAACTAAAGATGACACTGCCTGGATTATTACTAGCTTAGTGGTAATGGCCTCTACGTTAATTCACGGTCTAAGCAGTTTGGCCTTTTCTAAGTGGTATGCTAAATTGGTTAATAAATCAAACAAAGAATAGCCAGGTTTTCTTCATCCATACCTTATTTAATTTCTCTTATAACTGAAGAATAGCTTCAGATTTCCCAATTATTTGCCGGGTAATTCCGTCTAATTCAGTAGCTGATTCATTTAAACCTTTAAATAAAAAATTACGCTCATCCTTATTTAGCTCTTCCCAGGAAGTTTCTTTTACAATACTTAGAATTTTGGCCACCGGCGCCCTAACTAAATGAGACTGGATCCAGGTAATATTCTTTAATTCTTCGTTTTGTTTTTCAATTATTTTCTGGTGTTCAATTTCTTCCGTTATATCTGTAGCCACAATTATTGCGGCTCTTCGATTCATATAAGTAATTATTTTACTATCAATCTTCACCTGGATCTCTGAACCATTTCGTTTTAAATGGATAAAAATTCTATTCCCCGCCAACTTTTTTTCAGCTTTAAAATCGCGTAAAGAAGCCTCCATATTTGGAATTTGTTCTTTTGGCCTAATATCTTTTATAGTCATATTTAAGAATTCCTCCTTAGAATATCCATAATGATTTATAGCCTTCTCGTTTACATCTAAAAACTGTAAGGTCTCCAAATCGTAGACCCAGGTAGGTTGGGGATTAAACTCAAATAAATCAAAATATAGTTGTTGCGATTTTTTTAGCAATTGCAAATTTGCTTTTCGCTCTACACTGTAAAGTATACTTTTGTATAAAATATCAGGGTTTAGATTGTCCTTAATTAAATAGTCTGAAGCACCTAAAGAAATAGCATCTAGCGCAAATTCTTCAAAAACTTCTCCCGTTAATACAATAATAGGAATTTCAGTAAAAAGATGGCAAACGGTGTTTACCAGGTTATTTCCTTTATTATCGGGAAGGTTAAGATCTAGTAGAATAGCATCATATTCTGCACTTAACTCGTTCTCCTTTAAAGCTGAAAATTTACTATACCGGGTTAGAGAATGCTCTGGTAATTTTTCTTTTAAATACTCAGAGATTAAATAATAATCTCCATCATTGTCTTCTATTAAGAGGAAATGGTAGGGTTTATTTTTAAACATAGTTGGAGTAGGGATAGATTTTCGGTTTAATTTTCTGATAATTCTAAGTACTAAATATCAAATATTTCTGAATAAATAAAAAGCTAAATACCTTAAATCACCAAAACTTATAAGTAGTACAAGCTATTAAAAATAATAAATTTTTAAACAGGATATTAATTGAATTTTTAAAGTAAGTAAATAACTTCAAAGCAAGCTCACGAAGCATTGTTATTGATTTCCATGCAATCCTCGGAGCATTTAGTCTCAATTATCGAGTAAATCTTATTTAAATCAAGTTTTATAAGTTCTTATGGATAAAAAAGAGTTCGTTTTTATATTAAAATTAAATTATTAAGCGCTTTGATTCATTTATTTTGAATATACAGAAAGCTATTTATTGAAGCTTTCTTATTATTTTTTTGATCAAAATACTATAATTTAAATTTTAGTCCGCAAAATTACTAAGCTCATAAAAACACTCTCCTTTCATCTATTTTTTACGTAAAAATACTTAGTTTTAAGAAGGGTTTTATAAATTGTGTTTTCTAAGAATTAGAATTAAGATTAATCGTAATTGAAATGAAAACACTAATCAATATCCCAAAATGTACTATCGTTGGGGCTGGTCCTGGAGATCCAGACTTGCTGACTTTAAAAGCGATAAAAGTGCTGAATAATGCAGGTGTAATACTTTATGACGCATTGGTAAATCCTGAAATTCTGGAACACGCACCCGGGGCTATAAAAATTTTTGTAGGAAAGAGGAAAGGGTGTCACGCTTATACCCAGGATCAGATAAACGAACTTATCGTAAAATTCGCCAAAGAAAATGGGAGTGTAGTACGCTTAAAAGGAGGAGACCCATTTGTATTTGGACGCGGGAGCGAAGAAAAAAAATATGCCTGTGCACACGGGGTCGAAGTAGAAGTAATTCCTGGAATTTCTTCAGCTATTTCGGTTCCGGCTTCTGTAGGAATTCCTGTTACAAAGAGACATATAGCCGAAAGTTTTTGGGTAATTACCGGAACTACTTCAGGGCATAAACTTTCTAAAGATGTGGCCCTGGCAGCTAAAACTTCTGCAACGGTGGTGATTTTGATGGGAGTGAGTAAACTCGCCCAAATTGTAGCTTTATATAAAAAAGAAGCTAAAGCAGACCTACCAATTGCAATAGTACAAAACGGTACGCGAGAAGATCAAAAGCTCGTTGCCGGAAATATGGCCAATATTGAAACCCTGGTAAAAAAATATAAAATAGGAACCCCGGCCATTATAATTATGGGGGAAGTGGTTAAGGAATGTGAGGCTTATAAAACAGGAGTGAATAATACAGAAATTGATGAATTTATCTTTCAGAATCTTAATTACCTCAATTTACCCCAAACTGCATAATTATAGTTGATATTTAACTAAGCTTTTCCTGAATACGTTTTTCAAATGCTGACTTTGGGGCTTCGCAAAGTGAACAAACGTATGTTTCGGGAAGTTGGTCAAAGCTGGTGCCGGCTGGTATTTTTTGCGTAATATCACCAAACTTTGCTTCGTAAATACTGAGACAGGCCGCACATTGCCAGATTTCTTTTTTCAATTTCTCTTTCTCTGGTTTTGATTCTGGTATCTTTCTGGCCTTTTCTTCTTTCTCACCCAATTGGCTAAAGTACATTTTACTTAATTCTATGAGCAAACCGGGCAATTCAACTTTGTCCACATCCTGAACATGAATCACATAATTACGGGTATTAGGATCAAAATTTTGAGCATAAAGTAAATTATAGGTGTCACGTACTCCAATCTCATTTAGAATTTCTGGTGCTTGATTTTTTTCAATTACCACAGCAGTAAAATAGTTGCTTTTTTTGGTTGAATCAAAAATCCCGAAAGTCAATCCATAGGTGCTAATATCCTTTTGATCAAAATTTGAAACCAGGTATTTTTTTAGGTTTGCGGCTTCTTCGTTATCTACCGGAATATGCCAATTTAGCTCTAACATAGAATGCCTCACATTAATTCCGTTTTTTCCCAGAAATTTCTCCCATTCAAGTTTGGTGTTTATTGGGATTCCTTTTACAATCAAAGATTTCCAGGGGGTAATTGAAATTTTTCCAATTTTAGACTCAGCGCATAAATCACACATTTCTTTGAGAAAACTGGTGTAATATTTATTATTTCGCCAATATAGTCCCAGCCAATAATTATCCATTCCAATCTTATTCATTCCCTCGTAATACGGAAAAGGTTGATATGGGATTTCCAGAGATTTATCAATTGTTCTATTATTGGTTTCAAGAGAATCACTTAGCAAATTGAAAATCATCTCTACCTCCTCTGGTTCTTCCTGGAGCAATTCTTCAATTCCATAAACAATTTCTCCCACGTCCCAGGTATAAATAAGCGCAGGATATACCTGCATTTTTTGCCATTCTGGTAGCCTGATGTACAGGTACCAATAATCTTCGTGTTCTGATGCTATAAAATTTAGATGACCGGTAAATAATGGGACCAGGCGTTGTTTAGGATCTGTAATATTTACTTTTAAATTTGGAGGAATTCTAAATTGTTCCAGCACATATAAATAACGGTCTCCGGTAAGCCAAGGTGTTCCCGAAAAAATATCTGAAGCTACATAAGAAGAAACTATATTTTCAGCTCCCTCAGTTTTTGGCGGAATTATTTGATATTTATTTTCAGCAGAAAAATTTTCAACTTCAACATCTTTGGTAATCAAAATATCCTGGCGGGACCCCAGCGAAATAGAATCTGAACCCGATGCCTCAGCTAATTCTACAATTTCCTTTAATTCTGCAGGTGATAAAACTCCTCCTTTTATAATTATTCTTGTGAATGATTTTTTCATAAATATTCTAATTAATTTAAACTGAAGCCAGAGCTATGCGAAAACTACCCGGCCACCAAAAGTTCCCTAACTTCGGTTTTACAACTTCCGCAGCCTAACCCGGCACCGGTTTCTTTGCAAAGTGTTGTAAAATCTTTATTTCCATTTTTAATGGCTTCCTGTAAGTTTCCGGCACCAACCTGGCTGCATGAGCATACAAGTTTTCCCTTTACCGGTTTACTGTTTCCTGAACCACGTAATAGAGTATCGCGCTTATCTGCCAGTTCCATTTTACTTTCTATAAGCGTTTTAAATTGAGCAAATTCATTTTTATCACCCATTAAAATGGCACCAACAAGCAGGTCATTTTTTACAATGCATTTTTTATAATATCGCTTACTAACATCGGTAAATACAATTTCCTCGTAAGCAGGGTCGTTCTCGGGTACATTTATATCTCCCACACTACAGAGGTCCAGGTTTTTAAATTTCAGGATATTCATTAGTACCGAGCCCCTGTAAATACTGCCAACATCACCAGCTAAAAAGTTAGAAAGAACCGCGGCTTGCTCTTCGGCGGCAGAAGTGATACCAAATAACTGACCTTTATACTCAGCAATTTCACCAATTGCAAATATATCTGGATTAGAGGTTTGTAAATGCTCGTTAACCTTTACGCCTCTCCCACAAGTGAGACCGCTTTCCTTAGCAATTTCAATATTTGGCCGTGTGCCAATGGCATAGGCAATGGCGTGTGCATTAAGGACTTTCCCACTTTTGAGACTAATAGTTAATTCTCCGGGATTTTCTTCATCATCAAAAACAGTACTTACTTCGTTATCAAAATAAATATTAATTCCACGTTCCTGAACATCCCTGGCCAGGAGCCTGCTAGAGAGTATATCAAGCTGGCGCTCCATAAGGCGGGATGATCGTTGTACTATGGTAATATTTACATGTTCTTTTTGCAATGCAGCCGCGAGCTCTAAGCCAAGCAAGCCACCGCCCACAATCACCACATGTTGTTCTTCTGGGGGTAAACCGGTATTTTCCAAGTAGGTTTTAAATTCATCGGCATCTGCTTTACTTCTCATGGTAAATCTTCCTGGAGAATCCAGTTGAGCATCTTTTGGAACAAATGCCCGACTACCTGTAGCAATAATCAATTTATCAAAATGATGTTTATTCCCCCGGTGGTCTGTTACCGATTTTTCGTTTTTATCTATTTTGGAAATAGTACAGGCTTTATGAAGTTGAAGATTTAATTTTCCCAATTCAACTTCCTTAATTTTTAAAAGTTTTTCCCAGCTGAGTTCCTCTGTAACATATTCTGGTAGTAAAACACGATTGTAAAACGGATCTGCTTCTTCTGAAAATACGTGCAACTCATCATCACTATTATGGTCCCGATAATTTTGAACAAACCTGAATGCAGCAGCTCCTGCACCGATAATAATTATTTTTTCTACCGGTTTTTTATATTTTGAAACCGAAACCCTGGTAAATTTGAAATCGGGTTCTTTCGATTGCGGATCAACGTGATTAAAAGTAAGGTTATTCGCGCGGTTGAGGTCACTTTTTAATTGTTTACCCCAATGCATTGGTAAAAACAAAACGCCAGGTCTTACGTCTTTGGTGATTTTTGCGCGTAGCCTAACATTTCCATTTTCACTTTCTACTTCCACGACTTCGCCATTTTTGATGAAATTCTTAATCCCATCTACCGGATTTATCTCTAATACGGGGGAAGAATAATGGGTTCGAAGTCGGGAAACTTTTCCGGTTTTGGTCATACTATGCCATTGATCCCGAACTCTTCCCGTTGTAAGGATTAATGGGAATTCTTCATCGGGTTGTGTAGAGGTGTTATTGATTGAAACTGGAATATTAAAAATCGCTTTTTTAGATACGGTGTAAAATTGGTGGTCTTCAAATAGCCTCTTAGTGCCGGGATGGCGATATTCAGGTACTGGCCATTGAATACTCCCTTCGTTTTTGAGACGATCATAATTAAGATGGGAAATATCAATATTGGTACCTTTAGTCATTTCGCAATATTCCGCGTAAATTTCTTCTGTAGAATTATAGTTAAATTCAGAAAAGCCCATTCTTTGCGCGAAATCACAAAAAATTTCCACATCGGCGCGGGCTTCTCCGGGTGGGGTGAGGGCCTTTGGTAGATAAGAAATTCGTCTTTCAGAATTGGTCATTGTGCCTTCTTTTTCCATCCAGCCCGCGGCAGGTAATACCAAATCGGCATATTCCAGGGTGTCAGACTTATGCGAGATTTCCTGAACCACCACAAATTTGGCTTTTTTCAGTGCTGCTTCAGCTTTGCGAACATCAGGCAGGCTCACCATTGGATTTGTACAGGCAATCCAAACCGCTTTTAATTTTCCGCTTTCGAGGGCATCAAACATTTCAGTTGCTGTATATCCCGGTTTTTCTGAAATTTTATCCACTCCCCAAAAATCAGCTACTTCCTGCCTGTGATCAGGGTTATTTAAATTTTTATGAACTGCTAACAAACTCGCCATTCCGCCAACTTCCCGGCCACCCATGGCATTTGGTTGCCCAGTAAGAGAAAAAGGACCATTACCGGGTTTTCCAACTTTTCCGGTTATGAGAGAAAGGTTAAGCAGTGCAAAATTTTTATCGGTTCCCACAGAACTTTGATTAAGCCCCATAGCCCACATACTAATAAAGCCTTTAGAGCGACCTATCAATTCAGCTGCTTCTTTAATTTCTTCTACAGGAACGCCACATTCTTTAGCTGCTTTTTTAAGAGAAAGGGAATAGGCCTGTTTTTTATAATCCGGGAAATTTTCAGTATGCGCTTTTATAAATTTTTTATCGATATAACCTCGTTCAATTAAGCGGCGGCCAATAGCATTAAAGAGAATAATATCGGTGCCGGGTATAAGTTGTAGGTGAAGGTCGGCGAAACGTGCTGAATCGGTTCTACGTGGGTCTACCACAATCACTTTTACTTCATCGGGGTTTTCTTCTTTATGCTTTTCAAGTCTTCTAAAGAGAATAGGATGGCACCAGGCAGGGTTTGCACCGGCGATTAAAAAACAATCGGCCAGTTCAATATCATCGTAAGAAACCGGCACTGAATCTTCCCCGAAAGTTTTTTTATAAGCCACTACTGCCGAGCTCATACATAAACGGGAATTGGTATCAATATTATTTGTACCCAGAAAACCTTTAGTGAGTTTATTCGCAATGTAATATTCCTCTGTAAGGCATTGTCCCGAAACGTAGAATCCCACACTATCAGGTCCATATTTTTGGATAAGGGTTTTGAAGACGCGGGCAGCGCGATCAAGTCCCGTGTCCCAGCTTACCCGTTCGCGTGGATGGGATTTGCTCCAACGCATTTCGGGATGCATAATCCTGTCAGAAACATTGTTCGCAACATAATCAAGGTTCATCCCTTTAGAACAAAGCATTCCGCGGTTTACGGGATGGTCTTTATCACCTTTAATCGTAATTTTGTTATCGAAGCTTTTTTGGGCTATAATACCACAGCCTACGCCGCAATAAGAGCAGGTGGTTTTAAATTCTTCTTGTTGTATTTTTTTCATAAACTCAGCGACAAAATATACTTAAACGCTGGTTACTAAGCGCTTATAATTTATTAAAAGAATGGATTATTTCTGCTAAATCCTTATTAAACAGAGGTGATTATTATAGGATTTTTAAGCGTTTTGGTGCCTTAATTCTAATGCAGCTTCTTTTTCATCTTCCTTAGAAAACCGAATGGCTAAACTAATAAGACCTGCGGCCAGAATACTAAAACCAATCCAAAGAAATGCGTCTGAAATGGCTGCTGAAGATGCCGAAGCCCTTGCTGCTTCTACAATTTCATTATTTCGGCCTTGGTTAGCCGCAATTGCTGCTTCTTCGGCAGCAACCGATTTAATTTTTAGGAACAAAGCTGCGAAAAATGCTCCTACATTTCCGCCGGCACCTACGATTCCCGAGATAGAGCCTATAGCTTTTTTATTGATAAAAGGCACCACGGCGAAAGTAGCGCCCTCAGCCATTTGCACCGCCAAACTGAATGCAGTAAGGAGAAGAATGGCTATAATAAGGCTGCCGGCCATGGAGAATAGCGAAAGTATAATACCTTCAGCAATTAGAATTAGGGTGAGAAAGAATACCCGGCCTTTTAATCCGCCTTTTTCTCCCGATTTATCGCCAAAATATCCACCCAGGGTCCTGGCAAAAAGATTCATAAGGGCAAAGCCTAAAATAATGTTTCCTGCTGTTACGCGCTCCAGGTTAAAAGTATCTTGTAAATAGCTGTCCATGGTACCGTAAACCGTAAGCTCTATACCAAAACACACACCGTAAACTACAAAGAGTATCCAGACGCGATAATCCTTGATAGCGGTTAAAAATCCATTTTGATCTTTCTTAACCGGAATTCTTTTTCCCGATTTTTTTAGGTCTGAAAAATTTCCTTCCGGGGTATCTTGTGTGAAGAAATAATAGACAAAGCCCATACTGAAGCATACAAGTCCTGCCACAATCATTGCATAACGCCAAACTTCGGTTTCTGCAACTCCAAAAGCAACAAGACCAGTAGCAATTAAAGGCATTCCTAACCTGTTTGCGCCTCCACCCAGGTTGCCCCAACCGGCTGAGGTTGCATTGGCCGTGCCTACTACGTTAGAAGCAAACATTAAAGAAGTATGTACTTGCGTAATTACAAACGAAGCTCCTATGAACCCCATACATAAGCGACAAAGTTGAAATTGAAATGGCGTTTGTACCTGGCCGCAGAGTATGGTGGGAATGGCTCCTAAAATTAATAACCAGGTATAGCAGAGCCTGGGACCGTATTTATCACATAACTTACCAATTAACAGGCGGGCAAAGACTGTACCTGATACCGCGAGGATAATAGCGTTCCATTTTTGGGAGGGGCTAAGGCCTAAATCTTTTTCTACCTGGGGCATAAAAGGCACTATTCCAAACCAGGAAAAAAAACAGATAAAAAAGGCAAATGCCGAAATCCAAAAAGTCCTTATTGGAATACTTTTTAAATTTCTTAAATCTAATTTTGTTGCTTTACCAGTGATCACATCATTCATAATACTTAGTTTTATGATTTAAAAATAAGTATAAATACTTAAAAAAATAAGTTAAGATGAATTAATACGAAAATTAAAAAATAGAGCCTTTAGAATTATAAATTTTTAAAAATAGGATGTTTAAAATATTAATCTTCAGGTAATAGAAGTGTTCCTGGAGGTGAGAACAGTAAAGAAGTTTAAATTTCGGGATAATTATTTGGAGAGGGGAATTTCCTTAAATTAATTTTAGCTCCCTGGATTTATGAGTAAGTTCCATAAGGTTTTTTACTTCTAATTTTTTCATCAAATTAAAGCGGTGAGCTTCTGCAGTTCGTTTACTTATTTTAAGCTCATCGCCAATTTCTTGGTTATTTTTTCCTTCTAAAATAAGTTCCAGGATTTGTTTCTCTCTTTTAGTGAGAATATTAAGTGCAGGATCCTGTTTTTGGGAACTTGTGTCTAAAGGCTTTTCCGAATTTCCATTCACAAAATTGTTCACAATTATTGCAGAAATATCGCCACTAAAATATTTTCCACCGTCGGCAATCTTATTAATGGCTTTAAGAAATTCTTCTTTGCTGGAGCCTTTAAGTAAATAACCATCTGCGCCGGCTTCTACGCATTGTACTACGTATTCGGTAGAATCGTGCATGGAAAGAACCAATGTTTTTACTTCAGGAAAATCTTTTTTTACTCTTTTCACTACTTCAATCCCGTTTAGCTCGGGCATTCTAATATCAACGATTAGTAAATCGGGAGCCTCTTTCTCAATAATTTCAAGGGCTTTTTTACCATTCGCTGCTTCATTCACCACACTTAGGTTTTCTTCATTTTCCAGTAAGGCAATAATACCATCGCGTACCAGTTCGTGATCATCGGCTAAAAGAATTTTGGTATTACCCATCATATTTGTGTTTTATACGTACGAAAATACGCATTTTTAAATAGAAGTCTAATCTTGTTTTAGGGGAAGATTCAGCGTTACCCGTGTGCCTTCCCCGGGAGAGGAATTAATAAACAATCGGCTGTCTATAAATTTTACACGTTCTTTCATAAAAGTAAGTCCCATCCCACGATTGCCGCTTTTTTCTGAAGCAATACTTTCCTGGTCAAAACCTTTACCATTATCCTCAATACTAATACTTAAAATTTCTTTGCTATGGCTTACACTTACAATAATATGGGTAGATTCGGCATATTTTATGGCATTATTTACGGCTTCCTGCGTAATGCGATAAAGGTTAATTTCAGTAATATTTCCCAGGCGCTGTGAAAACCCTGTTTTATTGAATAAAATAATATTTTTCCCCGTGAGTTTTGAAAGTTCTTCTGTGAGTTTTTGAAGCGCCGGTACAATTCCATGGTCTGTGAGTTCCGGTGGGGTGAGATTGAAAGTAGCAGCGCGAACTCCCTGAATAATTCTTGTACTTAATTCTTTTAAACTTTCAATTTTGCTTTCGGCTTTTTCGGGATATTTAAAATCTATGCTTTCAAGGTTATATTTAAGTCCGGTTAGCATTTGGCCAATTCCGTCGTGAATATCTTTTGCAATTCGGTTCTGCTCGTTTTCCTGGTTTTCAATGATTTTTTTAGCAATTAAACCCTGTTGCCGCATTTTTTCTTCGTAACTCTTTCTTGTAAGTTCTTCTATTTTTAGCTGGGCTTCTTTATTTTTGGTAATATCTACGCCAATAATGGTAAGTTCGGTTTTATCTTTTTCGGGTTGAAAAGGAACGATAGATAATTCAAGCCAAATATCTTTTTTGTCTTTGGTAGTAGCTTTTACTTCCCCCTGCCAGCCCGATCTTTTATGAGCTGAAATGAGTTTTTCAATATTGAGTTGTTCATTTTCTTTGGGTGATAAAATTTCAGAAAATTTAGTCTCCATATTAAATTTTTTATACTGAAATAGCTTCGAAAACCGATCGCCTATATGCAAAACATCGCCATTTGGAGTAATTCGGGCAAAAAGTAAAATTTGATCCATTGCCTGGCCAAGTGCACGTAATTCTTTCACCGATTTTTCACGAGCTTCGCTTATGGCATCTGCATCACGCGCCATTTTTACGGCCCGGGATTCTGCGTGCATCAGGTTTTTAATATTGTTTTTAACCCCTTTAGCTGTTGGTAAGAAGATGAAGAAAAATTCAAGTAATAAAATTGACAGCGTAAAAATTGTTAAAAATAATTCCAGGTTTTGTAATTGTTCCACCCGGGTATGTGCTTCTTCATCATATTGGTTTACGATAGCCTCCATAAGACCAAGAAAATCGGCTTCGTTTTCTTTGATTTCAGTGATTTCAGCTGAAAAATCTTCTACAGGACGTCCCGGATTTTCATCTATTTTCAGCAGTAAACTTTGCGATGCTGCCCTAATTCTCTCATAATAAGGCTGAATTTTACTGAATTTTTCTTCAATTTCATCACTCTGTGCTGAAGCGATATTTAAACTGTCGCTCCCATGTTTTAAAACTTCATGAGAATGAGTCCAGCGAGTAAGGCTTTCTTCGAGGTTTTGGGCAATTTTTTTGCGCTCGTTTATGCTTACGGTTTCAAGAAGTAAAAGGCTCTCTTTGGTGAGCTTTTGGCTCAACATTCTTTGGCGACCCGAGATATTGATAAGTTTAGAATCTCCTTCCTGTTCTTCAAGGAATTTACCGATAAATAACTGACTTATAATTACCGAAAGTGCAATGGCTGTTAGGGCCAGAATATATAGCTTTCTAAGTTTTATAAAGGTATGTTGGTCTAGAGAGCTATGTGACGCCATTATTTATTTTAAAGCTTCTTGTATTAAAGTTTCACTATGTGCAGAGAGGGGAAGTTTTAGGGCGGCTTTATGCCCTTCAGGAGACATTTTAGCCCAGGTTTTCTTTACAATGTCTATTATTTTATCATCATTATGTTTTGCCGCAAAATTTTCAAAATAATGTTCAAGAAAAACCAGGCACACCACATCTTCCATAATTTGAGAACCTTCGTCTTTTTTAATCTGCTTTTTCTTGATTAAAAATGAAACCCGATCCCGAAAATCTTTATCATAACCCACTTCTTCCAAAATTTCATCTGTAATTTTAGCGTGGGTTTTTTTGAGTCCTTCGCGCCATTTTAAATATCCAATTCTATTTTTGGGATAGGTGTCTCGTGGAACTGTCCACCGACAGATATGCTGCGCACGTACTGCAATTTGTAATTCTTCGGAAGCTTGCGGATGAAAGTCCAGTAACTTATCTGTCATTCGTTGTGAATACAATAATTCTTTCGGAAATTCTTTTCCGTTTGCTAATTCCAAATTAGGATCTTCAGCATTTTTATTGTCTATACGTTGTATGGCTTCCTGGAATTTACTCATTGGGAGGTATCTTAATCTATAAAACCAATATAGACATTTTCTGCTTCAATTTTTACCGGATAGACTGCAATTTTGTAATCTTCACCATTAAGATTATTCCCGTCTTTTAAGGAAAATGTTTTTTTGTGCATAGGGCAGGCCACTTTGGGAATTCCCTCTTTATCGCCTATCATTCCGCGGGAAAGAACCATTTCCAATTTATGCGGACAAAGATTTTGGCAGGCATACCATGTGGATTCCCGGGTAAAATTAAATACCGCAATTTGCTTGTTTTTATATTTTATACAGGCGCCGCCATTTTCGGGGAAATCTTTGGCTTCTCCAACATTCACCCATTTGAGCACTTCTGGTGCAGATACACTTTGATACTGAGCTAATAATTCTTGCATGGCTTTTAAAGTTTGAAATTAGAAGTTGATTTGAAAAAGGAAAATTTAAGTCCAGGCCTTAGGCATTTTTTGGTCTCGAAGCGGGACATAACTAATATTATCATCACCTTCATCTGAATTGACAAAGTGTTTAAAACGCTTCATCATTTCAGGATCTTCAATTGCCTGCTTCCATTCGCATTCGTAATTGGTTATTAGACTCTGCATTTCTTTTTCAAGATCTTCGGCAATTCCTAAAGAATCTTCAACTACTACTTTTTTTAGATGTGCAATTCCACCGTCTAATTTCTCCAACCAGGGCGCAGTTCGCATAAGTGGCGCGGCGGTACGTATGTAATACATCAAAAATCTATCAAGGTATTTTATAGTGGTTTCATCGTCTAAGCCTTCAGCGAGTAAAATTGCGTGTTTTGGGGTGGCGCCTCCATTTCCGCATACGTATAAATTCCAGCCAGATTCTACAGCAATAATTCCAAAATCTTTTCCGCGAGCTTCAGCACATTCCCTAATACAGCCCGAAACACCACCTTTTAATTTATGAGGAGAACGTAAACCGCGATAGCGTTCTTCAATTTGAATGGCGAAACTTACGCTTTCATGCATCCCAAAGCGGCACCAGGTAGAACCCACGCAACTTTTAACGGTTCTTAGCGATTTTCCATAGGCGTGGCCGCTCTCAAAACCGGCATCAATTAATTCTTTCCATATTTCAGGCAGCTGATGCAATTCGGCGCCAAAAAGATCTATTCGTTGCCCACCGGTAATTTTTGTATAAAGGTCAAATTTCTTGGCTACGGCGCCTATAGTCATTAATTTATCGGGGGTAATTTCTCCGCCCGGAATGCGTGGAACGATAGAATAAGTTCCATTTCGCTGAATATTGGCTAAAAATTTATCATTACTATCCTGGATAGTCACCTGTTTATTGGCAGTTTCCATAGTAATACTCGCAAAAATTGAAGCCAGAACTGGCTTACATTTTTCGCAGCCATGTCCTTTTCCGAAAAGATTTAATGCTTCATCAAAATCTTTGACTTTATTGATTTTTACCAAATCAAAAAGTTCCTGTCGGTTAAAATCAAAATGTTCGCAAATCACCTCTTTTACTTCTTTTCCAAGGGATTTCATGGTAGCATTAAAGAGATCTGTTACCATAGGTTTGCAACCGCCACAGCCTGTAGATGCTTTTGTTTTGGCCACCACATCTTCCATAGAACAGCATTCTCCAGCTTCCAGTGGTTTACAAATATCTCCTTTTGAAATAGCTTCGCAGGAGCAAATTTGTGCAGAATCTGGTAACTCGGTTACCGAACCAAGGCTTGAGTTTTCGCCCCCGCGGTTTCCCAAAATAAGATCCTCGGGGTTATTGGGGAGTTTCATTGCGTTGATGTATATCTGAAATAGATTTTGATAATCTGAAGTATCGCCAACTAAAATTCCACCAAGCAGTTTTGTGCCATCACGGGTTACGTTGATACGTTTGTAAATTCCACTTTGTTTGTTTTCATACGTAATAGCAGAAGCTTCTTCATTTTCAATAAATGGATCGCCAAAACTTGCCACATCGGTGCCAATTAATTTTAGCTGGGTAGACATATCTATATGAGCGGCCATAGTTTTATCGCCCCCACAAATTTGAGAAACGGCAACCTCAGCCATATTATATCCCGGCGCAACAAGACCGTAGATAGCGTTATTATAAAGCGCAGCCTCCCCAATGGCATAAACGTTTGTTGCTGAAGTTTCCATCTTATTATTAACAAATATGCCACCGCGCTCGCCAGTTTTAAGTCCTCCAGATTTTGCAAGTTCATCCCGGGGCCTAATTCCGGCAGAAATAATAAGCATATTGGTCTCGTGCCTGGAGCCATCGGAAAACGTAAGTGCATCAATTTCATCTTTACCGCTAATTTCTGAAGTAGCTTTATTGGTTAAAATTTTTATACCTAAACTTTCTATTTTACGAATAAGGGTATTACTACCAGCTTCGTCTAATTGTCTTGGCATTAAACGGGGTGCAAATTCTACCACGCTGGTTTCAAGACCAAGTTCTTTGGCTGCATTTGCCGCTTCCAGGCCTAAAAGTCCGCCGCCTAATACGGTGGCTTTAGATTTATTGCTTTTCTGAAGTTTTTTTGCATAGGTTTTTATTGCATCTAGATCTTCTGTAGTACGATACACAAAAACCCCGGCTTTTTCTGAACCTTTTATAGGCGGAATAAATGGAGAAGAACCCGTGGCAAGTACAAGATAATCGTAGCTTATTTTTTCGCCTTTATAGGTGATAACTTCCTTTTCTTTGGTATTAATTTCTGAAATAAGCGAAGAAGTACGTAGTTTAATTCCATGATCTTTATACCAGCTTGTGGACGCCAGAAGTAATTCATCTTTTCCTTTCTCAGAAAAATATTCGCTAAGGTGAACACGATCGTAAGCCGGACTCGGTTCTTCCCCAAACACCTCTATTTGATAGTTTTCTCTATCAGATCTGGCTACCAGTTTTTCACAAAATTTATAACCAACCATCCCGTTTCCTACTACAACTATTTTCTTCATAACTACGTAAGTTTAATTCAAATTTAAATAAAAATACGTATTAATACGTATTGAATTGAATTTTCTGCGTAGAAAAACGGAATTAAGAAAAATAGCCGCTTATAAATAAAAAATCGGTATTATTTGAAGTTTATAATGATTTTTAGTGAAATCTAATAATTTGAAGGGTGGCTTAGTATTTTTATTATTACCGATTATTTTTAGAATTTGTTAAAAGTTTAATTAAGAGTCGAGATTTAAATGTTCTAGGCTTTATCTCGAAATTTAATCAATGTTTCCCTATAAGAGCTTCGGGAGCTTGGTTCGAGGTAGTTTATTTTTGATAGAGAAAAAGCTACAAAAAAAATGAGCCTGATAAGTTACCGGGCTCATTTAAAAAATATTTCAAATTATCCAGAGTTTATGTGTTACTTTCTGGACTATAATTTTTTACTAATAATCAGAATAATCGGTAGGATATAAATAGTGAATATCTATTTTAGAAACATTGCCTTGGTATTCGGGAATAGCTTCCATTTTCTTCCATACGGGTGAGTTGCCAAAGCTTTCCCAGTGCTCATCTCTTGATTCCTGGTCGCTAAATGTTGTGAGGTACATAAGATTTGGCATATGGGGCCCTGCTATCACTTCACCATAAAATACAGCATTAAAATCCAATTCATCAAAAAGCTTTATTTCCCCTCCTTCATTAAACATTTTTATCTTATTCTTCAGCAAAGCTTCGGTTGAGGATTGATAACTTCTTAGTTCATAAACCCGGTCTTTTTTTGGCCCCTCAATTGCTGAAGGTTTCATTACCGGCATATCTTTAAATGCTTTTAGCAAAATGGTACTCATCCTTTTATAAGGTGGATTATCATTTGAACCCGATATATAATCACCATCTTTTTGCTGAAAAACTTCTGAATTCTGAAAGGCTTTATTTTTTGACGCAAATTCCTCTAAAGAAGTATAAGGAATCAACACATACAGTTTATTTAGGCTGTCGGCCTTGGGTTTGAAAACACCAATATTTTTCACTCCTAAATCCTTTAAGCCGGGGAGTAGTGCGTTTTGAAGGTAATTTTCGGTCTTTTCTACCTGATCGTGGTTTTCGAATTCATAAACCTTGAGTTCATAATATTCCTGTTCTTGAGCCTGGTTCACCAAAGGAGCGATAATTAAAAGGAACAGGGGAAGTAAAGTCTTAAAATTGGGAGCATATTTCATCATGATATATTTAAAAGGTCAGGAAATCGATTTTAGCAAAGTAAAGGTTTTTAAAATTATCAAAAAAAAGCGGCTGCTATCTTGTTTCCTAGTTTCTTTCTGGGTATTCTTTTAATTACTTAGTGATTACCTAATTTTTAATCCCAATCCAATAGGCGTTTTTCCCCTTCTATATTTTTAATATCAGTAATATCCTGAGACATTTCAATTACACCTTTATAGTTTTTCTGTGCATCACGAACAGCAAAGTACCTAATGTAGATAAGCCGACCTTTAAAATTGATCCAAAAAGATGATTCACTTTTTGTTCCTTTTCTAAATTCTTCCAGAATTTTTAAAACAGTACCTACACTTTTTGGAGGATGACAAAATTTTACTTCCCGGCCAATAATACCCGCACTTCTAGGAAATACGCGTTCTTCTCCACGATTGTAAAATATCACTTTGTCATTTTCATCTACATAAGTAAGGTCTAACGGCATAGTTTTAAGAAGCAGGTTTACCTGGTCAACCGTCATATAACCCTCATCGTAATGGGCGGTATTCTCTAACGAAAATGAAAGCTCTCTTTTGGTGAAATCCCGGCTGGGATGTATATATTCCTTATTAGGAAAGGCTGGTGGAACCTGCGGTAGCATCCAACCTATTTCTTCTTCTCCCACACGTACTTTGGTCCAATCTTCTTCTGTTAGTATTTTTAGAGCGTTTGGAAATAATGTTGTTTCTTCAATTAATAACAATCTAAAAATTCCGCTGATAAGATATTGTACGTCCTGGTCTATTTCTTCTATTTCCCTTGCTTCAATTTTTTTCCTCAATAATCTAAATTGCTCTCTTAAAGTGTCGTGAAAAGACCACATTCCCTGTGACGGGCCGTTCCATCCTTTTTGTTCCAGGAAAGGAAATAGTTGGTTCTCTTTTCTCTCAAAACGTCTTTCTATAGATTGCAACTGATTGAAAATATTATAGAACTTTTGATATTCAGCCGTGGGATCTGTATTTTTTAGTTCTTCAGTAAGTAATTTTATCAATTCTTGTTCCTGAAAATATACACTTACCGGGTGTCCTGCAGCTAGTTTAGAAGTATCAATCGTATCATTCATTTTTGTAAAATTTAATTTTTACAAAGAAAGATTTTAAGGCATACACAAATTTATGATCGCAATCACATTGCAAAATTTGTATAAATAGCTGTAATAACTGAATTTTTCACAATAGAAAAATTCAGAAACGATAAGAAATTCCTTTTTTCTGATTAGGGTCATAAATCGCAGAATAAAATCCTATTAATTTTACTCTATAATCGAGATTAAATGCATCGGGGTTTACTTTGCAAATTTATTAACCGTTTACGGTGAGTGCCTAAGTTTGCTGTGAGGTAGCTTAATTCAATTATATTCATCTGAAAGTTTCAGAAGAATAGATTTTCAAAAGATTCTGAATTCTTTTTTCTCTAAAAACCATCATAATGAGTGTGTTAACGGAAAATAAATTATCACCACAAGAAGAAATTTCAATATTAAAAAACACGAAAAATGCCGTTATCCTGGCTCATTATTATCAGGAACCGGAAATCCAGGAGATCGCTGATTTTGTCGGAGATAGTCTGGAGCTGGCCAAAAAAGCTGCTACCACAAATGCTGATATTATTGTTTTTGCCGGCGTACATTTTATGGCTGAAACTGCCAAAATCCTGAATCCGTCTAAAAAAGTTCTTTTACCCGATCTTAACGCGGGTTGTTCTTTAGCTGAAAGTTGTCCTCCTGAAGCTTTTCAGCAATTAAAAGATAAGTATCCCGATCACGTGGTGGTCACTTATATTAATTGTTCTGCTGAAATTAAGGCAATGAGTGATGTGGTTTGTACCTCCTCTAATGCCGAAAGAGTGATAAATTCCATTCCTTTAGATAAACCAATCATTTTTGCACCCGATAAGAATCTTGGCCGGTATTTAATAGAAAAAACCGGCAGGAAAATGTTACTCTGGGATGGCGCGTGTATTGTTCATGAAGCTTTTTCTATAGATAAATTGCTGGAATTGTACGCAAAGTATCCTTCGGCTAAAATTATAGCTCATCCGGAATCAGAAGAACATATTCTTAAAATTGCAAATTACATAGGGTCAACTTCGGGAATGCTCAATTTCGTAAAATCCAGTGATCAGGATACTTTTATTGTAGCTACCGAAGCAGGAATTCTACATCAAATGCAAATGGATGTACCTGATAAAACCTTGATTCCGGCACCGGCAAAAGAAGATAATAGCTGTGCCTGCAGTGAATGTGCTTTTATGAAAATGAACACGCTACAAAAATTATACAACTGTTTAAAGGATGAATCGCCCGAAATAGTACTGGCAGAAAGCCTGATGAAAGCTGCTCACAGGCCAATAAAACGTATGATGGAACTGTAAATTATGAAAACAGATGTTTTAGTTATAGGTTCAGGAATTGCCGGGTTATCATTTGCAATTAAGGTAGCTGCAGCAAAACCAGATGCCATTATTCACGTGCTAACAAAAAGTAATAATGACGTTGGGAATACTACTAAGGCGCAAGGTGGGATTGCGGTAGTTCTCGATAAAATAAGGGATAGTTTTGAACAACATATAGAGGACACCATGAAAGCCGGCAAAGGCATAAATGATCCCGAAGTCGTAAAATTGGTAATTTCTCAGGCCCCGGAGAGATTGTACGAACTTATTAACTGGGGGACCAGCTTTGACGCAAATGAACTGGGAGAACTTGAACTGGGACTGGAAGGCGGACATTCACAAAAACGAATTGTTCATCACCAGGATCTTACCGGGAAGGAAATGGAGACTAAATTGCTTCAAAAAGCAGCATCTTATTCAAATATTATTTTTTGCGATCATTATTTTGTGACCGATTTAATTTTGAAAAAAGAAGAATCTACTACAACCTGCATAGGAGTAAGGGCGATAGACAGGCAAAAGGCTGAAGTGGTAAGCATCAGCTCTCGCGTTACATTTTTGGCCACCGGCGGAAGTGGAAGAATATTTCAAAATACTACAAATCCTTCAGTTGCAACAGGAGATGGAATTGCAATGGCGTACAGAGCTAGCGCAGAAATATTAAACATGAATTTTATTCAATTTCATCCCACAGCCCTTTATACTAAAAACCAGCATTCTTTGTTCCTTATTTCTGAAGCGGTTAGAGGTTTTGGAGCATATGTAATTGACAGTGCCGGAAATAGATTCCTTTTTAAATATGATGCTAACGGAGAACTGGCAACCCGCGATATAGTTTCTGAAGCGATTATGAAAGAGCTGCAACAATCGGGTAAAGAATCGGTATTTCTTGATTGCCGCCACCTTGAAGCAGAAGCTTTCAAAAGTCATTTTCCAACCATTGTACAATATTGCCTGGACGAAGGAATAGATTTTAAAAAAGATCTTCTCCCTATTGTACCAGCCGCTCATTACCAGTGCGGTGGAATTCAGGTAGATAAATTTTCCAGAACCAGCATTAATAAACTTTATGCCTCGGGAGAATGTGCACACACCGGTTTGCATGGCGCCAACCGGTTGGCTTCAAATTCTTTGCTGGAAGCTCTTGTATTCTCTCACCAGGCCGCAGGTAATGTGGTAGAAAAGTTGGATTCAATTCCGTTAGAGGAATGTGAGCAGGAAGTGATTCTTCAGATTGATGCAAGCAAAGAAGAAAATGATATTCTAAATAATTTCGAAAAAGAGCTAAATCGACTCATGAGCTATAATTTGCTTTATACTTCCGAAGAAAATGAAAAGCAGATAGTATTATCGAAATTGAAATTTGTAGATGAAAAACTTGAAAAACTATGTAAGAATAATAACCCGGAATTTTTTGAGCTGAAAAATATGATTCAAACAGCCATTATTGTACTTGAACATGCAATTAAAAGCAAGTTTTTGAATAAAAAGAAAACCCATAAATTTTCTATTTGATATCGGGAGCTATCTTTAATTTTTATAAAATTTCAACTACATATTTCCCTGGGTAAGATTATATAGATTGTAACCGAATAAAATAAGGATGGTAAGCAAGGCAATAACCGTAGGAATGGGAATATTATTTACGTTTAGAGGAATATGAAAAGGCGCTTTTTTCTTATTTTTTCTGTTTTTATAACGAAACATTAATAATGAAAAATTCACCATTCCAAAAACAATAAAAATAAAAATATTACTGATGCTGGCCACCATTTTTAAATCTCCTAACAGTCCGAAGGCAATAGCTAAAATTGCGATGGCAATAATGGCGTAATTTGGAGCATTTCCTATACCTGATATAGTTGTAAATTTTTTTAACCAGGTTACCCCGCTATCCCGGGCAACATCATAAAGTAATCTGGAAGTTCCCAATATATTGCTTAAAATGGTTTTGCTCGTGGCAAAAAGAGCCACTACAACCAGCCCTGTAGCGCCAAGCCTGCCCCATTTAGTTTCTATTACAGCAGCCAGCGGTCCTTCAGATTCTGCAAGTTTCTGCCAATCTAATACACTTACGGAACTTATGGCAATTAGAACATACAAAATAAGTACAGCCAAACCACTTAGAAGTACCCCTTTGGGCATATTCTTTTCGGGATTTTTAGTTTCTTCGGCCATTTTTACCAGATCTTCGAAACCTATATAACTAAAGAAAATTAAAGCACTACCGGCTATAATTCCATTCCAGCCAGAATCATTAAGCTTGGTGAGATCTGTAGAGCCAAACTCGGGAATACAAACTGCAATAACGGCGGCAAGTCCCGCCAGGGTTATTACAGTAGCAACCGAATTATAATAAGAACTGTATTTAGCGCCAAAAATATTGAAGAGAGCCATTAACGCAACTATGCCTATTACAATTATCCATGCCGGGAAATCCCATAATCTATTTAAATAACTGGCAAAGCTAATAGCTATAGCAGCGGCGGCTACCACACCGGTAAATACCATAAAAATAGACATAAAAAAAGCCGGCTTTTTACCCAGGCTTTGTTTAATATATTCAAAACTCCCACCGGAATCTGGGAACCGACTAACAAATTCGGCGTAAGACAATCCCGTTAAAAGAGCTACTGTTGCAGCTATAATAAAACTTAGCCAAAGCATATTGCCGCCAAGCGCTGCTGCTTCTCCTATAATTGCATAAATACCGGCACCTACAATACCACCAATCCCAAACATTAATATGTCCCATAATCCCAGGGACCTTTTTAGTTTCTTTTTTCCCATACTTACAATTTATATTTATTGTAAGAAATGACTAAATGTTTTAACGTCATCTAAGGAAAAAATAACATTCTATTTAAATTTTACGAAATTTTGGAAACGTAAAGATTTAAAATGTAATGATCTATGTGCCCTTATAAACACCTTTATTGCAGTAAAACTAAGGTTACTGCATAATAGTCAATAACGTCTATAGATAAATGAAAAGTGAAAACCAGGGCTGGATAATAATTAAGAAATTTCTTCTAAAATCTCTTTAGCATAGCTTTTTGATATGGGAATGCGGCTGTTATTAATAATTATTTCTTTGCTATTAAATGCAGTAACACAATCTTTATTGATTACATAGGAACGATGCACTTGCAAAAATGATGGAGAATTCATTTGTTCCAAAAAATCTTTAATACTGGACCTTATTAATTTTTCAGAATCTTTTAAATGTAATATTAAATATTGATCTTCTTTTTTTGCATATAAAATCTGATCTTCAGAAAGGATGATTTTTTTGTCTTTATCCTTTACTATTATTTGCGCCTTATTTTTTATTTTACTTACAGCTAATTCAACAGCAATATATAAATCCTTATTATTAAGGGGTTTTACCAGGTAACTTGTTGGTGTTGTAGCAATTGCTTTTTTTATGGTGTCTACATCATTAAAAGCTGTTAAATAGATGAGAGGAATATCTAACTGGTTCCCTAACCATATCCCTGTCTGCGGGCCTTCTACTCTAATATCTAAAATAGCAATATCTGGTTTTAAAAGGGCAATCTCGGCGAGTGCGGTTTCTGCATTTGTTGCCATCCCACAAATTTTAAAACCTAAATCCTCCAACGTCTGTTTTAGAAGCTCCTGGGTTATTATTTCGTCTTCTAAAATATAGATCTTTATGCTATTCATTTTTCGAAAAATGTAAGGTTAATTTAAAATTAGTAGTGTTTTCAATCTTTAATTCTCCTTTCAGTTGCCTATTCATCATTCCTATAATTTTCATACCCATAGTTTGTTTCTGGGTTGCCTGCTGGGTAAAATTACCATTGTCAAAATATATAAATACATACTTTTTATCCCACTGCTGAAAATTTATAAATATTTCGGGATTCTTCGTTTGATGAAAAGCGTGTTTATTTGAGTTATTTATTAGTTCATTTAGTAAAAGTGAAAAAGGGGTGGCTTGAGTGACGCTTAAAATAGAACTGTCTATATCTAGATGATACGTAACATTAGTAGGAAAAAGCTTTTTGTAATAGGCAACACAGCTTTTTATATTTTCTTTAACAGAAATAAGATCCTGGTTGCTTGAATTATATAACAGGTTATGAATACCGGCGATAGACTCAATCCTGCTTTGGCTATCCTGTAATTTTACTTTTAATTCTTCATTTTTACTGTTTGCCATTTGCAAACCTAATAGCCCGGAAACAATTTGAAGATTATTCTTAATTCTATGATGAATTTCTAACATCATAGTATTTTTAATTTGGGCTTCGTTCAATGCGATTTTATTTTTTGCAAATAATTTCTGTTTTGCTTTATATTGATAAAATAGGAACAGAACAGAAATGACAACAAAAAGGAGAATCAATAAAATAAACCACCAGGTTTTATAAAAAACTTCTTTAGAAATTACCTTTAGAACTATCGTTTCTCCTATCTTTTCTTTAGAGGCACTGTAGGCTTCAACTTCTAAATTATAAACTCCTGCTGCCAGATTTGCGAATAAAATTTCTTTACCAGCGTAGGTGGTAAACCAGTCTGAGTTACTTCCGATATTTAATAAGCGATACCGGTACTTAATATCCTGAGTGTTTATCTGTCCAAAAACAGAGAGTGTTGCAGAAAATCTTCTGTATTCTGAAGGCAAATCAATTTTACGAGTATTATTTAAAAAGTCTGGAGAAGTGTTAACTTCCCAGCGATCGTTTTCTGAATTAAAAAATGAGATTGACGTAAATTGAGGTTGTGCTTTTAAATTATTTTCAACTAACTCATCTGGCTTAAAATAGCTAAGACCTTTATTACTTCCCATTAAAATACTACCATTTTGTTCATCTTTATAGGTGCTAAACCTATTGCCTTCTAGCTCATAAACGCCATCTTTTGTAGTATATCTAATTATTTTTTTTGAAGATGGATTTAAGGATACAATCCCGGCATAGGTATTTAACCATAAGGTTCCGTTGTCATCTGCAACCATCCCAACAATGGATGCATTTAATGCATCTTTATAAAGCAGATTTAATTTTTTAGTTGTGGTATTGAATGTATAAATCTCCCCGAACTTTGTGGAAACCAGAATGCCATAATCTTGCAAATAGTTTATAGATAGCAAGTGATCTGTTTCTACATTTTCAAATGTATAGGTATTAAAGTTGCCGTTCTCGTATTCAAAAATTCCCTGGGCAGTGTTTGCAAAGAGGGCGGTACCATCTGTAGCAAATTCCTTTACTTGTACATCCTCGGTTTTTGCAATTTTAGTATAACTATTTTCTTTAAAACTGTATTTATAAATTCCACCTCCTGGATCTGCCGTAAATAGAGTGTCTTTTAGTTTTATAATAATTCCACTATATATTTTTATCGTTTTGTCCTGAATTACCTCATAATTTGAATCCAGGGTATATAGATAATCGGAGTTCGCAATTATAAGATTGTTGTCTTTTCCATTGAAAATACCCCGAGAGTAATTAATGTTTAGCTCGGTAGCATCGGATAGAATTTTTATTCGTTCTTCTGTATTTTCTTTTACGTCGATCTTGTAAAGCCCCTCCGTATCTGTGGCTATGATATACTTGTTTTCCTTTAGCTTTTTAATTGAACGAATACTTTTATCTTTTAAAAAGGTTTTGATTTTACTTTTAATAAAAGAATAGGATTCTAAGGTGTTTCCGTCGAGTATTACCAGGTCTTTTCCAAAATCCCTGTAAGCAATTTCTGATATATTTTTTACTTTAATTGTAGTAAATAACTCCTTTTTAAAATCTTTAAGGCGATATAACTCCATTGCTGTGAAGTCTCCATCAATTTCAGTGGAAAAGGCATAGTTGAAACCTGAAGTAAACTGGAGTTTTTTATTGCCGCTTAGAACACTATCAGATTGAGGTATTTCTAAGAATTTTTTAAATTCTTTATTGAATTTGAAAGCATTCTTATAGTTATCAATATAGGTGTAAAAGGCATCACTGACTTTAAAAGGGGGCTGTATTATCGTTGGATAAAAATTAATTCCATTTGTGGCTTCAAAATCGCTTTCTGCTATTTTTTTTATGAACTTTCCCTTTTTATTCAAAAAAACGCCCTCTTTTTCGGTTTGTAGTTTTATCAGGGTAAAATCATCCATTGTGATTGGATCAGCCAAAACCGGTTGAGCAACCGGTTTTTCAAAAGGAATAGAATCAATAAACCTTAAACTTAATTTATCAAGGGTGGCACTATAAAATTTATTATTTGACGTAAGAACAATAGGGCTTGAATCTTCAGTAGTGTAGGCTTTTGAAAATAAAAAGTTTTCGTTAAGCTTATTATATTCTTTGACAGCTTTAAGCGTTAAGGTTTCTGTGTTGATATAAAATAATTCAGCTCGAGCAACCTCGTAAGATAATTTTAAATAAAGTCCATGGTCCTGACTTTTAAAGAAATGGCCTTCTTTAATCTTTTCATTAAAAGTATCAGGTAATTTCAATGTGAAGAAATTAGCCCCATCAAAACGTTGAATAATAATTTCCTGTTCGCCTAAAATATATTCGTTTGAAAGTTTATTCTCGCCTAAAATCCATAGCCATCCGTTGGTATCGTAGATAGAGTGGAAGGGACTGGAGATTAAATAACCATCTCTAAACGAAAAGGTATTTTTACTAACCAATAGAGAATTATCTTCCTGACACCAAAGTGCAACTGAAAAAAGGAAAATGAATACAGCAAATAAGTTTTTCAAATTTTGATTTAAGGAATATTAGATCAAATGTAAAGAAGCATTATAGTTTTTTAAGTAAAATATATAATTATTTAAAAGAACCAAAACGGCTATAACATTTCAATATTAAATCAATTATAATTCTTTGTGAAGAACTTACCTGTTTTAAAGATGTAAAAAATACGTTCATTATGCTAAAAATACTCGTTCACGACAAAAAAGTGGTCGTTCACGACATTTTTTTTAATCCTTTCTGCATCTTTTCTACTTTTGACGGGAAGCGTAAATATTCAACTAAAAATAGTCATTGATAAAATTAGTAATACCTGGGATATTCGAAAAGTTACTCAAATTATTATGAACATTGTTTAGGATCAAATTAGAAGATGTTAAGTAAAGACTTCACATCTATTGAAGGTATAGAGAAGATATTCTCTGATTAATAATGAATCTTAAAAAAATGGGGCGAACTAACGAATTACCAAATTCTCTCACATGGAGAGAGAAAGCTCTTTTAGAGGAGCAGGTATATTTAATTAATTATAACAAATACGAAAAATCACTAAAAGATAAGTTTAGTAGCATAGTTAAGTAGATAGAGCTAGAAACTTTTTGACGATATAATTTGGGGATTAATTCGATGCATGTTTTTTAAGTATTTTTATTTGGGGATAGGAATACTTAGGTGTTAAGCATAAAGAATATGTTTTCGGATTAATTTTTAAAACCTTTCCGTTCGCGGAAAGGTTTTTATTTTTCATATACTTTATGAATTTAATATTACCAGAAGATGGTGAATCAAAAAACCCTTTTTTTTGACTAACTAATAGCCTTCCTCAATTGTCAAATTTTTTAAGTTTGGAGCAGTGAACAGCGCTAAATCTGATTTGAACCTACAAGCAAATTTTGTAATTCACATTAAAAGCGGTTAGAATTAGGTTGGAAAACAATCTATCGCTTTATATTATTACCAGAACTAATTTTCGTTTTTCTTCCAAAACTTGAATTTTATAAATTTCTCTTTATTCCCTGACAACAGAATGAAATTTCGGTAAAGCTATCCTGTTTTTTTTTATTAAAAATTTTTTAGGTGAAATTTGATTATAGTAAGAATTTTCTAAAAAAATGAAAAAAAATGTATGAGGTACATTTATTTAGAAATAATATTTATATATTCATTTCCTAATAAATCATTTAACTTAATATTAAATATTGTTTAATGTGATTTCCCACTGTTTATCTGAGCTAAATTTTTTACAAAATTTAGCTTATCCAATAAAAGATCACAAGCTATAAAACTAATTTTTTAATAACTATTTCATTCTTGTTTTTACCTACAAGTAAGCTAGACTTGAATGTAATAGGAGGAATCGGATTGGAGAATTCTGGTTATCGTTTTCAACTAAATAAATATATATGTTTAAGCCCCTCATAAACGTAGCATTTGGAATTATTTTAGGAAGTTTTATATGTACTTCACAAAAATCACGTCAATGGCAACCCCTCTTTAATGGAGAGAACTTAGATAATTGGGAAGTTAAAATTCGCGGATATGATCTTGGTGAGAACTTCGGTAATACTTTCAGAGTAGAAGATGGGAACTTACAAATTAGATACGATCAATATGACGGGGGGTTTGATAATAAGTTCGGACATATATTTTATAAGGAGTCTTTCTCCTCTTATCTCATAGGAGTGGAATATCGCTTTATAGGCGACCAGGTTACTAACAATCCAGGTGGTTGGGCCTATAGAAATAATGGAATTATGTTACATGGACAGGAGCCGACAACTATGGGCAAAGATCAGGACTTTCCTAATTCAATAGAAGTCCAATTACTTGGGGGTAACGGAGAAAATGAACGATCTACTGCTAATCTTTGTACTCCTGGAACCCAATATATAATGGAAGACAAACTCATAAAAACTCATTGCAAAGAATCTTCTTCTCATACCTATCATGGAGATCAGTGGGTTCGGGTAGAAGTGCTGGTGCTAAGAGATTCATTAATGGTTCACTATGTAAACGGGGAAGAGGTAATGCGTTATAGTAAGCCACAAAGAGATAATGGGAAGCTTTTAAAAGAAGGTACAATTTCGTTACAAAGTGAAAGTCATCCTACTGATTTCCGAAAAGTAGAAATTATTGACTTAAGTGAGTATGAAAATAAGCCAGATAAACTTCAAAAAGTGGTAAAAACACTTATCAGTGAAAAGCGAGTAGCAGGTAAGTAGTAGTAACCGTTATAGTGTTCCTCTAAGTTTATGAAATTAGAAAAGTTTTTACGAAATATAGCGTCGGGTTTTACTCTGGGATTAATGATTATAATCCAGGGATGTGAGAAACCTGGTATGTTTACAGAAATGTCTCCTGATGAAACAGGAATAGTGTTCTCTAATGTTATTACAGAAGATGGACATAATAATATTATGACTTATGAGTATACCTATAATGGAGCGGGAGTAGCAGTTGGAGATCTAAATAATGACGGCTTAACCGATATTTATTTTATAGGTAACCAGGTGCCTAATAAATTATTCCTTAATCTTGGAGACTGGAAATTTGAGGAGGTTACTCTTCAAGCAGGTCTTCAGGGTAGAAATGACTGGAACACAGGGGTAAGCCTGGTAGATATAAATGGAGATGGCTGGTTGGATATTTACGTTTCCTATTCTGGAAATGCCCCTTCCGAAGGATACAACAAGGCCATTGTAAAAGAGTATTCTTCCAGATCAAACCAACTCTTTATTAACGACGGAGGAAAAAAAGGTGGAACTCCTACTTTTACGGAACGTGCTCATGAATATGGAGTCGATGCTCGGGGTACCTTTACTTCTCAAGCCTACTTTTTTGACTACGACCTGGATGGTGATCTTGATATGTTTTTGTTGAACCATGCGAATATGTTTTATTCGGCATTTTTTAATGTGCAAAAATTGAGGAGTTTAAGACATCCCTACTTCGGTAATAAATTATACAGAAATGACAATAATAAATTCACGGAAGTAACCGAAACAACCGGGATACATGGCAGCGGGCTTAATTTTGGTTTAAGTGCATCAATTTCAGATATTAACAAAGATGGCTGGCCAGATATATATGTAACTAATGATTACGAAGAACAGGATTTTTGCTATTTGAATAATAGAGATGGGACTTTTAAGGAAATTTCTCATCTCGCCATGGGACAACTTTCAAAATACGGTATGGGATCAGATATTGCTGATGTTAATAATGATGGTCTCCCTGATATTTTTGTGGCTGATATGCTTCCCGAAGATAATTATAGACAAAAAATTCTGAAAGGACCCGATGAATATAATAAATTCTCCAAAGCGGTAGATAGCGGCTATCATCATCAATATATGAGAAATACATTTCAGCTTAATCGTGGGCTTGCCAAAGATTCAATTCCACGTTTTAGCGAAATTGCCCAATTTTCGGGGATTTCTAATACAGATTGGAGCTGGGCCACACTGTTTGCCGATTTCGATAATGATGGTTTAAAAGATCTTTTTATTACCAATGGCTATTTACGGGACGTGACCAATCTTGATTTTGTGAACTTCACTACAAGTAAGGAAATATCGGAAGCTAATGCCAGGAATCAAACCGTTGATTTGTTACCGTTAATTAGTAAAATGCCTTCTACTAAAATTTCAAATTACTCATTTCGAAACACTAATGGAATAAAATTTAAAAACCACGCTACAAAATGGGGCCTGGATAAACCCTCTGTTTCTACTGGCGCGGCCTATGCAGACCTGGATAATGATGGAGACCTTGATCTTGTAGTTAGTAATTTAAATGATCCTGTTATCATATATCAAAACAACCAGCAGGATTTTCATAAGAATAATTATATTAAAATAAAGCTGAACGGGGAAGGCCATAATACATTTGGTCTGGGAGCAAAAGTCATCACAACACTAGGAGATCAAAAGAAGCTTTATCATGAAGCCTATTATACGCGAGGATATTTATCTTCTGTTGAACCTCAATTAACAATAGGGATAGGTAAAGAAAAAAACTTAAAAAAGTTGGAGGTGGTTTGGCCAGATGGAAGAGTATCTATTCTTGAAAATATTGATCCTAATCAAGTTTTGACTATTAATCAAACTGATGCGGTGAATAAGTCCCAATCACCAATAGACATCGAAACACCTTTATTTAAAGAGGTGACAAAATCATCAGGATTAGATTTTGAGCATAAGGAAAACGATTATGTAGATTTTCTTCATCAGGGATTAGTTCCATATCAATTATCCCGTTTAGGAGGTAGAATGGCTGTTGGAGACGTTAATGGAGATGGTAATGATGATGTTTTTTTTGGAGGGGCTTCCGGTCAGTCAGGGCAGATGTATTTGGGAAAAGATAATGGAACTTTAGAGAAAGGGCCGAAAGGACAGCCCTGGACGGCACCAGAGGATGCTTACAGTGAGGATGTAGGAATACACTTTTTTGATGCTGATACTGACGGTGATCTTGATATGTATGTATTGAGTGGGGGAAATGAAAAACCTGTAGGATCTTCTTTTTATGAGGATAGGCTTTATATTAATGATGGTGCTGGAAACTTTGAAAAAGCAGTGAATTCCCTACCTAATACTTCTTTTAGTGGGGGAGTGGTGGTTTCTGTAGACTATGATAAGGACGGAGATCTTGACCTCTTCGTAGGAGGACGCCATAAAGCAAAGAATTATCCTTTCGCCTCCCAAAGTATATTGTTAAGAAATGACAGCCGGGATAGTATTGTGAAATTCACAAATACCAAAGAAATGGCTTTGGAAAAACTAGGAATGATAACAGATGCCGTTTGGACAGATATTGACAATGATTCCTGGCCAGATCTCTTTATAGTTGGGGAGTGGATGCCCTTAACGGTACTTAAAAACAACAATGGTATTTTTACAGATAAGACCACAGAGTTGAACCTGGATAAGACGAAGGGTTGGTGGAGTAGCATAGATGCACAGGATTATGATCTTGATGGGGATATAGATTTTCTTCTTGGAAATGCGGGGCTCAATACTCAATTTTATGCTTCCGCGACAGAACCAATGGTATACTATGTTCAGGATATAAATAAAGACGGGAATTTTGATCCGGTATTGTCATACTACATAGACGGCGAGAGTTACCCTCTCCCAGGAAGAGATGAATTGCTTGGGCAGGTAGCTTCACTACGGAAGAAATATACTTCTTATGATGAATATGCCAGTGCAACTATGAAGGATTTGCTAAAAGCAGCAAATGTAACATCTACTTCAATCCTTGAGATTAATGAACTAAGCTCGATCTATGTAGATAATCTTGGTGATGGTAAGTTTAATTTAACCTCCCTGCCAGAGATGTCTCAATTATCAATGATCAATGCTTTTGCCTTTGATGATTTTACTGGTAATGGGAAGAATGATATCGTAGCTCTTGGAAATTTTTTCCCTTATAGGGTGAATTTAGGAAAATCTGATGCATCAAAGGGAGTTCTTTTGAATGTAATTGATAAAGAAGTTACCACTAATAACCAATTTTCGAGTTTATGGTTATCCGGAGATATTCGAGATGCTAATCTTATGCGCTTCAATAATGGAGCAAAAAGGTTAGTCATTTCCCGGAATAATGATAAAGCCAGTATATATAAATACAATTAAGTAGCACGAATTTAATATATCATCGTGATAGAATTAAGACCTAATAAACTATGGATGCATACTACGTATTTACTAAAACGTTTAATTAAAATTCTTCCTTACAGATGGATTTAAAAATAAACGACCACATTCTAAAATAAGTATTAATTAAATCTGCCCCGCCAATGAAATAAACCAATTTTAACAGAATGCACAAAACAAAAAAAAGCTTATGAAAAGAGAAAATTCATTCATTTAATTAACCAAAAACGTGGTCTTATAGAACACTGGATGCGTTTTGAAATTTAAATTTAATATGAATAAATTAATATTTTTTTACTTACCATTTATTATCTGTCCGATGGTAGTTTCCGCCACAGGAAATAGTCCAGGTGAAGAAACGCTATTTTCGGAAGAATTCGTTCCGGACTTAAAACTTCCAGATAAAAATGAATTAATATCACTAGGGTATTTCCCTAAAAAAGCAACTTCGGAAACACAACAGACCGTAAGGGGTGTTGTAACAGATCCCACCGGGATGCCTATACCGGGTGCGAATGTAATAGAAAAAGGAACTACTAATGGAGTAGTCACAGACTTTGATGGAAATTATGAAATAACCGTAGGATCGGATGCGGTATTACTTTTTTCCTATTTAGGTTTTTTGACTCAGGAGGTGAGTGTAGATGGACAAGCTACTTTGGAGATAGTACTTCAGGAAGATCAGGCTCAATTGGATGAGGTTGTAGTAGTGGGCTATGGTACTCAAAAAAGAGAGAATATAGTTGGATCAGTTGCTACGGTCGGTGGGGAAGAAATTCAAAAATCAGCGAACCTAAATGTATCTAACGCATTAACAGGTAGAATTCCGGGAGTTGTTGCTACCCAGGGAAGTGGTGAACCAGGCTATGATGGCTCTAATATTAGAATTAGGGGAACCAATACTTTAGGAGATAGTAGTCCCTTAGTTGTAATTGACGGTATTCCTGCCCGAGCTGGAGGTTTTGAACGATTAAACCCAGCAGATATTGCAGATATTTCTGTTCTTAAAGATGCTTCTGGAGCTATTTATGGAGCTCGAGCAGCAAATGGAGTTATTTTGGTTACCACCAAAAGAGGAAGGGAAGGAAAGGCCCAATTATCATATAATTATAATATGGGATTCACACAGCCTACAGTAATTCCAGATCTGGCTGATGCCGTTCAATACGCTGAGATGAGAAATGACCTGGAAGTTTATAAACTTCCTGTTAATGAATGGGAACCTGCAAATAGTGCCTTTCAGTCCACAGGTGTCTATACCCGACCTGATGGAAATGAAGTACTGGCGCCATTTACGCCAGAGGAATTTGCACTCTTTCGAAGTGGAGAAGATCCCTGGAATTATCCCAATACCGACTGGTTTGGAGAAACTCTCAAAGATTGGTCTACCCAGCAAAAACATAATTTACAAATTAGTGGGGGAAGTGAAGACGTTAACCTAATAGCTTCCATTGATTATCAGGATCAAGATGCCTTTTACAAAAATTCGGCGACAAATTATCAACAATACGGAATTCGTGTTAATATGGATGCGGAAATTAGTGATTATATCAGCACACAAATTGGAGTATTGGGGAGAGAAGAAGACAGAAATTTTCCCACCCAGGCCGCTTCAGATATTTTCCGAATGTTAATGAGAGGTAGTCCCGTTTCCAATGCCTACTGGCCAAATGGTATGCCGGGTCCTGATATTGAGAATGGTCAAAACCCTGTGGTAATCACAACAGACCAAACCGGATATAACCGAGATAAAAGATATTATTTTCAGACCAACGGGAAGGTAGTAATTGAAGCACCCTGGGTAGAAGGGCTGAAATTTACAGGTACCGCAGCCGTAGATAAGTATGTTAGGCAAACTAAAACCTGGCAAACGCCCTGGTATTTATACACGTGGCAAGGGGATTATGAAGATGATGGGGAAACTCCAGCACTCATAAGAGGTCAAAGAGGGCCGGCTGAGCCAAACTTAAATCAGGGAAATGAAGATCAATTGAATATTCTCTTGGGTGGCGTATTGAGCTATGATAGAGATTTTGGAGATCATGAGATTAACTTGCTCGCAGGGGTAAACCGTGAAACCATCAACAATGAAACTTTTGGAGCTTTTCGAAGGTATTTCCTGTCAACTACAGTAGATCAAATGTTCGCGGGTGGTAGAGAGGAACTCAACAACTCAGGAAGCGCCTGGGAACGAGCAAGGTTAAATTATTTTGGCAGAGTTGGATATAATTATAAACAAAAATATTTAGCTGAATTCTTGTGGAGATATGATGGTTCATATATGTTTCCATCAGAGAACCGCTACGGCTTCTTTCCAGGTTTTATGCTTGGATGGCGTATCTCTGAGGAAAATTTCTGGAAAGAAAATGTTTCTATAGTTAACTTCTTGAAATTAAGAGCTTCCTGGGGGCAAATGGGTAACGATAATGTATATTACGATAATGTGCTTCAGGAGTACCAATACTTTGCTACCTATGGACTTGGTTCATACGTTGCCGGCGGGGCTGTAAACCAAACTCTCTTCGAAAGTAGAGTTCCAAATCCACTAATTACATGGGAGGTTGCTAATAACTATAATATAGGATTGGATGGACAGATGTTTGAAGGAGCAATTAATTTTGAATTTGATGTATTCTTAAACAAACGTTCTAATATTCTCTGGAGAAGAAACGCTTCCATACCGCAATCAGCGGGGATGACACTTCCGGCAGAAAATATTGGTGAAATTGAAAACAGAGGATTCGACTTTAATATTGGGCACAACGGTAAGGCTGGCGAAGTTACCTACAATGTAAATGTTAATGGAGGATATGCCAAGAACAAAATTATTTTCTGGGACGAGGCGCCGGGTGCGCCAGAATGGCAACGAACTACAGGAAGAACAATAAATTCCGGTTTGTATTATATCTATGATGGAGTTTTTGTAGATGAAGAAGATATAGCGAGTAATACTCTTGATTATAGTGATATTACTAATACCATCAGGCCTGGGGATATGAAGTACCGGGATTATGACGGTGATGGTTCTATTACACCAGATGACAGAGTACGTCGGGATAAAAACACCACCCCAACCTTCCAGGGCGGGCTTAACTTTGGAGCCCAATATAAAGGCTTTGATCTTTCTGTACTTTTTCAGGGTGCAGCTGGAGGAGAAATAAGAGTTGGTACTGATGAGGCCGGTTCTATTGGAAATTACCTGGAGGAACATTACGATAATCGTTGGACCGTAGAGAATCCCAGTTCAGTCCATCCTCGTATCACCGATCGTGGTGATCAATATTATTCTTATAATAATACCTATTGGCTTCAGAGTACAGACTATATCCGTTTAAAAAATGTGGAATTAGGATATACACTTCCAGCTGAAATAGGGGAAAAGATTGGAATGAGTAGTCTAAGGGTTTACACCAGCGGCTTTAATCTTATTACCTGGAGTGGCATGACTGCCTATGACCCCGAAGTGACCAACTCCATTGGACATTATTATCCACAATCTCGAATTTTGAATTTGGGAGTAGCAGTAACTTTTTAAATATTCTCGAAATATGAAAAATTATAGAATGAAAAATATAGGATATTTCCTGCTCTTACTTTTTGCAGTAGTAGGTTGTAATGACGATTTTGTAGATACCCAACCTTTAGATGAATTCTCGCAATCAGATGTTTGGGTGGATGCAGCCCTGGCAGAGGCCTTTGTACTCGAAATATACAATGGTTTAGGACAGGGAGGGTTTGATGAACAAATGATGGCTTCACTATCAGACGAAGCTTTGTTTACGCACCCTGGTAGAGGGATTAATACCATCACCGAATCGCGATCTGGACCTGCGGAAAGAGGATTTATAAATTATACGTATAACTGGGGGGACCTATATGGTCGAATTCGTGCGGCTAATATCGCTTTAGAGAATTTGGAAGAGCCTGGTTTTGATGATCCAGATATGGTTAACCAGCTTAGAGGAGAAGCATTGTTTTTACGAGCGTATTACTACCATAATCTTTTAAGGATGCACGGAGGAGTGCCTATCGTAGACAAGGTTTATACGTTAGATTCCGAAGACCTTGAGATTCCTAGAAATACATTTGAAGAAACAGTAGAATTTATTGTTTCAGACTTAGATAGTGCCAAACCTTTATTGGAAGGCTTAAATGTAGATGGGAGGGCTAGTATGGAAGCTGCGCTTGCTCTTAAAGCAAGGGTATTATTATACGCAGCGAGTGATCTTCACGATATTCCAACAGCCTCGGCTAACTCGTCTGATATTGCGGGTTATTCTAATCCCGAATATCTTGGTTATGTAAGTGGAAATCAACAAGACCGTTGGAGAAGAGCACAGGCTGCAGCCAAAGAGGTTGTAGATTTGAATAGAGGATATAAAATGGACCTAATTGAACCCGTTTCTGCAGAAGAAGGCAAAGAAAATTATATGGCCCTTTCCCTTGGAGGTGGCAGTGTTATGGCAGATCCTGCAGCAGCTACCGAACTACTTTTTGCAAGGTATTTTGTAGCTGCAAAAAATGAATCGGGACAACAGATAGGACTTTATAATGGTCCAAATGGTTATCATAACTGGGCGGGGAATGCTCCTACCCAAAATTTAGTAGACCACTATGAGCTCATAGATGGAAATGAGTTTAACTGGAATAATTCCGAACATGCTAATAATCCATATGATAATCGGGATCCACGATTCTATGCTACTATTTTATACGATGGGGCAGACTGGAAACCCCGAACCGCAGATGTGGCTGGTAGTGATCCATTTGACCAAATCCAGACGGGAACTTATGAAGTAAAATCTGGTACCGGAGAAACCATAACACATAATGGTTTAGATACACGTAGTAGTGCCATAGAAGACTGGAATGGAACTCATACTGGATATTATGTAAGAAAATTCACCGATCCAGATCCTGCCATCGTGGATCAGAATGTTCGTCAGCAGATTCCTTTTCCCTTTCTTAAATATACAGAAGCCGTCCTTAACTATGTTGAAGCTTCTATAGAACTAGGGGAAGAAGATATGGCTAAAGAATGGCTTAATAAAATTCGTTACAGAGCTGGTATGCCAGCTATTACAGCATCTGGACAGGATTTGATGGAGCAATATAGACAAGAACGTCTGGTGGAGTTGGTTTATGAGGAACATCGTTTTCATGATGCTCGGAGATGGATGATTGCACCCCAAACCCTGGGGCAACAGGTTCGTATTATTGACGTAGAAGGATTTCTTAAACCGGGAGCTAATATCCAGATATATAGATATGATCCTTCCAGTTATAATTACGAATATGAAGTCAGAGATCTCTCACCGGGAATAGAAAACCGTGAGTGGCTCGATAAGATGTATTTCATTGCAATACCAAGGGATGAGATGAATAGAAATGATCAATTGATTCAAAACCCTGGATATTAAACTAATTGGAAATAAACGTCGGGAATTTAAGATGATAAAATCTTTTCCTGGCGTTTTATTAAACATATTTAATTTTAAAAGATTTAGATGAAAAATTATATAGCAATTTATGTATTATCCTTTTTAATATTTTCCTGTAAAAGTCACGAAACTAAACGGAGTGACACAATCAGTCTATTTAATGGAAAAGATCTTTCAGGATGGCATGTGGATGTACCTAAAATGGATGAAGGTCCAGGTGCTAAAAGTCCATTTATAATTAGGGATGGCTTACTGGTTAGTTTGGGTGAACCGCAGGGGCATCTAATTACAGATTCAGTATATCAAAACTATAAACTGGACGTGGATTATCGCTTTCCGGGAGAACCTGGAAATTGTGGAGTGTTAGTACATGCATCTACCCCGCGTGCTTTATACGATATGTTTCCAAAATCAATAGAAGTGCAAATGATGCATGAAAATGCAGGTGATTTTTGGTGTATAGTAGAAAATGTTGAAGTGCCTAACATGGAAGAGCGTAGAGGGCCTAAGGAAAACTGGGGTATAACAGAAGGTAAAGAACGCAGAATTAAAAATTTAACCGACGATTCTGAGAATCCTTTGGGAGAATGGAATAATATGGTAATTGAAAGCCGTGCAGATACTATTAAAGTATGGGTGAATGGCGATCTGGTAAATGAAGGATTTAATTCTACTGCAAAAAAAGGACATATCGCCTTACAGGCTGAAGGTGCTGAAGTAGAATTTCGCAAAGTAGAACTTACTCATTTATAAACTCAATCCCATTTTTAACCAGTATTTATTTAAGAAGTCAGAAAATTTATAAAGATGAAAAGTAGACAAAACCTGTTTATTTTACTGTTTCTTTTAGTTGCTACAACAGCTTCTTCCCAGGAAAAGCAACTTGAAGATTATACTCAGCAAATAGCAGGATCAGATTTGGTAATTGAAATGGTAGCAATCCCTGGCGGAACCTTTAGAATGGGAAGTCCTGAAGGTGAAGAAAACCGCTATATGGACGAAGGTCCTGTACATGAAGTGAAAGTGGACGCTTTCTGGATGGCCAAACATGAAATTACCTGGGAGTTATATAATTTGTTTGTGAATAGGGCAATAGATGGAGTTCAACCAACTGCCAAAGCGGGAGACGTAGATATAGCAGTAGATGCAGTCTCGGGAGCTACTATTCCTTATGTGGATATGAGCCTGGGGATGGGTACCGGTGAAGGTTTACCAGTAGGAAATGTAACCCATCATGCAGCTTCTAAATTTTGCGAATGGTTATCTGCCAAAACAGGTCATTTTTATCGATTGCCTACAGAAGCCGAATGGGAATATGCAGCTCGTGCGGGTACTACTACAGCATTTCATTTTGGAGATAATATTGAAGATTTGGACAAATATGCCTGGTTTTATGGCAATAGTGAAAACTCTTATCATAAAGTAGGTCAAAAAAAACCGAATCCCTGGGGCCTTTATGATATGTATGGAAATGTAGCAGAATGGACACTAGATCAATACCTGCCAGAAGTTTATAGAACCAGGAAATCTGTAACAATAAACCCTATAGAATTTCCTGAAACTGAATACCCACGCTCGGTTAGAGGAGGTTCTTATTATGATGATGCCGAGTATTTAAGAAGTGCCGCCCGATTGGGCTCACTTGAAAATTGGAAAATGCGGGATCCGCAATTTCCTAAAAGTAGGTGGTGGAATACAGATGCCCCATTTGTAGGATTTAGAATAGTAAGGGCTCCAAATCCACCATCAGAAACCGATTATGAAAAATATTGGGGTTCACAAACCCCGTAACTTTAAAACAATAGAATAATGAATAACTCTAAAAAGAACCAGAAACCTGATTTGCAATCTTCAAGAAGAACTTTTTGCAAGAATACAGCTCTTTTCACAGCCGGAATGATGCTACCCGCTATGGAAATGGGGGCGATGGCAAATGTTTTTAATGATAAAACCTTAAAAATAGCAGTAGTAGGCTGTGGAGGTAGAGGTACAGGAGCAGCAAACCAGGCATTGAAGGCTGATGAAAATGTTGAATTAGTAGCAATGGCCGATGCCTTTGAAGATAGGTTGAACGGAAGCCTACAAAGCCTTCAAAAAGAATTTGAAGGAACAAAAAAAGTAAATGTTCAGGAGAAAAATAAATTTGTTGGTTTTGATGCTTATAAAAAAGCCATAGACCAGGCAGATGTGGTTATCCTGGCAACTCCGCCGGGCTTCAGGCCCTATCACTTTGAGTATGCTATAAATGCAGGCAAGCATGTGTTTATGGAAAAACCCGTGGCTACCGATGTACCTGGGATAAGAAAAGTACTCGAAATGGCCAAAGTTGCGAAAGCGAATAAACTAAATGTGGTTGTTGGTCTTCAGCGGCATTACCAAAACAATTACATCGCAATGGAAGAAAAAATTAATCAAAATGCGATTGGAAAAATAATTTCGGGCCAGGTATATTGGAACAGCGGCGGGGTATGGGTAAATCCCAGAAAAGCTGGCCAGAGCGAAATGGAGTACCAAATGCGGAATTGGTATTATTTTAATTGGCTGTGTGGAGATCATATCCTTGAACAGCACATTCATAATATAGATGTTGCAAACTGGTTTATTGGGGAATATCCCGTTTCTGCTCAAGGTATGGGAGGACGCCTTGTAAGAACAGGTTCTGAACATGGGGAGATTTTTGATCACCATTTTGTAGAATTTAAATATCCTGGGGGTGCAGTAATTTCAAGTCAATGTCGTCATCAACCTGGGACCTGGTCTAAGGTGGGAGAGGATTTTCAGGGTACAAAAGGATCTGTTCATATGAATGATGCAGGTGCTGCCAGTATTACAGATGTAGAAGGTAATAATATCTTTGAATACAGAAACCGAAGGGATCCAAACCCCTATCAGGTAGAGCACGATAAACTCTTTGCTTCCATAAGAAATAAGGAGGTTATAAGTGATGCTGAAAATGGAGCAAAAAGTACCATGACTGCCATCATGGGAAGAATGGCTACCTATTCAGGTCAAATAATTAACTGGGATGAAGCTTTAAAATCAGATAAAGTCTTAATGCCAGAAGAGGTAACGTGGGAGTCTACTCCTCCGACTGTACCGGGTAAAGATGGACTATATCCAATTCCAACCCCAGGTAAAACAGAGGTAATTTAAAATTTACAGAATATATTTTTATAACGAGCATATGGAAATTTCTGTATGCTCGTTTTTTTTATTTTCTCGTACTAAATAGCGATATACCTATTAAAGAAATTAATAACTCAAAAAAAGCTCACCATTAACTCACAGTAAATTTATAGGATTTTGATAATTTTTGAGCACATAAAAAAAGGGTAATTATATGGTTTTCATATAATTACCCTTTTTTTATGTTGAAATATAACTTGTAAAAGTCGGGATGACAGGATTTGAACCTGCGACCCCACGCCCCCCAGGCGTATACGCTACCAGACTGCGCCACATCCCGATTTGTAGTAAGCTCAATTTCAATTTTAGAACTACCCATTTTAAAAGTGGTTCCTTACCGACCTATCTTGAGCAAGAGCAAGTCTATTTAATTCAAGTCACAAATTAAAGTGCTTATTTACTATTATCAAAGCGAAAATGTCATTTTTTAAGAACTTAAGCGTGGATATTCTTTAAATACCTGAGCATCAGTTTTAAGTTTATTTAATTTATTTAAACCTACTATAAATTTATTTTTTATAAAAAAAGGTAGTTTAGAAAGTTAGCATGCTTTCTAAACAACCTCAATATTCTTTTTAAAATATTTTATTCAATAATGAACTTTTCTTTTCGGTATTACTGAATATTTTCCTGGATCTTTTCTATGGCATTTTGAATAGATTTATCGGGTTCTATAATATTATTGCTTCCCCAAAATTGTAGATCGGTAAAACCAGAAATATCATCGGCCATCACTACTCTTTTGTTTAAAAAGTTATCCCCTTTCTTAATTCTATCTTCGCTTTGTGGTTGCCAGTTGGTAACAGCCATTTCAGAATCTACAAAGTATCTGGAATTAAATAATTTTTTCTTCCAATTTACCACAAAAAGAAGCTGCGCATTGGAATAACCAAAATACCATTTTCCATCTTGTTGATGGTAGTCTATATCATACATCACCTCAATAGGGTACACTTTAGTGCCCCCCGGTTTTTTATTTACAAACATATTGGTAGCAGCGCGCCGGTTATCTACATTCATATTCAATTTGGCTCTTACCAGGCTTTGAGTTTCAGCATCTATAAACAGCGTTCCAAAGAACCAGGGCATATCTTTATTCATATCTTCAAATCGCACTACATGCAAGTAGCGGTTATCAATTTGAGTAGGCTCTTCAAAACTGAATTCATAATTATCTAAATCCCGCTCATAAAAGAGGTAATCTGGATACTTCATTACATCTATAAACAACGTATTAAACGGGCCACCACGCAATTTTAGGGCCAGGGTGTCTAAACGTTCATAATCAGCCGTTTTTCGAGCTTTAACAAGTTCAATGTCTTCTTCGCCAAAATCACTATACGGTTTTTTATGAATTTTCACCACGGCTTCACTCAACGAGACATTTCTATTCCCTTTGCTTATACTTTCTCTATAAAAGGCGGTCATTTGGGTAGGATCGTCAATATAATTATCTCCCCGGTTAGCCAACATGGTACGTACCAGCCTTCTTGCATCCCCGGCTTCATATACTTTAACTTCAGAAAGTTCTTCTACCACGGGTTCCAGGTAAATAATTGTTCCCCTGGATTTAAAATAACTAAGAGGTAAATTCTTGCTTTGGTATCCCAAATAAGAAATATTTACCGTAGCAGGACTCGTTCCTTTTGGGACTTTTAAAGAAAATTTTCCTTCAGAATTCGTCACCGTAGAAATATTGGTTTCATTTACAGATAAATGGGCGTTCACGATCACATCCTCATTATTGGAGTTGATCACTTCACCTTTGTATTCTACATAATCCTGATCGGAATCCTGTAAAAACGGCGAAGCTTTTAGGGGCGCGTAGAAAATAAGCATACCCACTAGAAATGGCATTAAGGTTTTTAAATTTTTCACAGCTATAAGTTTTTGATATTCATTCTAATATACGAAATTTTGAAGAAAATTAATAGTGAAATCTAAACTGAACACAATATTTTTTACTGAAGAGGAAGAAGGTTTATAAATACATTAAAAATGATTAATTTCGAAGTGAAAAGCAATTGACCTAAGTTTTCCAGCAGTATGGGGCACCATCATCATAAGAATTCTTCTGAAAAAAATCTAAGACTTGTATTTTTTCTCAATCTCGGGTTTACCATTATTGAATTTATTGGCGGAATTTATGTAAATAGTATAGCCATTATCTCAGATGCTGTTCACGATCTTGGCGATAGCCTTTCACTGGGAACTTCGTGGTACCTGGATCATAAATCTCAACAAAAAAGCGACTCCAAATTCTCATTTGGATATCGCAGGTTTTCGCTTTTAGGAGCCTTGCTTAATAGTTTGATACTTATTGCAGGTTCGGTTTATGTGATTTATGAAGCGGTGGGCAGGCTAATGGCTCCCGAACATTCTGATGCAGAAGGAATGATGGTTTTTGCAATTATGGGCGTAATTGTTAACGGCTTTGCCGCCTGGAAATTAAGCAGTGGTAAAACCTTGAACGAAAAAGTGATTTCCTGGCATCTTATGGAAGATGTGCTGGGCTGGGCCTCGATCCTTGTGGTGGCAATTATTCTGCAGTTTAAAGACATTCATTACCTTGATCCGGCTTTGTCTCTGGTTATTACCATCTATATTTTATGGAATGTTTTTAAAAGGTTAAAAGAGACCCTTTTTATTTTTCTACAAGGCACCCCATCTGATATTAATCTTGATGAGTTAAAACAACAAATTAAAGAAATTCCAGGGGTAGCTTCCACACATCACGTACATATTTGGTCACAGGAGGGAGAGCATCACGTTTTTACGGCTCACGTAAAACTGGAAAATATTAATAGCGTAGAGGAATATCTAAACCTTAAATCTGAAGTCCTGAATTCTTTAAAAACCTATAATTTTGAACATTTTACTATTCAATTTGAACTGGATTCTGAAACCTGCAGTTTAGAGTAAAAATAATTTTTATTTGCAACCCCGAAACCCGCAACCTTATTTCACCACCAGACTACTATAGCCCTGCCCATTTCTGGTTAGCTGAATTTGCGTGCCAATGCGTTCTTTTAGCGAAGCTACGTGACTAATAATCCCAATAGTTTTACCAGATTCTGCCTGGAGTTTTTCTAGTGTATCCAGGGTTTGATCTAAAGTTTCAGGATCTAGAGTCCCAAAACCTTCATCTATAAATAGGCTGTTAATTTCTACATTTCTGGAAGCGAGATCAGATAAAGCCAGTGCGAGAGATAAACTCAATAAAAAAGTTTCCCCACCGGAGAGGGTTTTTACCGATCGCCTTTGTCCGCCCATATCTTCGTCTATCGCTACCAAACCATCGTCTTCACCTTCCAGGGCTTTATCAATTTTATAGCGTTCACTTAAATCCTTTAATCGAATATTGGCTAAGTAAATTAATTGCGATAAAGTTAAATCTTGCGCAAAATCATTGAATTTTTTACCCTGCCTGTCTCCAATTAAGGTATTTAAAAGTCGCCAGCGTTTGCAATCTTTTTCCTTTTCGGCAATTTGATTTTCAAGCTCTTTTAGACGAGAAATATTTTCGGCATTATTATTTAGTTTTCTTCTCAATTCTTCGCAATTAGATTGCGTAGCTTCAAAAGCTTCCTTTTTTTGTTTTAGCTCTGCAGTTAGGTCATCTTCAGAACGTTTACTTTCATTTTCTTTGAATTGTTTTAGTTGTTTTTTCAGGGTAGAAATTCCTGTTTCAACAATGCTTTTCTGTTTTAGAAAATCATCTTTTTGCTTTTTTAAATCAAAGAATTTATTTCCCGGTAAAAGTGATTGGTATGCATTTTCCAGACTTTCAAAATCATTTTCTAAAACCTGTTGTTTTAGTTTTTCCTGTAAATCCTTATAAATCTTAGATTTTTCCTGAAATAGCTCTTTTTGCTCTTCTTCGTTTTTCTGAAGATATTTTCTTTCCTGAAGTAATGAATTCCAATCATCCATTAACCGCTGACTATCCTCACCAATATTTTTTCCTGAATATTTTTTTTGAAGTTCCTGCTGGAGTAATTTGCCGCGCTGAAGTATTTTCTCTAATTCCTCTAAAATTGGTAATCCGCTATCTATGGACTTTAATTGCGGATTTATAGTTTCAAAAAACTCTAATTTTTCAATGGTAGTTTTTATCTGAGAAATCTGTGTTTCCCAATCAATAACTTCCGGCTCTTTAAATTCAGGATATTTCTTCCTGAAAATTTGTCCATTTTCGGTTATACCGACTTCAATTTCGGTTAAATTCTTTTTCGTTTTTTGTAGCGACTCATCTAAATGAGTTAATTTAGCTTGTGCTTGGGTAAGCTTCGAATTATGCGCATCTATTTCTAAAGTTTTTGCTGAAATTTTAGCCGCAAGATCGTCTTCAAAGTGGGGAAGATGTTCAGAATAAGGATGTTCTTTTGATCCACACAGCGGGCAGGCTTCTCCTGTTTTTAGTGAATTTCTAAGATCTTCTAATTGTGCTGTTTTTAACTGATTTTCTTTTTTAAGCTGAAGAATTTCGTGATCCTTTTTTAAAGAAATAAGCAGGTTTTTTTCTTCCTGAATAATTTTTGGCAAATTCTCCAATTCCGGCTTAAGGGAATCAATTTCTTTTTTTAAATCTAATTGTTTTTGCTTTTGTTCCAGGTTTCTTTCTGAAAAACTTCTGGCTTCCCGACTTTTTTCTAACTCGGTTTTTAAACGATTCTTTTCTGAAGCAATATTTTCTAAATCAACTTCTTTTAAATCATTCTCCAGCTGTTTTTTCTGTTCAGTTTTTTCAGTTTTAAGATTTTCAAGGATTTCTTTGCCGGCTTTTAAATTATTCTCTGGAAAATCGAGATTTAATTCCCTGATTTCAGTTTTAAATAATTGTAGCTTACTTTTATAATCGCGTCCCAGGGAAGCTTTTTCTTCCTGAAGATTTCTTATTTTCTCTGTAAATTCAGTTAGTTTTTCCCTGAGGTTTTCTTCGGAAATTTCTTCGTGAACAAAAACTTTCACCTGTTGAATAAAATCGCCTGTATTCTTTTTATTCGCTTCAATTTTTTCTGAAGTTTTATTCAAGCCGTCTTTTATAACTTCTAATTCCTGTCGAAAGCGTTTCCAGGATTGTATTTCATCAGCAATTGGTTGTAGTTTTTCGTGCTGTTTAAGGCTTTCTCCAAATTGATTTTCAAATTCCTTTAGCTGCGCATTCAGTTTTAATTCTTCTGCTTCTAAACCGTTGATTTCCTTTTCTTGCTCATTAATGGTTTTCTTTAATTCCAGCTGTTTTTCAATCAACCTTAAATCCTTCTGCAGACTTTCAGTTTGCGTGGTTTTTTCTTTAAGATCTTTCTTGAAAAATGTCAAATTCTCTTCAGAAAGTAAATACGAGCTAATCAGTTTTATCTCATCTTGCTGCTTTTCGATTTCCGACGTTTCTGCTTTAAAACGTTCAAAAGCCATTATTCCCAATTGGCGGTAAATTCCGGTACCGGTAATTTTTTCCAGCAATTCCCCACGTTCCTCTTTTTTAGCCGAAAGAAATTTGGCAAAATCACCCTGCGCCAGTAAAACCGATTTAATAAACTGGTCGTAATTTAAACCGATTAAATCTTCATTTTTCGCCGGAACTTCAGATTTTTTTAGATCTAAAATCGAGTTATCTAGAAGATTAGCAATCTCCATATTATAATCGTTCAGGTTTCCGTTTCGGTTCACCTCAATGCTCCAGGAAGAAGTAAAGCGACCGGCGCCGGTTTCGTAAGTAACTTTGGCGTATGCCTCTTTTTGGTTTCGGGTAAGAATGGCACCTTTTTCCCTAATTTCTTTTTTGCTGATTTTTCCCAACCGCGGTACCTGGTTAAAAAGCGCCAGCGAAATTACATCAAGAATGCTGCTTTTCCCGCTACCCGTGGGGCCGGTGATGGCAAAAAGTGTATTTCCTGAAAAAGGAGCGGCTTCAAAATCAATGAAATTTTCGCCTTTTAAAGAGTTTATATTTTTAAAAGCAATGCTTAAGATTTTCATTTTTTAGCCTCTTTTTGATTGATGTACTTGTTCGAGAATTTCATTAAAAGCACTCATTAATTCTTTTCGGGTTTCTTCGTCTTCTTCCTGCTTATCTACTAATTTTTGAAAAACATCTAAAGGCTGAAGATCTTCCAATTGCTGTTTTTGCTCATAAAGTTCGCCACTGCCACTTATCTTGTTTTTAAAAGTGGCGCGATGCTTTACGATTTCGTAACCTTCCACTTTAAAATTATCGACCAGTTGATCCAGTTCATATATTTTATTAGAATCGAAATTCACTTCCCGTAATTCAATTTCAATTAAAGAGGCGAGTCCGTCGCCTGGTTGTAGCTCCAGTAATTTCTGCTGAAGTTTTTCCAGGTTGCCGGTAATTTTGAGTAATTCCCGAAAAACAGGAATTTCTATACTTTCCGGTTCCCAGCCGTTTTCGGTATTCAAAAATAGAATACGGTTTTTATTACTACGCTCACTAAAGGATAGCGCAATGGGCGAACCACTATAAAAAGTAGGGGTAGCCGCGTTTACCCTTTGCGGCTTATGAATATGTCCCAACGCGATATAATTAAAATAATCGCCAAACTGAAGCGCATTAAAAGCCGCCTGGTTCCCAATTTGGATATCGCGTTCACTTTCTGAAGTTTCTGCCCCTGCGGCAAAAAGGTGTCCCATAGCTATAGCAGGAACGCCAGGATATTGAGTTTCACACAATTCCGCAGCATCCAAAAATGTTTGCTGAATTCCTTTTCGTAAAGCTTCTAAACGGTCTTGATAAGAATTTCCCTGGCTGGCAGTTCTTAAATCAGCATCCCGTAAATAGGGTAGGGCAGCGATCACAACTTCGGTTTGGTTTTCTTTATTTTTTACAGGAATAATACATTCTGAAAGTTTATTAGGCAAGCCGCCAACAATATGAATATCCAGTTCGCGCAAAACTTCCTGTGGTGCATTTAGCATTGTGGGAGAATCGTGATTGCCACCGGTGAGAATTATTTTGCAATCCAGGCGCTTTAGCTTCATTAAAGCCTTAAAATATTGCTGTCTTGCTTCAGAAGAAGGATTGGCAAGATCAAAAACATCTCCCGAAACCATTAAAACCTCTACTTTTTTTTCAGCAATACAATCGCACAGCCAATCTATAAAAAGATCAAAATCTGGCTGTAAACTATGTTTATGCAGTTTTTTACCAATATGCCAGTCGGCGGTATGCAGAATTTTCATAAGAATCGCTTAAGGAATTAATGCCGGTGTGAAAGTTCGAAATTAATAAAAATTGCCCGTTTAAAATATTCCAATTAAGTCTGAATATCTTTAAATTTATGTCATCAACTTTCCTGCAAGTTTTTTAAACCTTGTTGGAATTATAATTCTTTGTATTTAAAATTCTCCCACCAAAATTTGCAAAAAATGCCAATTAACCAATATGAGCCTTTAGAAGAAAAATTAAATGTGATCTCTCACGCTTTTGGTTTTGCCTTAAGTATACTGGGTCTTGTTTTATTGATTTTAAGAGCCAATGAACTTGGAGAAATGGTGCACCTGGTGAGCTTTAGTATTTTTGGGGCGAGTATGATTTTACTTTATGCGGCTTCTACTTTATATCATTCAGCCACAAATAAAAACTGGAGATACAGGTTAAATATTCTGGATCACGCTTCAATTTACGTACTTATTGCAGGAAGTTACACCCCATTTGCCCTGGTAACTCTAGAAGGTTGGGTAGGTTGGACTATTTTTGGAGTGGTTTGGGCTTGTGCCCTTACCGGGATTATTCTTAAGCTTTTTTACATTGGGAAGTATAGAACGCTGTCCACGATAATGTATGTGGTAATGGGTTGGATTATTGTTTTTGCAATTAAACCTTTATATGATAATTTAAGTTCTGAAGGTTTATGGTGGCTAATAGGCGGCGGGCTCTCTTACACCATTGGTGCTGTGTTATTTAGTCTGGATAGGGTGAAATTTAACCACGCCATCTTCCACATTTTCGTACTTTTTGGTACGTTTTGTCATTATCTTTCTATTTATTTCTATGTTTTACCTGGATAGACTTTCCAGCTAAAAATGTGGAATTTTCTCAATTTTAATACTAATTTTAGATTCTGAAAAATTCAAATTCAGAATTAATAATAGCTCAGCCAGAATTTTATGCTACAGGAATTAAAAGAAGCCTACGGATTTATTTTTGAAGACGATCTAATTGAAGAAATCGCCCAGGTAGGCAGTTTACAGCATGTTGTTGCCGGTGAAAAGATCATTGAAATTGGCGATTACGTAAAAATGATGCCTCTATTAATGGAAGGTGCTATTAAAGTGATGCGTGAAGATAAAGATGGAGACGAACTTCTCCTGTATTTTCTTGAACGTGGTGATACCTGCGCAATGACGCTTTCCTGTTGTCTTGGCCAAACCAAAAGTGAAATTAGAGCAGTTGCCGAACGAGACACAAAGTTGATTATGATTCCTATTGAAAAAATGGAAGAGTGGACTTCTAAATATAAATCCTGGCGGGATTTTGTTTTTGAAAGTTACCATGCCCGACTTAACGAAATGCTGGAAACTATAGATACCATTGCTTTTATGAATATGGATCAGCGTTTAATGAAATACCTTCAGGATAAAGCAAAAATCAATCAAAATGAAGTAATCGCAGCTACACATCAACAAATTGCTTACGATTTACATACTTCCCGGGTAGTGATTTCCAGGTTATTAAAAAAACTGGAAATTGACGGTAGAATAAAACTGCAGCGTAACAGCATAGAAGTTTTAGAACTTTAATTCTTTGTAACCCTTGTTACTGTACAACAGCCATATTGCAGGTATTTTTGCAGCGTAATAAAAATATAATATGGAAATACTTGAAATACTGGGTTACTTTGGGGCATTGGTGATAGGTATTGTTTTGGGCCTTATTGGGGGCGGAGGATCTATTTTAACGGTTCCTGTACTGGTTTATTTGCTAGCCATTAACCCCGTTACCGCAACTGCATATTCTCTTTTTGTTGTAGGAGCATCTTCTTTAGTGGGCGCTTTTAAAAATATGCAGAAAAAACTGGTAGATTTTAGAACCGCTATTGTTTTTTCTATTCCTGCCTTTATTGCGGTATATGCAACAAGAAAATGGATGGTACCCGCGATTCCGGAATCTCTTTTTAGTATTGGCCAATTTGAAATAACGAAGAATATTGGGATTATGCTGTTTTTCGCAATTATTATGATTTTGGCATCAGTTTCTATGATTAGGGAAAATGCCAAGAAAAAAACTGAAAATGAAAAGATAAGTTATAATTATCCCTTAATTATTCTTGAAGGAATTGTTGTAGGTGTTCTCACAGGAATTGTGGGGGCCGGTGGCGGATTCCTAATTATCCCGGCTCTAGTGCTTTTAGCAAAACTCCCTATGAAAAAGGCCGTAGCAACTTCATTATTAATTATTGCCATTAAATCACTTATAGGTTTTATTGGAGATGTCCAAAATATGAATATTAACTGGCTGTTTTTAGGAATTTTCACCGGGCTTTCCATGGTAGGAATGTTTATAGGAATTTATCTCAATAAATTTATAGACGGAAAAAAGCTGAAAAAAGGTTTTGGCTGGTTTGTATTAATAATGGGTATTTACATCATTTGGGCTGAAATTTCGTAAATTTCAATCAGGAAAACTGAGGTGATGGCTCTTAAAAACTATTTTTATGTCGGGATGCAATTTTTGCTTTTCATTGCCTGGCTATTTGAAATTGAAATTTTAAAATTTAACCGGTTGGAATTTTATCAGCCGGTTTTTTTAGTTTTAAGCGGAATAGGTTTTTTAATCATTTTAATTTCAATCCTTCAACTAAACACCAATCTTTCCCCTTTTCCGAAGCCAAAAGAAAATGCAACTTTAATAACAAGCGGGCTCTTTAAATATATAAGGCATCCTATTTACTCCGGAATTCTAATTTTCCTCTTTTTCCTTTCATTATATTTTGGCTCTGGTTATAAAACTGGGATCGTATTCTTATTGCTTATTTTATTCTGGTTTAAATCTGAATTCGAAGAAGAGCAATTATGCTTAAAGTATCCAAATTATCGTCATTACCGGCAGAACACCGGTAGATTTTTCCCTAAATTTATTCATTGAAATTTATCTTGATAAGTCTTTTTAAAAGACAGCAAATCAATTAAACCAATTTGATGGAGAATTTAGATTATGCACGTCTGCAAATGGCGTTTACCCTGGGCTTTCATATCATTTTTGCCTGTATTGGGATGGTGATGCCTTTTTTTATGGTGGTTTCACACCACAAATGGTTAAAAACCAGAAACCCTATATATAAAAGATTAACAATGGCCTGGTTAAAAGGTGTAGCAATATTTTTTGTTACTGGAGCAGTTTCTGGAACTGCGCTTTCCTTCGAGTTGGGAATGTTATGGCCAGAATTTATGAAACATGCGGGGCCCATAATTGGAATGCCATTTTCTTTAGAAGGTGCGGCCTTTTTTGTAGAAGCCATCGCTCTCGGTTTTTATCTATATGGTTGGAATAAACTGCCTGAAAAATTTCACTGGTTTACCGGGGTTATTATTGGCGTTGCAGGAGTAGCTTCAGGTATTCTCGTGGTTTCGGCTAATGGCTGGATGAATGCGCCCTCGGGTTTTGATTATATAAATGGAGAATTCACCAATATAGACCCGGTGGCTGCTTTATTAAACCCTGCCTGGTTTACACAGGCACTACATATGACGCTGGCTGCTTTTGTAGCCACGAGTTTTGGAGTTGCCGGGATTCATGCGTTTCAAATTTTCCGTAAAAGAAATGTAGAATTACATACCAGGGCTTTTAAAATTGCTACTGTTTTTGGTGCAATTGCAGCGTTTCTACAACCTATTAGTGGCGATCTTTCAGCAAAAGATGTCGCAGAACGCCAACCTGTAAAACTCGCTGCTATGGAAGCACATTATGAAACGCAAAAGGGTGCGCCGCTTTATATTGCTGGAATTGTAGATGAAGAAACCCGTACGGTTTCTAATAAAATAGAAATTCCAAATGCACTATCTTTTCTGGCTTTTGGAGATTTTGATGCCGAAGTAAAAGGATTAAACGATTTTCCCGATGATGAATTACCACCAGTGGCAATTGTACATTATGCCTTCCAAACAATGGTTGGGATAGGTACTTTATTAATGTTTGCAGGATTGATCTATTTTATAAGTTTAAGAAAGAAAAACTGGCTTCAGAATAAATATTACTGGTTGTTGTTTATTGTGGTTGCGCCACTTGGCTTTGTGGCTATTGAAGCCGGTTGGATAGTGACCGAAGTTGGAAGACAACCCTGGATTATTCACCAGATTATGAGAACCGAAGATGCCGTAACCCCAATGCCGGGGATGAAATATAGTTTTTTCTACTACCTTTTTCTCTATACCGTACTCGCTATAACGGTAACCTGGTTAATGAACCGACAAATAAGATCGCTTAACCGGGAAACTGCTGAGGAAAAGGCTGAAAATACTTCAGAAAAGAATTTTAAGCCTACGGGTGGAAATAAAAGCAAAGATTAGTTATGTTAAATGTAGTTCTGTTTTTTCTGTTGTTTTCACTGTTCCTGTATGTACTCCTTGGTGGTGCCGATTTTGGTGCCGGTATCGTTGAGTTGTTTTCTTCGGCTAAAAATAAAGAGCATACTCGCGATACAATTTACCGGGTAATGGGCCCAATTTGGGAAGCAAACCATATCTGGCTTATTATTATGTTGGTGATTTTATGGGTGGCGTTTCCGGCTTATTTTAATGTGATGATTATTTACCTGCACATTCCTTTAAGCCTGGTCTTATTGGGAATTACGCTTAGGGGTGTTGCTTTTGTTTTTCGGCATTATGATGCGGTTTTAGATAAATCTCAGTTTTGGTATAATTGGCTTTTTAGAATAGGAAGTTTTGTAACACCGGTCTTCCTGGGAATGTCTTTTGGAGCGTTAATTGGTGGCGAAATAATAATTACTGAAGATTATGAAACCTACGGTTTCTACGATCTTTTTATGCAGCATTGGCTTAATATTTTCGCTTTGCTGGTCGGTTTGTTTTATGCTGCACTATGTGCTTTTTTAGCTTCAACTTTATTAATTGGAGAAGCCGATGGAAAAGCACGAAAACACTACGCTAAAAACTCGGCTTTTTTTACGGTTGTATTGGTGGTGCTTGGCTTTATTCTTATCAGTTATGGATATTTCAACGGGATAAAATTTGCTGAAGATTTTATTCATAATCCGGTTTCTTTAGCTTGCGTTGGTTTATCGGGAATTCTTTTATTTCCGCTTTGGAAATTTATAAAAAAAGAATATCGCATTGCCAGTAGATATTTAGCAGGTTTCCAGGTAGTTTTAATACTTTTTGCTGCGCTTTATGCACATTTTCCTTATATTATAATCACTGCCGATAAAGAGATAAGTCTGTTAGAAAACCTGGCACCAGAATCTACCATAAGTAATTTGGCGATTATGTTGCTAATAGGCGGATTTATTATTTTACCGGGATTATTTCATTTAATGAAATCTTTTAATATGATTAAAGTGTTGGAAAAAAATGAGAAGGAGTACGAATAATTTTTACTGAATTAATTGCGGAATTTGGTAATCTCATTCAAAAAATAGCTATGATCTTAAAAAGATTTGGAAAGGAACCTTCTGGAGAAAGGCTAAAGCGAATAAATAATGCCGAAAATACACAAAACGGCAAGTTTCAAAATATAGAACCTACCGCGGTGCAGCCAGAAGATGTTTCTATGTTTAAAATAATGAAACAGATGCTGAATAGGCCAAAAACGGTTCGGCCTTCAGCAGAAATTCCTCATAAAAAAGCTGATTTATTAAATATAAATACTAAAAAACCGGCAGTGGTCTGGTTTGGGCATTCTTCTTATTTACTAAGTTTTAAAGGCTATAATATTTTGGTAGATCCCGTTTTTAGCGGATTTGCATCCCCTTTTAAATTCTTTGGAAAATCCTTTCCGGGAACCGATCTATATCAAGCCGAAGATTTTCCAAAAATTGATTTGCTAATCCTTACCCACGATCATTATGACCATTTGGATTATAAATTTTTAAAACAATTAAAGTCAAAAGTTTTAAAAATAGTTACTCCCCTTGGAGTAGGAGAGCATTTAGAATATTGGAATACACAACCTGATATAATTACCGAGCTCAACTGGAATGAAAGTGAGGAAGTACATCAAAATTTAAAAGTTACCGCTTTGCCTTGCCGTCATTTTTCTGGCAGGAATGTAAAAAGAAACACGAGTTTGTGGGCTTCTTTTGCCCTGGAATGGGAGGGTTTTAAAATATATATTGGTAGTGATTCGGGTTACAGTTCGCAGTTTAAAGAAATTGGAGAAAAATTTAAAGAATTTAACCTTGCTTTTCTGGAATGCGGACAATATGGTAAATATTGGCCCCAAATACATATGTTTCCAGAGGAAACCGTGAAAGCTGCCAAAGATCTAAATACTAAAATTTTGTTTCCCGTGCATTGGGGGAAATTTGTGCTTTCGGTACATCCCTGGAACGAACCTATTAGGAGGCTAATGGCAGAAACCAGAATACAAAAGCAAGAAGTAGTTTCGCCAAGAATTGGTGAAGCTTATGTTTTAGGAGAACAATTTTCACAGGAAGAATGGTGGAATTTTGAATAAAAGAATTGAATTATGAAGGAAACAAAGTCGCATTGGGAAGAGGTTTATGATAAAAAGTCTTACAAAGATGCCAGTTGGTACCAGGAAAAACCTGAAACATCTTTAAAATTTATCGCTGAACTTGATTTGCCTGAGTGTTCAAAAATTATTGATGTTGGGGGAGGAGATTCTAATCTTGTAGACTATTTATTAAAAGAAGGCTATCGCGATATTTCTGTATTAGATATTTCTGAAAAAGCCCTGGAAAAAGCAAAAACACGCTTAAATGATGAGGCGGAAAAGGTAAATTGGATCGTTGCTGATGCTTCAGAATTTGAAGCTACACAGGTTTATCATCTTTGGCACGATCGCGCAGCCTTTCATTTTTTAACTGAAGAAAAACAGATAGAAAATTATATAAGAACCCTGGAAAATTCAGTAGCTTCCGGTGGATTTGTAATTCTGGCAACATTTTCAAAAGAGGGACCAGAAAAATGCAGTGGAAGAACAATTAAGCAATATTCAAAAGAAGATCTTCAGGAGTTATTGCAGGATAAATTTGCTCTTTTGAAATGCGAAAATTTAAATCATAAAACTCCAACCGGGGCGATTCAGAATTTTACATTTTGTTGTTTTAGAAAAAAATAAAATATTATGAAAGATTTTTGGAACGAACGCTACGCCGATAAAGATTATGTTTACGGCCAGGCACCGAATAAATACTTTAAAGAGAAAATTGAAGAAATGCAGCCCGGTAAAATTTTAATGCCGGCAGAAGGAGAAGGGAGAAATGCGGTGTATGCTGCAAGGCTGGATTGGGATGTTTCTGCGTTTGATATTAGTGAAAAGGGTAAGGAAAAAGCTCAAAACCTGGCTAATGAACAAAGCGTAAAAATTGATTACAAAGTAGGTGACCTGCCAGAACTTGATTATATAGACGAGCAATTTGATGTGATTGCTTTGATTTTTGCTCATTTTTCAGAAGAAAAAAAGGAAAACTATCTAAAGAAATTTAAAAAGTTACTGAAACGAGGTGGCGTAATTATTTTTGAAGCTTTTAGTAAAGAACAAATAGATATTCAGAAAGAGAATCCAAAATCTGGCGGACCTAAAAATGCTGAAATGCTTTTTTCTAAAGAAGAATTGCAAACCTATTTTAGCGGTTACGAATTTGACGAATTTGAAGATATAATTACCGATCTTTCAGAAGGTAAATATCACCAGGGAAAAGCAGCAGTAATTCGTTTTGTAGCGAGAAAACCATTAAACTGAAAAATTAAACCTCAAAGATCCCGATAAATATCTGGATCTTTGAGGTTTTTTAAATTATTGAAATTTATAATCGGTTCCTGGAACTGTAGAAAAAGATTTTTCGCCTAAATATTCACAATAAGCGCGGCCATCTAATTTTGGCGAGACCGGCGAATGTTTTTGTAAATATTCTTCTACCAACTCGTGAATGGTATAATCTTTTACTTCAACGTCTTTTACATTTGGCATTCGGCAAAGATTGTCAATCGGGTCTCCGGGACGAACACAGGCTGAAATTGTGTAGTATTCATCATCCTGCATTTCCTCACCTTTAACCGTAACCGATTGTATGCGTTCTCCTTTTTTATTCTGAGAATTAAAATCGACTTCCATTCCTGAAAATCTTACCAGCCAGCCACCAAATCGTTCGGTTGAGTTTTGGGCAAATGCATTGTGCATTTCATTTTCCAACCATTCTTTAATTTGTTTTCCGCTGGCTTTTCCGGTTTTTACTTTTTCGTTTACCGGTAATAAATTCCACAAATTTGCTCTTGTAATTGGTGCAGCTTCCCCGTTTTTGGGAACTATAGGGTTTCCGAAGCGAAATCCGTTAGAAATTGAAATATCGGCACCGGTTTTCCAACGGGCTGCATCGGTAATCATATTATCCATCGGGTTTTCTACGGTTAAGTAGCGGTAAAGTGGGGTTTCAGTATAACCTATTACGGTTTCCAGGTGTTCTTTGTAAGGAGCTTTGGCTTTTTTAACTAATCCGGCTATTTCTGGATTTGCAGCATATTTTTCAGGATCAACTTCCATTAATTCATATTCCTCATCTACAATTTCGCCATCTTTAAAATAGAGATTTAATTTCCCTACAAAAGAACCAAAAGCACCGGGCTCTGTAACCTTGGCATATTTCCCTTCAATGGGTTGACGAACCCTTTCGTGGGTATCGTTGCCGAAAATATAATCTACATCTTTAGCTATTGGGTTGTTGGCTAATTCAATTTGCTTAAAAATTCCAAAATGCGTCACTAAAAACAGCGCATCAACTTTTTCTTCGGTTTTTACTTTCTGAATAAGTTCCTGAACGCCTTCGTCTAAGCCGCTAAAACCAATTCCCTCGCTAAAAATCGGGTTTTGCCGAACGGGAACATCGGGATCGTTTATTCCGATAAATCCGAGTTTTACACCTTCAATTTCTTTGGTCCAGTAAGGTGGAAAAAGTTCTTTTTTATCTTTCTCGTGAAACATATTCTGAACAATCACCGGGGTTTCAAAACCCTGTAAAACGTCCATCATTACTTGTTTACCATAAACCACTTCCCAGTTTCCGGGTACGATAAGATCGTAATCCATATTTTTAATAATATCAGGAAAGATTTTTCCTTGAGAAAGTGCTGCATAACCACTTCCCTGAATAAGATCGCCGCCATCCAAAATTATAGTGTTGGGGTTTTTGGCTCTTTCTTCTTCAAATAAGGTTTGGATATGTGCCAAACCACCACGATTTTTAAATTTTATTTCTTCATTTTCCCAAAATAATTCTGGGTGGGCATCTAACTGTCCGTGGATATCTGCGGTTTGAAGAATGGTGATTTTAGTGGTGTTTTCTCTCTTACTATTTTTGTTTTTACCTTCAGCATTTAAGCAAGAGGTAAAAAGTGAAAGTCCTAAAACTCCCGAAAAAAGGAGTAAAATTGGTTTTATTCTTTTTTTGAAATTCATATTTTTTGTTTTCTGAATTATAGTTATCACGTCATGTTGTATTCAGCATCTGGTTTTCTTACTACCAGGATCCCCGATAAAAATCGGGGCAGGCTCTGAAATGAATTCAAGATGACGAATTACACCTACAAGGTTTTGCAAACCTTGCAGGAAGTTTTTTTGAATTTTAAAGCTCTATACTGAAATATCCCTTTTTCTGTAGTTGAAAATCGTATAGTATACCATTATCTACGATTTCCATTGTTGAAGGAATTTCTTCTAGATTCACACCGAATTTCTTCAGGGAAAATCCGCAGGCTTTTATAAACACTCCGGCTTTTTTAGCACGATCTAAATATTTCTGCATTTCCTTTTTCTCGGTTAGCCCTGTGACGGTTTGGCCACAAACGATAACCTGAAAATCACCGAAGTGGTGCCCATCTTCTTTTTTTAATTCTTCCGCTGTAATTAAAATGGGTTGCAATTGCGGAATTTTCTTGGTTAAAACCACATAATTATTTTTTGTAGTATTATTGTTTTGAGCATTTGTAGTTAGAGAGAACAGCATTATAAATGCTGTAAAAATTAAAATTGACTTTTTCATTTTTTTAGTATTTATGGCTGAAACAGCCGGTTATATTTTTGTTGTTTGTTGATTCTTAAAATCGTTTAAGATAAAAAACAGGAGTCCGCCGGAAATCGCAATATTTTTAAAAAGCGGTCCCAACGTAGTAATTTGCCCTACCTGCACCGTTAAGGTTATAGGGATTAAAACAGCGAGCAAAATCGTGGCTGCCCAACGGGTTTTAAAACCAATAAGTAACCCAATCCCGGCGATAAGCATTACAACTCCTGAGAGCATTACCAGCAACTCCGGGTTGCCGAAGAAATAGGCGATTCCTTTAAAATTTGCCTGGTCTATTCTATTTACTGTTTTTTCAATATTTAGTAAATGATTAAAACTGGCCACGAGAAATATCCCGCTAAGCATCACCCGTAAAACCTGTACAGAGCGACGACTCACTAAAATGTTCGTGTTCATTTTGATTAAGAATTAGTGAATAAAAATATGTTCCGAAGTTATCTCCGAAATTATATACTTATGCTGCTAATTCCTTTGGAGGAGGGTAATTTTTGGAGAAATAGGTTGAAATTACCGCAGGATTGAGGTAATTGTAATCTTGAAAATTTGTTTTTATTTCGGTTTCGAACCAGGCCATTTTTGCCAGGTTAAAAGCTGGATTACAAACGGCATCACTGCTAATTACCAATACCGAAGAATCTTGTGTGAAGGTTTTATCATCTACCGATATTTGGGATTTTTTCTTACAAAACGGGTTTACCAGCGCAATTCCTTCAGCATCCAAAATACTATTCAGCACTTTTGCATCTAGCATCAGGAATTTTCCGAAGAAAATCACGGTAAGGAAAATCGCTATGTAAGCTTTGATTTGCATTATTCGGGAAGATAGAGTTTTAAATTATTTGCATCAAACTCAACCTGGTCCAGGTGCCCCATTTGCTTTTCGTCTTCGGTAATTAAATGAAGATGCATATAGGTATTGTGATGCGTAAAAACTGCCTGGTGTTTGCGAGAGAAAAATCCGAGAATTTCTATCTCTTTATCTTCTAAAGTATAATTTGTAAGTCCTTCGTGAGCTTCTTTTGGAGAACTCACTTTTTGGCCGTGAGGTAAATTTACAATATGAATTTTAGCTGAATTGATTTTTCCTTTTAGTCGAAATGGAAAAGCTTCCGCATCATCAGGCGTCCTTTCATTTAAAAAATTTTCTAAATTCTCCAATGAGTTTACTGAGTTTGGAAGTGAAACAGATTTCCACTTTTCAACTTCAGCATAAACAAAAAACGGTGCTTTAACAGCATTTGTTTTTTCAACTTCCATTGAATTTTCATTCCTAACAGCTGATTTAAAAACTTCTCCGTCTAAAATAAGCAGTTCACCACTAAGGAATTCTACTGGCCCAAGTCCGTAAACACCTTTTTTAGCTACAGAATCCAGGGAAATTGTACCCTGAAGTTTTCCTTTTTTCATCACATTTTTCATCGCTCCGGCTACTTTCACGCCGTTATTTTGAGCCGTAGCTGTAAAGCCAGTAAGAACGCCAAGAAGTAATAGTGCTAGATGTTTTCGCTTCATATTTCGCAAAAGTAATTAGAAGATTTTAATAATAGCGTGACTAATGTTACAAAACAATTTTGTTTAAGGTAACCCTTGTTACTGCAGCGGTCTCCAAGAATAGAGACTTTTGCAATCTGAATCTGAAAATCTTAAATGTTGAAAGTTCTTAATTTACTTACTTTATTTTTATACCTGGTTTTAAGTCTTAATCTTAAGGCTCAATCTTCCGATTCCTTAAAAGAAGAAAGGCCTCAACTTATAGATATATTTAAAAACGCAACCTTCCACGGCCATATTCGTAATTTCTATATGAATACCATTAACCGGGGTGATTTAAAGGATTATTATACCAATGCAAGCGGCGGTGCAATTGGATTTACTACCGGAAATTTTAAAGGTTTTGAGGTTGGAGTAAAAGGAATTTTTACTTACAAAACTTTTGGCAGTGATTTGGGTGTTGAGGATGAGGTAACGGGAAAAAATGCTAAATGGGAGTACGAACTTTATGATGTATTGAATAAAGGAAACTTTAGGGATCTTAATAGGTTGGAGGAGTTGTTTTTAAGGTATCGCTTTGGAAATTCATATTTAAGTTATGGCAAGTTTGAAACCGAATTCACACCACTTTTAAACCATAGCGATGGCCGAATGAAACCTTTTGCACATAGGGGAGGCTGGGCCCATTTAAATTTCAATTCAAAACACCAGGTTAATTTGGGTTGGCTTGATAGGGTTTCGCCGCGGTCAACCACCGAATGGTTTGGTATGGATGAGTCGCTCGGACTTTTCTATAACGGATTTCAACCCAATGGAAAAATGGCTGATTATCACGAGTTTTATCCTTCATCAGGGATTGGGATTTTAAACTACAATTTTAGAAAAGATAATTTTAAGCTTAATTTCTATGATTTTTACCAGGATAAAGTAATGAATACAATTTGGGCAGAAATAGGGTACAACCTGGCCGATTTTAACTTTGGAGTTCAATATGTTTATCAAAATCCTTTTTCCTTTTCTGAAGACCTGTCTTACGTGAATAGATATGTGCAACCTGGAGAAAATGGACAGGTACTGAGTTCTCAGCTTAGTTGGGGAAAATCGGGTTTCAATCTCGCGCTTGGCTATACCCACGCTTTTGATACCGGCCGGTTTTTATTTCCAAAGGAATTAGGGCGGGATCGTTTTTTTACTTCCATTTCCAGATCACGCCTGGAAGGCCTGGGAAATGCAGATGTTTTTATCTTAAAAGCAGCATACCACGTTCCAAAACCCGATCTTCATATTGGAATAGAAATGCAACAGTTACAAGGTCCTGAAACCGGTAAGTTTGAATTTAATAAATATAATGTTGATGAATCGTTCCAAATAAATAGTCATTTAAGTTATCGCGCACACGGGTTTTTGGAAGGTTTGAATTTTGATATTTTATGGATTTACAGGAGAAATCAAAACCACACCGATGCCCAGAGTATTTTTAATAAGAGTAATTTTAATCAATTAAATTTTGTCACCAACTTCAATTTTTAAAATTATAAAACACGAATGGAAAATATAAAATTAGGATTAAAAGAGAACTGGAAACAATTTAGTTTATTGGTATTGGTAAATGCCTTTGTTGGCGGAATGGTAGGGCTGGAACGCAGTATTTTGCCTGAAATTGCTGAGAAGGAATTTGGTATTGCAGCAACCAGTGCTATTTTATCTTTTATTGTAGTTTTTGGAGTGGTAAAGGCGATTTCCAATTATTACGCCGGGGCATTGGCAAATAGGTTTGGAAGGAAAAACCTGTTGGTTTTAGGTTGGATTTTTGCCATTCCTATTCCTTTTATCCTCATTTATGCTGAAAATTGGAATTGGATAATTGCCGCCAATGTTTTACTCGGAATAAACCAGGGATTGGCCTGGAGCAGCACCGTAGTGATGAAGATTGACCTGGTGGGTGAAAAGCAGCGTGGTTTTGCAATGGGTTTAAATGAATTTGCCGGATATTTTGCAGTAGCTGTTGTAGCTTTTCTTACGGGTTGGATCGCTTCAGAATATGGGGTAAGACCTTATCCTTTCTACCTGGGAATTGGACTTATGATTCTGGGGTTACTCTTTAGTATTTTCCTAATTAAAGATACGCGCCACCACGTTGCCAAAGAGGAGGGAAGCAGCGATATGTTGCGATTAAAAAATATTTTCTGGGATACCACCTGGAAAGATAAAAACCTTGGTTCCGTTAGTCAGGCGGGGCTAATCAATAATTTAAATGATGGGATGGCCTGGGGATTATTTCCTATTTTACTTTCCGGAAAAGGTTTCAATCTTGAACAAATAGGAATTGTTACCGCACTTTATCCTGCAGTTTGGGGAATAGGCCAATTGTTTACCGGAAGAATGGCAGATATTTTTAGTAAGAAAAATATGCTGTTTATGGGGATGCTTCTGCAGGCCATAGTTTTGGTAATATTAGTTTGGGCTGAAACAATGTTGCACTTTGTGATACTTTCTTCTTTACTGGGCTGGGGAACCGCAATGGTTTACCCGACATTCCTTGCAACTATTGCCGATAACACCCATCCGCAGGATCGGGCAAAAAGTATTGGTATTTTTAGACTTTGGCGTGACCTGGGATATGCGATAGGAGCTATTTTAACCGGGGTAATTGCAGATTTGGTGAGTATTGAAGCGGCGATTATGTTAATAGGAATTCTAACTTTAATTTCAGCCGGAATTATTTTTCTTCGAATGGATTACAAAGACAATAAGGCTGTGAAATTACTTAACTTTAAAAATCAACTTTAATATCGGATAGGTTATATATAACTTCATCCGATAATTTGTATCTTTGTGCTATGTGGGAAGTAGATGTAAGATATAGAGAAGAGATGCAAAGCACTTTTGAGCGCTTGTTCGAAAAGAAAGCAATGCTGGAAAAAGCCAGGCCGTTGCCCAATATCGCTTTGAAAAAAATGAAAGAAGTTCTTTCTATAGAATGGACTTATAATTCAAATAGTATAGAAGGAAATACCCTTACCCTAAGGGAAACTCAAATGGTTTTGCAAGAAGGAATTACCGTAAAGGGAAAGTCACTGCGAGAGCATTTTGAAGCCAAAAATCACGAAACCGCTTTAGATTATTTGTACACCCTGGTTAAACCGGGTTATCAATTAAATGGTAAAGATATTCTTAAATTACACGAGCTGGTTTTAAGAAGTATAGAAGATGATTTTGCCGGTAGATTAAGAAATTCTGGCGTGCGTATCGCTGGGGCAAATTTTGTGCCGCCTAATGCCCAAAAGGTTTCCGGGTTATTTGATGATTTAGTGAATTTTGTGAATGAAAATAAACAGCAGTTAAATGTAATTGAACTGGCGATGGTTTTTCATCATAAATTTGTTTGGATACATCCTTTTTTCGATGGAAATGGAAGAACGGTGCGTTTGGCGATGAACCTTATTTTAATGAATGCAGGTTTTCCACCGGCTATTATTCTACGTAACGATCGCAAAAAATATTATGCCGCATTAAATGCTGCAAATAAGGGAGATTATAACAAACTTGCACTATTAATGTGCCAGGCCTTAGAGCGTACCTTAAATATTTATATTCAGGCGCTGCCAGATAATGATGCAAATTATACTGAAATTTCTAATTTGGTAGAGGAGGAGCAATTACCCTATGGCCAGGAATATATTAGTTTACTGGCAAGGCAGGGAAAAATTGACGCCTATAAAGAAGGCAGAAATTGGCTTACTACTAAAGAAGCAATTCATGAGTATATTAAAAACAGAAAAAGGAAGCGATAGTTTGTTCTTCTCTAAAGGTGAAAAGTAATTATACCTTTCTGAGGTTATAAATTAATAAGCCAGAAATTCACGAATAATAAATAATTAGTGAATTCCTGGCTTTTATTTTTTAAGCAGGTATCTCTGCTTTTTGTTCAATTAGGTTCTCATGTTTTAAATCTGACCAGAATTCCGCCGGGATTTTTTCTTCCAGGGCTTTAATATTTTCCTGAACCTGTTCCGGTTTACTGGCTCCAGCCAATACAGTACCCGCAGCTTTGGGGGCTAAAGAAAACTGAAGCGATGCAGCCACGAGGTTTACTTTATGTTTCTCAGCAATTTTCAATATTTTTTTATATCGATCTGAAATATTATCGGGCATTTCACCAGCATAATTATAACGCTTTTGTCCGGCAAGTAAGCCTGCATTAAATGGCGCAGCATTTATTAAAGTGGCTTCGCTTTTTTCTATTGCCGGTAATAGACGTTCCAGGGCATCATTATGGTGAACCAAAGAATATTGAATAGCCGAAAGAAAAACATCTGGTTTTGCAACTTCCAAAGTTTTTAAAATAGGTTCTATGGTATTTACTCCCAATCCCCAGGCTTTAATGAGACCTTCTTCTTTCATTTTTTCAAGCTCTGGTATTGCGCCTTTCTTCGCAACTTCAAAATGATCTTCCCAGGTGGTTCCTTCCTCGTACTCATCATTATGATCTGGTGAGAGATCGTGAATAAAAGCATAATCTATACTTTCTACACCTAAGCGCTGCAAACTGTCTTCTACCGAGCGGCGCACAGCTTCAGCTGAATAATCATATTTATAATCAAAAGGTGCAGGATTATTCCACATTGTTTCAGGAACATTTTTAGTGGCTTTTAAAACCCGGCCAACTTTGGTAGAAAGTACGTAATCTTCTCGTTTTTTATTATGTAGAAAGTGCCCAAATCTTCTTTCGCTTAAGCCTAATCCATACCAGGGCGAGGTGTCATAATATCTCACGCCGGCTTCCCAGGCTCCTTCCAGTGTTTTTTCAGCTTCAGCATCGCTTATTTGTTTAAATCCGTTACCAATGGCGACTCCGCCTAAACCGAATTTATGTTCTAATATAAACTGACTCATAATTTTATAGTTTTATATCTTGATTTCTTATTATTTTCAATATTAAAATTAAAACAGAAAAGCCTTACGTCATTGCCATTTAACAAAGACTAACATTTTTTGCCCGGCCTTTGTTAAGATGCACTTAATTAAGAAAAGCAGGTGAAATTTAGTACTGTAACAAAAGTTACTGCCCTAAACGTAGGATTATTATATTTTTGCCTTGTAAAACTTAATTAACCGGTTGGAAAAGTACTTAAACATAATTGCCAATTCATTTTCAGGTTATTTTAATTACCTGGTTAATGAAATTAGCAATCCGTCCTGGACCAATTATTTTTATTGGCTTATTGGATTGTCACTTTTAGTTTGGGTATTGGAAATTTTAATCCCCTGGAGAAAAGATCAAAAGATATTTCGAAAGGATTTCTGGCTGGATACGTTCTATATTTTATTTAATTTTTTCCTGTTTTCGCTAGTTGGTTATAACGCGATCTCTAATGTTGCAGTAGAATTATTTAATGATTTCCTGGGCATTTTTGGAATCACTAATATTATAGCCATAGAAGTACAAAATTTCCCTGTTTGGGTACAGTTGCTTATTATGTTTGTGATTGCAGACTTTATCCAGTGGAATGTCCACCGGCAATTACACAAGCAGCCGTGGCTTTGGGAATTTCATAAAGTACACCACAGCGTTAAGGAAATGGGATTTGCGGCACAATTTAGGTTTCATTTTATGGAAACTATTGTTTATAAAATCGTGCAGTATATTCCGCTGGCGATGATTGGTTTTGGAATTCAGCAATTTTTTGTAGTACATATGTTTGCTGTATTTATTGGGCATTTAAACCACGCAAATGTTGGCTGGAACTATGGAATTTTTGGTTATCTTTTAAATAACCCTAAAATGCATATCTGGCATCATTCAAAAGAACTTCCGAAAGAGAGGCCTTATGGAATGAATTTCGGTTTAAGTCTAAGCATTTGGGACTATTTATTCGGCACAGCATATATTCCCCAGGAAGGAAAAGATATAGAATTAGGTTTTAAAGGAGACGAAAATTTTCCTAAAGATTTTAAAAATCAAATGGTATTTCCATTTAGAAAAAAGAACGCACAATAAACAGTTTATAATTTAAAAGAATTAAAGAAATGAAGATAAAACAATTTAAAGACGATCCTTTAGCGCATTATTCTTACGCACTTGTAAGTAATGGAAAGATGGCCCTGGTAGACCCTAGCCGTAACCCTATGCAATACTATAAATATGCCGAAGAAAATAATGCAAAAATAGTAGCAGTTTTTGAAACGCACCCGCACGCCGATTTTGTGAGTGGACATTTACAAATTCAGCAGGAGACAGGATCCACCGTTTATATTAGTAAAAATGTTGGTGTAGAATATACGCATACTCCATTTGATGAAGGGGACGAAGTAAAAATTGGAGATGCCAGTATAAAGGCTATTCATACTCCCGGTCACTCGCCAGATAGTTTAACATTTATAGCTGAAGAAAACGGTGAAACCATTATGTTTAGTGGGGATACACTTTTTATAGGCGATGTTGGAAGGCCAGATTTACGTGAAAAAGCTGGAAATATGAAAGCAAAACGTGTAGAATTGGCGAAGCAAATGTACAATACCATGCAAACCAAATTTAACGAATTGCCAGATGATACCATAATCTATCCGGCTCACGGTGCAGGTTCGCTATGCGGAAAAAATATGAGTGATGCTTCTTCAAGTACTCTTGGAAATGAACGCCAGGGAAACTGGGCTTTTAAAGATCAAACCGAAGAGGAGTTTGTAGAAGAAATTTTAAAGGATCAGCCTTTTATTCCTGCCTATTTTGGTTTTAGTGTAGAGTTAAACCGAAAAGGAGCTTTAAATGTTCAAAAAGCGAAGTATGAAGTTCCGGTAAAACTTTATGTAGATTCTGTAGAAAAAGAAGGAATTACTGTAGTAGATACTCGTGATGGGGATGCTTATAAAAAGGGACATTTACCCAATAGTATTAATATCATGGCCCGTTCAGAAAGTGATAAATATGAAACCTGGCTGGGTGCTATTATTGAGCCTGAAGAGGAATTTTACCTTGTTGCTGAAAGCGTAGATCAAATTGACGATTTACTGGAAAGAACTGCGAAAATTGGTTATGAAAAGCAAATGAAAGGGGTAGTGACTTTATCTGAAAAAGTTTCAAAATCTTCAGATGATTTCAATTTAGAAGATTTTAAAGCCAATAAAGATAAATACACTATTGTAGATATTAGAAATGAAAGTGAAATTGCAGAAGGGAAGATCTTTAACGACGCTAAAGCAATTCCGTTGAATGAGCTAAGAAACCGTGCCGATGAATTACCAGATGACAAACCGTTTATGGTACATTGCGCCGGAGGATATCGTTCTGCTGCAGGAAGTAGTATTCTTGAAAATAAATTTAAGAACACTAAAGTTTATGATCTAAGTGAAGCGATTAAAGAGTTTTCGTAATTAATTAGTTAATATTTTAAAGCCCTGTAGATAATTGAATTAACAGGGCTTTTTTTATGTTTAATTGTGAATGGATTGATAATACCCAGATTCTAAATCTCGAAACCTCATAAGTAAAAGCTCCAAACTTTTTCTATATTTACAACACAAGCTTCAAATTAGATTTGAAAACTACGAAATATGGAAAAAAAATATAAGGTTAAGGTGAATAATTCATTTGAATTTGAATTTACCAAAGACCAGATCACCGCTTTAGATACCCAGGAAATTGCCACTAAACATTATCATTTATTAAAAGAAAATCGCAGTTTTAAGGCTGAGGTTCTTACCGAAAACTTTCTTCAACGCAAGTACGATATTAAAATCAATTCTAATACCTATAATGTAGCTATTTCCAATGAGTTGGATTTACTTATTGAAGAAATGGGACTTTCTCTTGGCACCGCGCAAATGATAAACGATATTAAAGCGCCAATGCCGGGGTTAATTCTGGAAGTTAATGTTGAGGAAGGTGCTGAAGTTAAAGAAGGGGATTACTTGCTGGTTTTAGAAGCTATGAAAATGGAAAATACACTTACCGCTCCCAGAGATGGAGTGGTGAAATCGGTTTCAGTAAAAACCGGGCAAACCGTAGAGAAGAACCAGTTATTAATTGAAATGGAATGATTCAGTAGGCAGTTTTTAGTAAACAGTTTGCAGTGATTCAAAATTCAAAAGAAATAAAATGAAGAAAATATTAGTAGCCAATAGGGGAGAGATTGCTTTGCGGGTAATGAAAACCATTCAAAAAATGGGGATCAAAACCGTAGCTGTTTTTTCTAAAGCTGATAGAAATGCACCCCACGTAAAGTTTGCTGACGAGGCGGTTTGCATAGGCGAAGCCCCATCCAACGAATCTTACTTAAAAGGCGACAAAATTATTGAAGTAGCTAAAGAACTCGATGTAGATGGGATTCATCCCGGCTACGGATTTTTAAGTGAAAATGCCGGTTTTGCCGAAAATGTGGAAAAAAATGGTATTACCTGGATAGGCCCCGGTTCTAAAGCCATTAAAATTATGGGGAGCAAACTTGCCGCAAAAGATGCGGTAAAAGAATATGATATTCCAATGGTTCCCGGAATTGATGAGGCGATTACCGATCCAGAAAAAGCGAAGAAAATTGCTAAAGAGATCGGTTTTCCTATTTTAATAAAAGCTTCTGCCGGTGGTGGCGGTAAGGGAATGCGTATCGTTGAAAAGGAAAAGGATTTGGAAGACCAAATGAAACGTGCTATTAGCGAAGCTGAATCAGCTTTTGGTGATGGTTCGGTTTTTATAGAGAAGTATGTTTCTTCACCCAGACATATTGAGATTCAGGTTTTGGCTGATTCTCACGGGAATTATATTCATCTATTCGAAAGGGAATGCAGTGTACAACGTAGGCACCAAAAAGTGGTGGAAGAAGCGCCATCGGTAGTGCTGGATTCAAGACTTCGAAAACAAATGGGCAAAGCCGCTGTAAAGGTAGCAAAGGCCTGTGATTATGTTGGCGCCGGAACCGTTGAATTTCTTTTCGATGAAGATCAAAATTTCTATTTCCTGGAAATGAATACGCGTTTGCAGGTTGAGCATCCCGTCACAGAATACATTACAGGCGTAGACCTGGTAGAACAACAAATTAGAATTGCCAGGGGAGAAAAGCTGAGATTACTTCAGGAAGATCTAAAAATAAAAGGGCACGCGGTAGAACTAAGGGTTTATGCTGAAGATCCTATGGATAATTTTATGCCGAGTGTGGGAACACTTAATAAATATAGTATTCCGAAAGGTGAAAATATACGTGTAGATAACGGCTTTGAAGAAAGCATGGAAGTTCCTATTTATTACGACCCAATGCTGGCAAAATTGATTACTTACGGAAAAACCCGCGAGGAAGCCATTCAATTAATGCTGAAAGCGATAAAGCAATATGAAGTTGAGGGCGTAATGACCACGCTTCCATTTGGAAAATTTGTTTTTGAACACGAAGCCTTCAGAAGCGGAAATTTTGATACCCATTTTGTAAAAAAATATTATTCCGCTGAGAAACTTGAAAATGAAATTGAAGAAGAAGCCAAATTAGCGGCTATTGTAGCTTTAAAGCAATATCTCAAAGATCAACAGGAGTTGAGGTTACCAATAAACTAAAAGTAACCTCAAACATTTAATCTAGATTATCGCGTAAAAAATAAATTGATGAGTCAGAATATAGAGAAGTTAAACGATAAAATTAAGCAGGCACATCTTGGTGGTGGCGAGAAACGCATAGCGAAGCAACACGAAAAAAAGAAACTTACCGCCCGGGAACGTGTAGATTATTTACTGGACGAAGGTTCTTTTGAAGAAATTGGCATCCTGGTAACTCATAGAACTACCGGTTTTGGAATGGAAGATCAAAAGATCTATGGAGACGGAGTCGTAACAGGCTACGGTACCATAAGCGGAAAACTGGTGTATATTTTTGCCCAGGATTTTACGGTTTTTGGAGGTTCACTTTCAGAAACACACGCTGAAAAGATTTGTAAAGTTATGGACCTGGCCGTAAAAGTTGGAGCGCCAATGATTGGTCTTAACGATTCAGGGGGAGCCAGAATTCAGGAAGGCGTAAAATCTTTAGGAGGTTATGCCGATATTTTTCATAGAAATGTAAAAGCATCTGGGGTAATTCCGCAAATTTCTGCAATAATGGGTCCTTGCGCCGGTGGTGCTGTTTATTCGCCTGCAATGACAGATTTCACACTTATGGTTCAGGATACCAGTTATATGTTTGTAACCGGGCCAAATGTGGTGAAAACGGTAACTAACGAGGAAGTAACTTCAGAAGAACTTGGTGGCGCTTCTACACACGCTACAAAATCTGGGGTTACGCATATCACTTCATTCAACGATATCGCCTGTCTTGAAGATATAAAGAAACTGGTGAGTTATATGCCCCAGAACAACAAAAAGGCACCGGAAAAACTTCCGTATGAATTAGGTGATGAAATTAGGGAGGAACTGGATTCTTTGATTCCAGATAGTTCTAATAAACCTTACGATATGCACGAGGTAATTCGCGGAATCATAGACGAAGATTCATTTTATGAAATCCATAAAGATTACGCCGATAATATTATTGTTGGTTTTGCGCGCTTAGGCGGAAGAAGTATTGGGATTGTTGCCAATCAACCAATGAGTCTTGCCGGGGTTTTAGATGTAGATTCCTCTAAAAAAGCAGCTCGATTTACTCGTTTTTGCGATTGTTTTAATATTCCTTTGCTAGTTTTGGTAGATGTTCCCGGGTTTTTACCAGGAACCGACCAGGAGTGGAATGGAATTATTCTAAATGGCGCAAAATTACTTTATGCACTAAGCGAAGCCACGGTTCCAAAAGTGACCGTAATTACCAGAAAAGCTTACGGTGGCGCTTACGATGTAATGAATTCTAAACACATTGGCGCCGACCTTAACTTTGCATGGCCAACGGCTGAAATTGCGGTTATGGGAGCCAAAGGTGCCAGTGAAATTATTTTCAGAAAAGAAATTCAGGAAGCTGAAGATAGCGAAGCGAAACTAGCTGAAAAAGAGGCTGAATATGCAGAAACTTTTGCAAATCCTTTTGAAGCTGCCCAACGCGGATTTATTGATGAGGTAATTATGCCAAAAGAAACCCGTAGAAAATTATTGAAAGGCTTTAGTATGCTCGAAAATAAAAAAGTACTTAGACCGGAAAGAAAACACGGCAACATACCTTTGTGATTTTTTAATTTAACTGAGTAAAATTTAAGATTTAAAGTATGACTAAAATTACTACTACGAATATAAAATTGGAACGAAAGAAACTGGAATTGGAATTTGAAACATCTACAAGAGTTCGCGAAGACAGTATATTATTGAACCAGGTTTACGATGAAACAATACTGCCAGAATGGGAGTGAAATTCAATAAAATTGTTTGTGTAGATCACACAAAATTGCAAGATTGGGCTATAGATGAACTTCAGGAATTTAGCGAAGCTAAAGTTGATGTTTATAAAGATAGTCCCGAAACCGAAGAAGAGCTTATTAATCGAATTGGCGATGCCGAAGCCGTAATAGTTTCCTGGAAAACGCAAATCCCTGAAAATGTTATAAAAGAATGTAGCAATCTTAAATATATTGGAATGGCCTGCAGCCTGTATGATGATGAATCGGCTAATGTTGCTGTAGATTTTGCCAGGAAGCAAGAAATTACCCTGAAAGGTATTTTCGATTATGGCGATCCCGGGGTTATAGAATTCATTATTTCTGAATTAATAAGATTACTGCACGGATTTGGTAAACATCAATGGAGCGAAATGCCGGTGGAACTTACCGATAAAAAGATTGGAATTATTGGTTTAGGTACCACCGGGCAACTTCTGGCCGAAGCTTTATTGCCACTTGGAGCCGAGCTTTATTATTTCAGCAGAAGTAGAAAGAAAGATTGGGAAGAAAAAGGAGTCAAATATTTAGAACTGGAAAAATTGCTGGAAACTTCAGAAATTATCTCGCTCCATCTTCCAAAGAATACCAGGCTACTTGGAAAAGAAGAATTTAAAACTTTTGGTGCGGGAAAAATTTTAATCAATACTTCGCTGGGTCTTCCTTTTGAGGAAGGAGCTTTTGAAAACTGGATAAAATCTGAAGGTAATTTCGGGATTTTTGATGGTGATGGTGGAGCTTCACTTTCTAAAGATACAAAAGCATTAGATCATGTAATTTCTTATTCTAAAAGCGCAGGTTGGAGTGCAGAAACTCAAAAACGCTTATCTGAAAAAGTATTGGAAAATTTGAAATCTTATTTCAAATAAACCTTAAAATATATAATTCAAACCTCAAAGGTTTTCAAAACCTATGAGGTCTTTTGTTGTAACATTTGTTACTGTCTTACTTCGTAAATTACAGTTAATTTGCACCTCATTAAAAAAAGGAACTATGGAATGGATTTTTGAGCCCTGGCCCTGGTATGTATCGGGTCCGCTTATAGCTTTAATAATGTTTTTACTAATTTTTATTGGGAAACAGTTTGGAATGTCTTCCAACCTTAGAACCATGTGTACCATCTGCGGTGCAGATTCTAAAGCCGACTTTTTCAATTTCGATTGGAAATCTCAACGCTGGAATCTTATTGTGGTTGCAGGAGCGATTATTGGCGGATTTATTGGAGCAAATTTATTAAGTAACGATCTTTCTGTAGCAATAAATCCGGATACCATTACAATTTTGGAAGACCTTGGCTTTAATAGCGCCGGTGAAGCTTACCTACCAACCGAAATTTATAGTTGGGAAGCAGTTGGCGGAATTAAAGCGCTTATCATTTTACTGGTAGGCGGAATCTTAATTGGATTTGGTGCTCGCTATGCCGGTGGTTGTACATCTGGACACGCTATTTCTGGACTTAGTAATTTGCAATTACCTTCTTTAATTGCCGTTATAGGATTTTTTATCGGTGGTTTGGTGATGGTACATTTATTATTTCCTCTAATATTTTAAATTGAAATAATGAGAAGTATAGGATATTTATTGATAGGTATATTTTTTGGAATCGTAATGTTTAAATCTGAAGCCGCTTCGTGGTTTAGAATTTATGAAATGTTCCAGTTCCAGTCGTTTCATATGTATGGAATTATAGGTTCGGCATTATTTTTAGGAGTTATTGGGGTTCAAATTATAAAGCGTAAGAACCTGAAATCTTTTTTTGGAGAACGAATTTCATTTACACCAAAAGAAAAAAGTTTTAGCCGCTACATGTATGGCGGAATTATATTTGGATTAGGTTGGGCGTTAGCCGGTGCCTGTCCGGGACCAATTTTCACCTTAATTGGTGCAGGATTTTTACCAATTCTAATCGTATTTATAGGTTCGCTTTTAGGAACTTTTTTATACGGATTGCTTCGGAAGAAACTTCCGCATTAATATAGTTTTTGGGTTTCGGCGGGGAAGAAATTAGTTTTTACTTTCCGAAGAAATATAGAAATAGGGAAGGGAAATATGGTATTTTACAACAACAAGTCTAATTGAAATTACAATTAGCGTGGTGGTAAGGTAAATGATGTCACGATTTATACCAAGCTCGTGCATTATTACAAAAGCGAGTCCGCCCATGATACAGGCAGTGGCGTAGATCTCTTTTCTAAAGATTACGGGAATTTCGTTACAAAGAATATCCCGAATTGCACCACCAAAAGTACCCGTCATAGTACCAAGTGCAATGCAAATAATGGGATCAAGCCCATTTCTAATGCCTATTTCTACACCGGTAATAGTAAAGACTCCCAGCCCAATGGTATCAAAAAGAAAGAGGGATTTTTTTAGATAATTAATTTTGTTCCTAAAAATAATGGCAAGAATGGTTACAACGCCAATTAGGTAAATATAGATGGTATTTTCCATCCAGGTTACTGGAGTGTTACCTATTAAAGTATCGCGTAGTGTACCACCGCCAATGGCCGTTACAAAGCCAATAATAAAAATACCAAAGAGGTCTAGCCGGCGATCCATAGCAGCCAATGCGCCAGATATAGCAAAGGCTATAGTCCCCAGGATATCTAGAATATTAAATAAAGTAAGTTCCATTTACTCGATAATCGAGATTTAAAAGCTTCGGGGACTTCCCGAAATTAAAAAGTTAAACCAGAATATCTCGCGGTTTTCGCTAGAGAATTCTTAAACAAAGGTATAGTTAAATTTTGGAAGCCCTTAATTTTTATTTCCTGAATGAAATCTATACCTTCAAATTATTTGCTAATAAGAAAACTTAATTAGTAAGGCCTATAGATTATAACTAAAGTTATTACTTTTGTAAGACAGAAAAACAAGAAATAATGAGCGATAAAATAGAAAGAATAAAAACCTTAATTATAGGATCTGGACCGGCAGGATATACTGCAGCAATTTACGCGGCAAGAGCAGATCTTAAACCCGTTATGTATACAGGAATGGAACCTGGTGGACAGTTAACTACAACAACCGAAGTAGATAACTTTCCCGGTTATGCCGATGGAGTAGATGGGCCAAAAATGATGATGGATCTGCAAAAGCAAGCCGAACGTTTTGGTACCGAAGTGAGAATTGGGATGGTAACTGAAGTTGAATTTAGCGATAAACCCGGCGGAATTCACAAAGCTTGTGTAGATAACGCAACCTGGGTAGAAGCCGAAACGATTATTATTTCTACCGGTGCTACCGCTAAATACCTTGGCTTGCCTAGTGAGCAACGTTTACGTGGCGGTGGAGTTTCAGCCTGTGCCGTTTGTGACGGATTTTTCTATAAAGGTCAGGATGTAGCTATAGTTGGTGGTGGAGATACCGCCGCAGAAGAAGCTACCTATTTGGCTAATATTTGCAGCAAAGTAACTATGCTTGTAAGAGGTGACCAGATGCGTGCATCTAAAGCTATGCAACACCGAGTAAACAGTACTAAAAATATTGATGTTAGGTTTAATACTGAAGTAGACGAAGTAATAGGTGAACAGGTAGTAGAAGGCCTAAGAATGCTGAATAAAGAAACTGGCGAAAAAGAACAAATCGATATTACCGGGTTGTTTATCGCCATTGGCCACAAACCAAATACCGATATTTTTAAAGGTAAATTAACGATGGATGATACCGGGTACTTAATTACCGAAGGTAAATCTACTAAAACCAATATCCCGGGAGTTTTTGCTTCAGGTGATGTACAGGATAAAATTTATCGCCAGGCGGTAACCGCAGCGGGAACTGGATGTATGGCTGCTCTTGATGCTGAACGTTATTTAGCTGAAATTGAAAGTGAAGAGGGGGAAGAAGTGAAAACAACGAAGAAGGTGGAAGCTTAGTTTTTTATATTATTTGAATAAAAACCTCACAGGTTTCTGAAACCTGTGAGGTTTTTGTGTTTTTAAGAAAAAGACTACAGAATCACAGAATCAATCCGCCTGGATCCTGAATCAATCCCGAAGCTTCGGGACAGGATGACGTTAAGTTGATAATTGTTATAAATACTAATATTCTAACCCAATTTTAGTTCTAACTTTATCCAGTAGCTCAATTAATTGCAGGCTTTTCTCAAAGGTCATTTCGGTGCTTCCAGTTTTGCCCTCGCGTAGCATTTTTTGAACGTGTTCCGCTTCAAAATTATAACCGTTAGAATTCACTTTAAACTCTTTGGTTTCTTCACCTTCTGGTGTTTGTATAATAATACTTGTAGGTTCGTGAAACCTGGTGTTTAGTGTAAGCGTAGCTTTTTCAAACTGAATAATTGCTGCGGTAGGGGTTTGTTTTATAATAGAACTACCCAATTCTGCCTCTACACCATTTTTATATTCAAAAATAATATCACAGTCTTCGTCAACTCCCGTATCATGAAAGCTGGCTTTCGCCTGGATTCTCTCTGGAACTCCCAAAGTACTCATCGCCATAAAGATAGGGTAGATGCCAATATCCAGTAAGCTACCGCCACCCAGGTTTTTATTATAAAGGCGTTTATCTAAATCTACCGGTGCCGGAAACCCAAAATCAGCTTTTAGATTTTTGATTTTCCCATATTTTTCAGACTTAATTTGTTCTATTACAAACTTAAAATGCGGTAGAAACTGCGTCCACAGCGCCTCCATAAGAAAAACTTTTTCCTTTTTAGCTTTTGCAATCATTTCTTCCACCTGCTTTTTGTTCAATGCAAAAGGTTTTTCGCATAAAACGGCTTTTTTATGATCAAGACAAAGAAGGGTCTGTTCATAATGAAAAACGTGTGGGGTTGCGATATAAACCACATCTAATTCTTCATCTTTTAACATTTCTTCGTAGCTGGAAAATAATTTTGTGGCCGCATGTTCTTTTGCAAAAGTTTCAGCTTTGGTTTTAGATCTACTGGCAACCGCGTAAAGTTCGGCGCCTTCAACATCCTTTAAGGCAGTGGCGAATTTTCCGGCAATTTTTCCGAGGCCAAGGATTCCCCATTTTATATTTTTCATCTTAAATAAAATTTATTTTAGAGCGTTAATTTTTGTTGAAAAACCCAAATTTTAAACTGAAAATTAGGTGCTTCTTTTAATTTTATGTTTCGGAGTTTTTATAAATAGTTCCAGGATTAGAGCGAGTGCGATTACAAGTAAGCATCCTGCTAAATTGAGCCATAAATAAGGCATCACATCGAATTTATAGAGGATTATTATTATAATTTGTGTAATAATTGCGGCTACAAAAACCGAATTACTATTTACAATTTTAATAAAAAATGCCAGTAAAAATATTCCCAAAACATTTCCGTAGAAAATAGAACCGATGATATTTACCAGCTGGATGAGATTATCAAATAAATTGGCAAAGCTTGCAAAGGCAATGGCAATGGCGCCCCAAAGTAGCGTAAACCATTTGGAAGCTTTCACATAATGTTCGTCAGACATTTCGGTTTTTCGGCTTCTTTTATATAGATCTATGGAAGTTGTTGAGGACAACGCATTTAATTCGGAAGCGGTAGAAGACATGGCTGCAGATAGGATTACTGCTAATAACAAACCAATTAATCCGCGTGGAAGGTTATTCAGAATAAAATGAATAAATACATAATCTTTATCGTTGCTCTCGGCATCTTTGTCTGATGCGTCTATTAATTTCCTTGCTTTTTGTCTCGTTTCGTTTTCTGAAGCATTTAAAGTAGCCAGGTTTTCGCGATAAGTAGAATTATTTTTAGGAGTAAAATTATTGTTTTCGGCAAATTGTAAATGCAGGTTCTGTTTTTCCTGCTGTATCTCATCGTGCTCCAGCATTAAATCTTCATATTGATTTCCGTAATCGGAATTTAAAACAGTTTCCGTGGCTGCGGGATTAAAATTTAAAGGAGCGTTGTTAAACTGATAGAATACAAAAACCAGGACACCTACAAGCAAAATAAAGAACTGTAATGGTACTTTAAGCATCCCGTTCATAATCATTCCCATTCGGCTCTCGTTAACCGATCTTCCACTCAAATAGCGCTGCACCTGGCTTTGATCTGTTCCAAAATAGGAAAGTGCTAAAAAGCTTCCTCCAATAATTCCGCTCCAAAAAGTATATCGGTTTTCAAAATCGAAAGAGAAATCCAGAATATCCATCTTGCCGCTGGCACCGGCAATTTCAAGAGCATTGCTAAAATTAATATTTTCGGGTAAATAGCTTAGAATAATAAAAAATGCAGCAAACATTCCCGTGAGAATTACTGCCATTTGCTGCTTATGAGTAACGCTCACGGCTTTTGTACCGCCGGCAACCGTGTAAATAATAACTAAGGAACCAATTAGCACTGTTAAACCAGAGAGGTTCCAGCCTAAAACAGCTGAAAGAATAATTGCAGGGGCAAAAATAGTTAAACCGGCTGCAAGACCACGCTGAATTAAAAACAGGACTGCAGTTAATGTTCGGGTTTTTCTATCGAATCTTGATTCTAAATATTCGTATGCGGTATAAACGTTGAGTCTTCGATAAATGGGAATAAAAAACATACAAATAATTACCATTGCAATAGGTAGCCCAAAATAGAACTGTACAAAACCCATCCCATCGTGAAAAGCCTGGCCCGGTGTAGATAGAAAGGTGATGGCACTTGCTTGAGTTGCCATTGTAGAAAGCCCAATTGTCCACCAACGGGTTTCGCTGCCACCGCGAATATAATCTTGTGCTCCCTTGTTATTTCGGGTTTTATAAACGCCGTAAGTAACTATAAAAGTAAGCGTACCAAGAAGAACAATCCAGTCTATTAATTGCATATTAGGTGAATTGAGACATTATAAAATAAAATACGATTATGTAGGCTGCGTTGGCCAAAAGAACGAAGGTGTAGGATTTCTTCCAGGTAAATTTTTCGGGTTTCTTCATTATTTTCCTATTGAAATCATATTAGCAAAAAGCCTGTAAGCGCCGGCAACTCCCACCGGAAACTGTCTAAAAAAGCTTAAACCGGTATAAATAAAATATCCTTCTCCATATTTTGCAACCATTAAACTTCCATTTTTGGGAGTTTCATTTTTATCGTTCATAGAAAGGATTGGCGTAAAATCTTCACTCCAGGAATCTGGAAAGTAAAGTCCGCGTTCCTGCACCCAATTTTCAAAATCTTTTTCGGTGATTTTATTCGGAAAATTTAAGATAGGGTGATCTTCGGCTAAAAACCTAACTTCGGCCGTTTCATCGGTTACCCTGTCTCGAGATAATTCCAGCGGAAAAGGAGAAATATTCTCTGTTACCAACCCACGGTTGGTATTATATTGCACAATAAGATTGCCGCCATTTTTTACATAATCAAAAAGAGCCTGTTGCTTATATTTTAAGGCTTCTACGGTGTTTAATGCACGAATTCCCAGAACCACTGCATCATATTTTTGAAGGGAAGCCTGTGAAATTGAAGCCACATTTAATTTATTCACCCGATATCCAATTTGCTGAAGGCTTTCTGGAACAACATCACCGGCGCCTTCAATATACCCTACTAAATCTCCTTTTTTCTCGATTTCCAGTCTTGCAACTTTTAATTTTGCTGGAACAACCAGGTTTTGTTTAGGAATGTGTTTGTAATCTATACTGATGAGCTTTTCTGAAAACTCCTCTCCGTTTATTGTAGCTGAAGGAATTATAAAAGTTTCTTCCTGTTCTTTGGGCGGTGTAACCTCAAAAGTGACCGTTACTGAACTCCCTTTTTGCTGAAGCTGAAATTTATGATTTTCTGGTTTAATTTTCCAGTTATCCCCGGCAGTAAGGCTAACCTCTCCCTGAATATTTGGTTTTCCAGAGGTAAGTTTTACTGAAACTTTTTTAGATTCCTCATTTTCAAAAATGATTACATCTTCTTCAAAAGCGAGAGAAATTTTAGGGATAACCTCAAAAGGTTGATAGGTTTCGCCAAAAACAGCATCATTATATTTATAAACTATAGGTTTTTCAAAGTTTAGGGAAACATCCTTAAAAGTGAGCTTAAAAACTGCTTTAGTAAGACCTGGTGTTTCGGGTAGGCCAATAAGCTCACGGTTTTTTACAATATACATTCCGTTTTTTGATTCTTCCTCTAACCAGTATGGCGTGGTATAAGATGTTTTTTCCGGAACCTTTAATGCGATCTTATTTTGCCAGTTTTCGTTATTTTTTAGTTCGGTTTCGGGTTGAACTTTAGAGTCATTCGGACTTAATTCTATTGAACTCAAAATTACAGGGAAATCACTTCGGTTAATAGCCTCCAGTTTAATTGTTACGCTATCTTTTGGAGTTGCTGAAGGCTGAGAAGCTACTGCTTCTAAAAATAAGCCTGTGCTGGCGTAAATAATATTTTTAATTTCTTTGGTTTTTAATTCCCGCCAATGTTCATTTGGTAATTTCTGGATCAGCTTATAAGCTTCAAGAAGTTGGGGTAGGCTAGCGGCAGGATTTGTAAAACTGTAGTTTTCTTCAACTTGATGTAGAATTTTACTAATTTCAGCACCACCTTCTAATTTGTTCCAGGAAGTATCTATACCTTCAAACACATCTTGCGAGCGTATGGTATCTCCTTTAATTGGTTCTAAATACTCCATTTGTTTACCACGGGACCCAGTACTTCCAAAGCCTTGAGATTGGTGTTGGCTTCGGCTTAAAGATGAAATTTCGGGATTTGAAAGTCCCAGTAGCGGAAAATAAACTCCGGTGTCAAAACTTATAAATCTATCTTTACTGGCTTCTTCAAAAGCTTCTTCACCGCCATAAAACCAGGGCGAAGTATTAAAATATGCACGTTTTGGTTGGTGGGTGTTGGTATAATTTAATTGGTCTGGAAATTTATTGGGATTAGCAGCAGCATCAAAAGCTTCTAAACTTAGAAGGGCAGAAGAAGTGTGATGCCCATGTGTACTGCCTGGGGTGCGATGATCAAACCGATTTATAATCACATCTGGTTTAAAATTTCTAATTATCCAAACCACATCGCTTAATACTTTTTCTTTATCCCATATTTCAAGGGTTTCTTCCGGGGTTTTAGAATAACCAAAATCGTTAGCACGGGTAAAAAACTGCTCACCACCATCTATTTCTCTCGCCGCAAGTAATTCCTGGGTTCTTATTAAACCCAATTGTTCTCTCAGTTCTGGGCCAATTAGGTTTTGACCACCATCGCCCCGGGTTAAGGATAAATATGCTGTTCGCGTGTGTTTTTCATTTGAAAAATAGGAAATTAATCTTGTGTTTTCATCATCGGGGTGTGCGCCAATGTATAAAACCGAACCAAGGAAATTCAGTTTTTTTATTTTCTGAAATATTTCAGAAGCATTTAATTTTTCGGGTTCCTGTGCGTGTAAATTCAACAGGAAAAAACAGAAAAGTAAACTAAATAGTTTTCGCATAAATTTCACGGCGATTAATAAGACATCCAAATATAAAAACTTTAGTCGCCTGAAGATAGAAAATTAACTGCTTTTACCCGGTAATCGTGATTTAATTATGTGAGGACTATTTATAATTTACAATAATAACAGCAGAAATTTGGAAAGCAAAAGATTTCTAAATGGTTTAAAGACTGCTTTTATCTCCATCCAGGTAAACATCTTTGGCAACTAAAGAAACCGCTTTTTGAAGAATTAAGTTATTTGGGTAGGTTATTAATTCTCCCTCTAAAGTTCTGAGGTGTAAATGAAAAGCCTTTATATCTTCAATAATAGCTTCAATAGGTAGATCTTTATCGTGAATCTTTATTTTGTCTCCAATTTTATACGGAAATGAAAAGAAAAGAATTACACCAGAAGTGATATTGCTAAGAATAGACCAAATAGCAAATAGCGCAACCCCAAGCACTGCAAAAACCGAAGAAAATATTAAAGAAAGTTCGGTTAGTCCCATTCCCCAAGCAATGGCTAATAAAAAAACCGCAATAAACAGGATAAGAATATTGATGTATTTAAACATTAACCGGGTTCGGGTGAAGTCTATTTCACTTCGTTTTCCAACCCTATGAGCAGCTTTTTTTAATAAAAACTGAACGATTAATAAGGCAAATACAGTAATTATCGTGTAGGTAATTTCAGATCTGTATTGAGTTAAAACTTCAAACATTTAGTGCTAATAATTTTATATAAAGGTAGATTTTAAAAGCTATATTCAAATAAAAATTATAGACTTATTTAAAATTTTACTTTTCGTTTATAGTTAATTTAAAGCTTAATATTATACAGTATAATACTTTTGTAATCAAATAATTATAATTTAAATAGAAGCAAAATCAATTAGTTCGTTATAAACTAAATGGGTTGGAAGCCCTACTACATTAAAATAACTTCCTTCCAGATTGGTAATTCCAATTAAGCCAATCCATTCCTGTATGGCATAGCCGCCAGCTTTGTCAAAGGGTTTAAAATTTTCAACGTAATAATCAATCTCTCCGCTGGTAAGTTCTTTAAAAGTTACTTTTGTTTCGCAGTTTACCGTAGATTGATGATTGTGCGTAGTAAAACATACCGAAGTAAAAACACTATGAGTTTTACCAGATAATGATCTAAGCATCTCTTTAGCTTCAAGCGTGGTTTCAGGTTTTCCCATAGCTTTGTCTTCGTTATACACAATGGTATCGCTGGTAATTAAAATCTGATCTTTTTTTAATTCTTTCTGAAAAGCTTCAGCTTTTAATTGTGAGAGAAAATCGGTTATTTCTTCTTTTTTAAGGTATTCTGGACATACCTCTTTTACCGGTCTCGCATCAATTTTAAAAGGAATATTTAAATCTTTAAAAAATTGGTGACGTCTTGGAGAGCCCGATGCGAGAATTATTTCTTTCTTCTTTAAAAGTTCTTTAAGCATAATTATTTTATTAAAATCCCTGTAAGATAAGATTATTTGTAAAATTTTTGTTGAATAAAGAATACCAGGTGTAAATTCTATGAAGCAAGAATAAACTGATATAAGCCTATAGAAGTTAGCCCGAAAAACATTATTATTTTTAATAATAAGCTTAGGTGTGAAAAATGTTTCTTCTTTTTAGCTTCCCAAATTTTAACCTGAAAATAGAGTAGGGGTGCGAGTATGAAAATAAGGGTATATATTACCAGGAAAGTATTCTCAAATAAATAATTGTAAATATAATATACAATTGCGGCCACGGGTAAAATACCTATTGCAAAAATGATCTTATTGGTGCGGCTATGCCCAAGGATTATAGGTAAAGTTTGTATTCCGGCGTTATAATCTCCTTTCACATCTTCCTGATCTTTTACTATTTCCCGAAGTAAATTTATTAGAAAGGCAAAAATTGCATAATCCAGTAAAATTGAAAATAGTAAAGATTGAACCTGTTTATTTTGTGAATTTATTGCAGGAAAAAGATCAAAAACCGAAGGCAAAAGCACCACAAAGCCAACAAGCAAGCTAATTAAAACATTTCCCAGCACAGGAATTTGCTTTAAATAACTAGCATAAAGGTAGAGTAAAGCTGAAGAAAAGATGAAAATCGCAACAAACCCGGGTTTGCCCAGTAAATTAGCCAGGTAAAAACCAATTCCTACACCAATAACATTTAGTATTATAAATAAATTATTCGCTTTTTTTTCTGAAATTTTATTGCCTATAATCAGCTTTTCCGGCTTGTTAATTTTATCGGCCTGTACATCATAAATATCATTAATCACGTATCCCGAAGCGGCAATACAAAGTGTGGCAAGCATAATTAGTACATACCCAAAAGTGCTAAGCGTAATTGCAGCGCCAAATTCCTCAAAAAATGAAAATTTAATCAGGATTAAAGTGATTGCAATAAAAACCAGGTTAGGCCACCGAATTAGTTTGAGGTATGCTATCATATTTAATTATTCAGAAACAAATTTTAAACCTATGATGGAAATAATTAAGGTGCTTAAGAAAAAGATTCGCCAAAAATGCGCGGGTTCCTTAAAGATGAAAATTCCCAGCAAAACGGTGCCCACAGCTCCAATACCAGTCCAAACCGCGTAAGCAGTGCCTATGGGTAGCGTTTGGGTAGCTTTGTAAAGGAGAACCATACTTAGCGTGAGCGAAATTAAAAAGCCAACAAACCAAAGGGTACTGGTATTTCCCGAGGTGACTTTCATTTTTCCCAGGCAAAAAGCGAAACCTACTTCAAAAAGTCCGGCGAGAATAAGTATAATCCAGTTCATTTATTATTTATCAATCCATTTACCCTGCACTTTCATCACCTGCTCAATCACATCTCTAACACAGCCTTTTCCGCCTTTTCTATGAGAAACATATTTTGAAATTTCTTTTACTTCGGCTACCGCATCCTGGGGGCAGCAAGGTAAACCAACGAGTTTCATTGGATAATAATCGGGTATATCGTCTCCCATATAGAGAACGTCTTCGGCGTTAATTTCATAAATATCGAAGAACTCGTCCATTTTTTCCACTTTATCGTGAATGCCAAGATAAATATCTGTAATTCCAAGGTCTCTTAAACGTTTCCGAACGCCTTCGTTTTTCCCTCCAGAAATTATACAAACCGTAAAACCGGCATTTTTAGCTGCTTTTAAAGCATAACCATCTTTAATATTCATAGTACGAAGAAGTTCACCCTGAGTACTAATTTGAATGCTCCCATCGGTAAGCACACCGTCTACATCAAAAACAAAAGTGTTGATTTGGTTTAAATATTCTTTATAATTTTTTTCCATGAAAATCCTGAATAGATTGGGTTAAAATGCTGTAAATGTCTTTATTTTTATTTGGTAAAAGTCTTAAATGAGCTTCAATCGTTTTTTGGTCATTTCTTATGGCCGGGCCGGTTTGAGCATCTTTTGGTGCTAAGCTTTCAATTTTTGAAGCGGTTTCTTTAATAAGTGGTCTTAAAATACTAAAATCTACCTGGTTTTTTTCGCAAATTTCTGCGCCAAGAGTATATAAATGATTGCTGAAATTGTTTACAAAAACTGCCGCCAGGTGTAAAGCTTTACGTTGTTCAGAATTTACTTCTCTAACGTCTTTGGTAATTTCTAAAGCCAGTTTCTTAATTTTTTCTAAATTTTCAGCTGAATTTGCTTCGATGCAAACCGGGATTTCAGCAAAATCTACCGGCCTATTTTTTGAAAAAGTTTGCAACGGATAAAACACTCCGAAATTACTTAAACACTCCAGCACAGTTAAATTTACTGCGCCAGATGTATGTAAAACTATGCCTGAGCGATCTTTTAGATTTTCGACAACTTCAGGAATCACATCATCTTTTAAAGCGATTACATAGTAATCGGACGGTTTTAAGTCGCTGATATTGTTTGTGGTATTGGTGTGATCTTCAAAATACTTCAGCTTTTCTTTGCGGTGGTTATACACCTGAATTATCCTGAGGTTTTCCGCTTTAGAAAACACCATAAATAGATGGGAAGCCACGTTTCCAGCACCTAAAATTACCACTTTTATCATTCGGCTAAATTATTAAAAATAATGGGGCAATAAAATTAACATTTAGGTAGGAGAATGTCTTGATTTTTACTATTCCAAACCGTTAAAATTCCTTAAATTTGCGGGCTTAAAAGAGTTACTTCATGCAGAATAAAATAGCCTCTGTCATATTTTCTACACGTATAATGGCAGTCTTATTTGTGGTCTATGCAATAGCCCTGGCGTTCGGAACATTTATTGAAAGTTGGTACAGTATAGAAACCGCACGAGTGTTAATATATAACGCCTGGTGGTTTGAAGCCATTATGGTATTTTTTGTGATCAATTTCGCCGGAAATATTAAACGGTATAACCTTCATAAACGCGAAAAATGGTCTTCACTTTTAATCCATTTATCGTTTGTATTAATTTTAGTTGGTGCCTTTATTACCCGATATATTAGTTATGAAGGTGTGATGCCTATCACGGAAGGTGAAACTACAAATATCATGCTTTCAGAAAAAACCTATTTTACCGCATTTATTGACGGGGAAATAGACGGCGAACCTCGCCGAAGGGTTTTAGAAGAACAGGTACTTTTTGCCCCTGAAACCGAAAATGACTACGTATTAAATACAGATTATAATGGGCAACCTGTTACTATTGAAGCTACCAATTTTATTTATGGTGCTAAAGAAGAATTAGTTCCTGCCGAAGATGGAGAGAATCATCTTAAACTGGTAGAAGCTGGTGGTGGTAATCGTCACGATCATTATTTAAAGGAGGGCGAAGTTCAAAACATACATAATGTTTTATTTGCACTTAATGAACCTACCGAGGGAGCGATTAATATAACGTATGAGGAAGAAACCGGAAAATACACTATAAACTCTCCATTTGAAGGCGATTATATGCGAATGGCCGACCAGGAGAAAGGGAATTTGGTTAAAGATTCTACCCAAAACTTAATGCTGCGCTCTCTTTATAATATAGGGGCTATGCAATTTGTAATTCCTGAACCGGTGGTTAAAGGAAAATATGATATTATAAAAACCCCAGAAAAAACCGACGGCCAGAGTGATGCGCTAACGGTAAAAGTTACTTCTGAAGGGGAATCTGAAACAGTTACTATTTTGGGTGGCCAGGGAATTCCCAGTGAACCTCATAAAGTAGAACTCGCCGGCCTGGAACTATTCCTTAACTACGGTAGTAAAGAGATAGAATTGCCTTTTGCCTTAAAACTGAACGATTTTATTGCAAATAGATATCCGGGAACTGAAAACAGTTATTCTTCATTTAAAAGTAAAGTTGAAATTGTGGAAGAAGGAAAGGAAAATGTTCCCTACGAGATTTATATGAACCACGTGTTAGATCACAAAGGTTTTAGATTCTTCCAGGCCAGTTTTATGCCAGATGAAAGCGGTACAGTACTTTCTGTAAATCACGATTTCTGGGGTACCTGGGTAACTTATATAGGTTATTTTCTGCTTTATTTAGGATTAATGCTCATCTTGTTTGATAAAGGTTCCCGTTTTGGAAACCTAAAGGATATGCTTGAAAAAGTAAAAGACAAAAAGAAAAAATTAACTACGGTGCTTATTTTCTTTATGGCTACCGGCTCTATGTTTGCACAAACACCTGGAGACGAGCACGAACATGCTGAATCGGCCAAAAGAGAAGTAGATTCTATTATTAAAAGCAACGCCATAAGCGAAGAGCACGCTGCTGATTTTGGCCGACTTATAATCCAGGATGCCGGTGGAAGGATGAAACCCGCTAATACGTATTCTTCAGAATTGCTTCGGAAATTAAGTAAATCTGATTCTTACGAAGGCTTAAGTTCAGACCAGGTTTTAGTCTCACTTACTCAAAACCCAATGATTTGGTATAATGTACCTATTATTTATGTTGAAAAACATAACGATAGTTTACATAATCTTCTTGGGGTAGAAGAAGGGAAAAAATACCTTACCCTTAGTAGTTTCTTTGACGAAATGGGGAATTACAAGCTTTCTCCGCTGTTAGAAGAAGCCTACCAGGCTGCTGTACCTAATAAATTTCAGAAAGATTTTATCAATACCGATAAAAAAGTGAATTTATTATATCGTGCGCTTCAGGGTAAGATTTTAAGAATTTTCCCGATTCCGGAACATGAAAATAATAAATGGGTTTCTTATCCTGAATTAGAAGATGAAGAAGGTGCTTTTAAAGGAATGGATTCGGTGTACACCAAACAAATTCTTCCGCTTTATATGACCTCCCTTTCTGATGCAGTTGAAAGTGGGGATTATTCTAAAGCAAACCAATTTCTTGAAAGTATAAAAGGATTTCAAAAGAAATTCGGGGCCGAAGTATTGCCTTCAGAAGAAAAGGTTAATGCAGAAATAGCTTATAATAAATACGATATTTTTAGGAATCTTTTCTGGATGTATATGGTAGCCGGTTTATTTATGCTGGTTATTGTAATTGTAAAGATTTTTAAGGAAAATAAATTTATTGACTGGCTGGTTAAAATAAGCGCCGGTGTTATAATTGTCCTTTTTGTTTTACATACCTTAGGTTTAATTGCCCGCTGGTATATTTCTGGACACGCACCCTGGAGTGACGCTTATGAGTCTATGATTTACGTAGCCTGGGCCACAATGTTCTTTGGTTTGGCTTTTGGAAGAAAAAGTACCTTAACCATTGCATCTACAGCCTTTGTAACTTCAATGATTTTGATGATTGCGCACTGGAACTGGATGGATCCATCTATAGCAAACCTCCAGCCTGTGTTAGATTCTTATTGGTTAATGATTCACGTTTCAGTAATTGTAGGAAGTTACGGCCCGTTTACCCTGGGAATGATTCTGGGGGCAGTGGCATTGCTTTTAATGATTTTTACTACTGAAAAAAATAAAAAGAAAATGGATCTCAATATAAAAGAGATTACCATTATTACTGAAATGGCTTTAACTGTTGGTTTGGTAATGTTAACCATTGGAAACTTCCTTGGAGGACAATGGGCTAATGAAAGCTGGGGACGTTACTGGGGCTGGGACCCTAAAGAAACCTGGGCTTTAATTAGTATTATGGTTTATGCCTTCGTAATACATATGCGACTGGTGCCGGGATTACGAAGCAGGTGGTTCTTTAACCTTATGGCTGTTGTATCGTTTGCCAGTATTTTAATGACTTATTTTGGAGTAAACTTCTACTTAGCTGGTTTACACTCTTACGCAAGCGGAGATAAAGTAATAACGCCAACATTTATTTATTACGCCGTGGCTATAGTAGCCTTGCTGGGTGCAGTTTCTTACTGGAGATTCCAGAAGTTTTATGCGAAGAAGAGCAAGAAGAAAATAGAGAAGTAAGTTTGTGATATATAAAGAAAAAGAGTTGTTTGAATGTTTTAAGCAGCGTCATCCTGAATTTATTTCAGGATCTAAGTGGTTGTCAATCGAAATACACTAGAAGCTGAAACAAGTTCAGGATTACGAATAATAATAAAAAAGCCTGTCTAAATTTTTTAGACAGGCTTTTTGAGTTTATACAAAGGAATCGATTATTTAATATTTCCAACCATATCTTTAGGTTGTACCCATTCATCAAATTGCTCTTCGGTAAGATGACCTAATTCAACGGCTGCCTCTTTTAGCGTTGTGCCATCTTCGTGTGCTTTATTCGCAATTTCAGCTGCTTTGTAATACCCGATTTTTGTATTTAAAGCGGTAACCAACATCAAAGAATTATTTAAATGTTCTTTGATTCTTGGTGTGTTCGCTTCAATTCCACGGGCACAGTTAACATCAAAAGATACACAGGCGTCACCTATAAGTTCTGCACTTTGTAATAAGTTAGCAGCCATAACCGGTTTAAATACATTTAATTCAAATTGGCCCTGCATTCCGCCAACCCCAATGGCTACGTCGTTACCCATTACCTGAGCGCAAACCATAGTTAAAGCTTCACATTGCGTAGGATTCACTTTTCCTGGCATAATGGAAGATCCCGGTTCATTAGCCGGAATATTGATCTCTCCAATTCCACTTCTTGGACCGGAAGAAAGCATTCTAATATCGTTTCCTATTTTATTTAGGGAAACTGCTAATTGTTTTAAAGCCCCGTGAGTTTCAACAAAAGAATCATGTGCGGCCAGGGCCTCAAATTTATTTCCTGCCGAAACAAATGGTAATTCGGTGAATTTTGCAATGAATTCAGAAACGCGCTTTGAATATCCTTTTGGAGTATTTAATCCAGTTCCAACCGCAGTACCACCAAGTGCTAATTCGGCTAAATGCGGAAGTGTATTTTCCAGCGCATTAATTCCGTGATCCAGTTGAGCCACATAACCACTAAACTCCTGGCCCAGGGTTAGGGGAGTGGCATCCATAAAATGCGTACGCCCAATTTTTACAACTTCTTTAAACTCATCTGACTTTTTCTTTAAAGTATCACGAAGTTGTCTTACACCCGGAAGGGTAACTTTCGTAATCTTTTTATAGGCAGCGATATGCATACCCGTAGGAAAAGTATCGTTAGAAGATTGAGATTTATTTACATCATCATTTGGTTGCAAGGTTTTGTCTCCTTCTCCCAAAGTTTTTCCTGCAAGTTGGTGCGCGCGGTTGGCAATAACTTCATTTACGTTCATATTGCTTTGAGTACCGCTGCCGGTTTGCCAAATTACCAAAGGAAATTGGTCATCATGTTTCCCTTCAAGAATTTCGTCACAAACCTGGGCAATATAATCTCTTTTATCTACCGGCAAAACACCTAATTCACAGTTGGTGTATGCAGCAGCTTTTTTGAGGTAAGCAAAACCATAAACTATTTCCAGAGGCATACTGGCGGCAGGACCAATTTTAAAATTATTCCGGGAGCGTTCCGTTTGTGCACCCCAGAGTTTATCGGCCGGAACCTTTACTTCTCCAATAGTATCTTTTTCTATTCTATAGTCCATAATTAATATATTAGTTGTGACACAAATTTACAAGTTAGCGGCTTTTTTATAGGTATAAAAACAAAGAATTTAGCCTGTATTTTTTCTGATTTTCGTCAAGTAAGTGTGAATTTCTCACAATTTAATTGTGATAAGCCGGCAAAGCTTACTATCTTTGACCAGATCAAAAAAATTTTGATATTATGTTCGAATTCGATCAATACCTCGGTTTCCTGGCTTTCCTGGTTATTTTAACTATGGGATTCTGGCTTATGATTTTCCTAATGGCTATCTTACCCTATTGGATAGGCGGTTCGGTTGCTGAATTGCTTAAAGAAAAGAAAGAAGCTAGAAAAAAAGCTAAAGAAGAAAAAGCATAAAAAAAGGGACGGTTAATGTCCCTTTTTTTATGCTTTATTTTTTACAATAAAATAAAAACCGGCTTATTTAAGCCGGTTTTATTAGTTCTAAATTATCCTTCAAATCCGGGATCATCAAAATCTTCTTCACCACCACGTCGTTGTTCGCGTTTTTGCTGATTGAATCTATAAATTACTGAAAGGTTAATTTGTCTTTGTCTCCATTGGAATTCACTTTCCCTGTTAAAGAATTCAGTAGAAGTAAATGATTTTCTTTTTCTTGAATTTAATAAATCTCTTACGTTTAAAGAAAGCGTAACATTATCGTTTAGAATTTCTTTACTAAAAGCAAGATCTATAGAAAAAATCCCTTCGTTTTTAGTTTGTGCATTTTCCTGTGGACCACGATAGAAAGCATTGGTTTGCCAATCTATAGCACCGGGAAGTGTTACTTTAGAGCTAAACCTTGCAAACCAGCTTGTATTTTTTGCTCCATAATCTACACCATTAAATTCACCTTCAGTTTCAAACTGAAAAAAGTTAAAACTACTATTTAATCTTAACCAGTCTGCCGGGTTGTAAAGAATACCAAGTTCTCCACCGGTTCTTTTATTAGTAGCAAGGTTAATAGGGATAGTTCTAATAATATCAATACCATCTGTAGTTTCCTGGCCTGTATTTTCTTCAACTCTTTCAAACGAATCTGTTTCGTGTTGATAATAAACAGAAGAAGTAAAGGTTATTTTATCCCATCGTTTTAAGTATCCAATATCAAAAGCGCTGGCAAAAGCCGGTTGTAAATTAGGATTTCCCTGAAATACGTTAGTACGACTTGAACGAGATGGGAACGGATTAATATACCAACCTCTAGGGCGGTTAATCCTTCTATTATAACCTACAGTTATATTTTCTTCTTCGCCACCGTCACTGGATAATTCGTAAATTAAATTAACTGTTGGGAACAAGCCTAAATAATTATTGTCAAATTTTGTTTGAATTGGGAATCCAAAAGCTTCAACAAGTTCTTCATCACTTAGTCTTGAATTTATATCACCTTTAAGTTGAGTGTTTTCTAATCTTAAACCTAAGAGAAATGAAAATTTACCAAATTTGGTTCCGTATTGCGAATACAGGGCATTTACGTTTTCTTCGTAATCAAAGATATTGGTAAGCGTATCGTTAGTTACCAGATTTCCGGTAGCTAAATCTTCCTGCTGTAGACGGTAATCTGTAATTTCGTTTTCAAAATTTCCGCGGTAACCGGCTTCAAATCTAGCGTCTTCCCCAAGCGGTAAAACATAATCTGCCTGGATTAAATATTCTTTTTGATCTTCTTCGGTATAAACTTCTTCTCGTTGAAAAGCTTCAGGATTTTCCTGATTTGTAGAAATATATTCTTCGTTTATAAAAGTATTTTGAACTTCGGCATCGTTTTCATATTGAAAATCGGCTGTTAGTTCGTGACCTTCATCATTAAATTTATTCTGGTAATTTATTGAAATCTGGTAGCTATTATCTTCTTCACTTTGCAACTCTCTTCTTAAAGTTTCTTCAACTAAACTGCCACCAATATAGCGATCGCTATTATTTAAGGTTTCATCTTCATCCTCACCATAGCGGTAAAAAATACTGGCTGTAAGCGAAGATTGCTCGGTAAGGAAATATTCAATTCCAAAATTACCGTTGTAGTTTCTGTTTAAACGCTCTGTTTCCCGTTCCTCGCGAATTCTATCATATTCGGGTCTAACAATTTCCCCATCAGAATTAAATCTTCTTAAATACTCGGTATCACTAAAATTATTTTGGGGAGCATCAAAATAGCGCCATCCAATATTAGTAAATAGGTTGAATTTTTCAGTTCTATAGTTAAGATCGGTGGAAAGTCCGGCATTATCGGGATGACCTAAGTTTAAATTTACAGAACCGTTAAATCCAAGGGTTTCTTTTTGTCTAAGTATAATGTTTAAAATACCTGCTGTACCTTCAGCATCATATCTAGCCGAGGGGGAAGTAATAACTTCAACACGTTCAATAGCTTCAGCAGGAAGCTGGCTTAAAACGTTACTATCTCCAAACCCGGCCATTGCTGATGGTTTACCATTAATAAGGATTCTAACATTTTGATTCCCTCTTAAGCTAATTCCGCCTTCAACATCTACAGAAACCGAAGGAACGTTATTAAGAGCATCACTAACAGTACCTCCTGCGGTGGTAAGGTCTTTTCCTATATTATAAATCTTTTTATCAAGTTGAACGCTAACCTGTGTAGTTTCGGCCTGGACTACAACCTCATCAAGACTATCTGAATCTAGCCCCAGGCTGATAGTTCCTAAATTAATATCTGAATCTACCTTACGATCATTGAATTCTTTAGTTTCATAAGAGATAAATTCAACAATAACATTATAGGTGCCTTCTGGAACTACTATTGAGAAATTTCCCTGAGAATTGGTTACAACTCCTGTAACATCTGCAGGTTCGTTGGTATTAACTACAGAAACTGTTGCAAATTCAAGAGGAACATTCATCTCCTCGTCCATTACTTTTCCGGAAATTTTATGCGGACCCGATTGGGCGAAGCCGCTAAGGCTGAAAAAAAGAAAAAACGCTACACTGAGCGTACTCAAGATTTTGGTGGTCATAAAAAATTTTATTCTTTGACCCCAAATTTTTGAAATGGTTTAATGGAATTTGGGTTAAACTCGCGTTAAATACGACTTTCAAATGTTAAAAGTACTTTTATCACTGAGCTTCAATACTTAAGATTTACGACTAATTTTCTTATTTAATTCAAGATATTTTTCAAACTGCTTTTTGCTCATTAATTTCTGCAACTTTCTATGTTCTGCCTTTTGAATCTCCTTGAGTTTAAAGATTATTTCATCTTCATGTAAAGCCGTAGTATTAAGGATTTCATTCTTTTTAAGGGTATATTCTATAATAAGGTCTTCAAGTTTACCGGTTTGTTCAAAATCCAGTTCTAATTCTCTTTTCCAGGTATAGGCTAATTCCCTTGCAATTTCAAGAAGTTCTTTTCTGCTTTTTCTATGCAGGTAAAAATGGGAAAAAACAAATCCCGCTACTAGAAATCCGGCGGCCCCAATTATAGCTATTTTATGTTGAGTTTTCATTTTTTACTGGTTTGAATTACCAAAACTTTTATTGTAATAAATCTTCAATTTTAGAACCCGGGCGACCTACAACCGCAGTATCTTTAGTTTCTACAATAGGTCTTTCAATTAATTTTGGATTTTTAACCATTACAGTAATTAATTCCCTGTCGCTAAGATCTTTATTTTTATATTCTTCTTTCCAGATCTTTTCGTTGGTTCTTATTAACTGCATAGGATAAAAACTTAATTTATCCAGAATTTGTTTTAATTCAGTTTCAGAAAGAGGTTCTTTTAAATATTCTCTAACCTCATAATCTTTTCCTGAGTTTTTAACGATTTCCAATCCTTCCCGGGATTTTTTACATCTGGCGTTATGGTAAACTGTAATCATTATTTTTTGGTTTTGGCTTCTTTAAAATAAACAATAAATTCTAATTCTAAAATTTATGAGCATAAACTTATCAATCTTCCTGCCGTTGTCCCATCATCATTAAAAAAGCTTTTAAAAACATATCAATATCACCATTCATCACGGCATCTACATTTCCGGTTTCTTCTGCAGTTCTTACGTCTTTAACCAATTTATAAGGATGCATCACGTAATTTCTAATTTGAGATCCCCATTCAATTTTCATCTTAGAATCTTCAATTTCCCTACGTTGGGCCTGTTGTTTCTGAAGTTCTATTTCATACAACTGACTTTTTAAAAGCTGCATTGCCTTGGTCTTATTTTCCAGCTGCGATCGTGTTTCAGAATTTTCTACAACAATTCCCGTAGGAGCGTGGCGCAATCTAACCGCGGTTTCAACCTTATTTACATTTTGTCCCCCAGCTCCAGAAGAACGCATAGTTTCCCAGGAAATCTCAGAAGGATTAATGTCTATTTCAATTGAATCATCGGCTAATGGATAAACATAAACTGAAGCGAACGAGGTGTGCCTTTTCGCATTACTGTCAAATGGGGAAATACGCACCAATCTGTGTACGCCATTTTCACCTTTTAGCCATCCAAAAGCAAAATCGCCTTCAATTTCAAGCGTTACCGTTTTAATTCCTGCAACATCACCGGCCTGGTAATTCAATTCTTTTATCTTAAACCTGCGTTTTTCGGCCCACATAAGGTACATACGTATAAGCATCTCGGCCCAGTCGCAACTTTCGGTACCACCGGCACCGGCAGTAATTTGTAAAACCGCACTCAATTTATCACCCTCTTCCGAAAGCATATTTTTAAACTCAAGGTCTTCTGTAAGGTCTAAGGCCTGCTTATGTTTTTCTTCCACATCTTTTTGCGTAGCTTCATCTTCCTTATAAAATTCATACAAAACCTCTAAATCTTCCACCAGGGTTTCTCCTTTTTCAAATTCGTCTACCCATTGCTTTTCAGTATTGAGATCACGCATTAGTGCCTCAGCTTTTTTAGGATCGTCCCAAAAATCTGGAGCAAAGGTTTTTTCTTCCTGGTTGGAGATTTCTATTTTTTTGGCATCAATGTCAAAGATACCTCCTTAACGCACCAAGGCGCTCTCTGAGATCTTTGATCTGCTCAGTTGTAATCATATCTAAATTTTATAAGGTAAAAATAGAATTTAAGACTGCGACGGGAAAGTATTTAACGATATTTTTATAGTTTTAGACTTCCTATAAAAGCACGTAAATGCAGCAATTTTTACTTATTTTGCTGTTAGTCAGTTTCTCACTTTCTAGAATAATATAATTTCTTCTGAAAAAGAAATTTTGCATTGGAGGTTTGAAATTGATTTTGGAAATTAAGTTATAATGAATCAAATGGAAATAATTTCTGTTTTTGCAGAAATGAAAAAGAAATATATATGAAAGAAATAGATTTAAGAAGTGATACCGTAACCCGCCCAACAAGCGGAATGTTAAAAGCAATAATGGGAGCCGAAGTTGGGGACGATGTTTATAAAGAAGATCCTAGCGTAAACGCGTTAGAAGAAAAACTGGCAAAGATGTTCGGAAAGGATGAAGCCTTATTTTTTCCTACCGGAAGTATGGCTAACCAGGCCGCAATAAAATTACATACCCAACCTGCCGAGCAGCTAATTTGTGATAAATGGGCACATGTTTTTAATTACGAAGGTGGTGGCGCTTCTTTTAATAGTGGGGTTTCCTGCAAGTTGGTAGATGGTGATCGCGGAATGATTACTGCTGCCCAGGTTGAAGAAAATATAAATCCGCCAGACTTTTATCACAGTCCGTTAACGAGTTTGGTTTGTTTAGAAAACACTACTAATAAAGGTGGTGGCGCTTGTTATGACCTGAAGGAAATCAAAAAAATAAGAAAGGTTTGCAATACGCATAAATTAGGTTTGCATTTAGATGGCGCAAGGCTTTTTAATGCTTTGGTTGCTAAAAATGAAGATCCCAAAGAATACGGAAAATTATTTGATACGATTTCGGTTTGTCTTTCTAAAGGACTGGGAATCCCTATGGGATCGGTGCTTATTGGTGATAAGGAAATTATGAAAAACGCGATTAGAATTCGTAAAGTTTTAGGTGGTGGTATGCGCCAGGTAGGTTTTATGGCCGCAGCCGGAATTTATGCCTTAGATAACCACGTAGAGCGTTTAGCCGAAGACCATAAAAGAGCTGCAGACATTGCTGAAACTTTAGAAGCTGCAAGCTATGTGGGCGAGGTGGAAACTGTAGAAACAAATATTATTATTTTTTACCTGAAAAATGCTTCAGATGAAACTGCTTTTATGAAAAAGCTTCAGCTGGAAAATATTAGAATAAGCAATATGGGACAGGGAAAATTGAGGATTGTTACCCATTTGGATTATTCCGAAGAAATGCACCAGAAGTTTTTGAAGGTTCTACGGGAAATTAATTTATAGGTTTTAATAGAGTTTAACCTAAACTTACAATGCTTTTAATATGTTTCGGGAATTGAATTTCATAATTTTCAAAAAACCAAAATTGAGTTATGAAAAATGTATTGCCAAGAAAAGAAGTACCAAGATTAAGAGTGGAAACCACCAGCGGAATGCAATGGGATATACGCGACCAGAAGCCAGAGAATTTTACGATGGTTATTTTTTATCGCGGATTGCACTGCCCGGTTTGTAAATCGTATTTAGAAGAATTAAATAAAAAAGTTGAGAAATTTCAGGAGAAAGGAGTGAGTGTTATTTGCCTTAGCGCGAATAATAAGTCCCTGGCAGAAAAAACGGTGAAGGAGTGGGAAGTATATAATCTTACTATAGGTTATAATTTTAATCCTGAAGATGCCCGGAAATGGGATCTATATATTTCGGAAGGAATTAATGATGAACCCGAAGTTTTCTTTGAACCCGGACTATTTCTTGTAAAACCTGATAATACGCTTTATGCGGCTTCTATTCAAACGATGCCTTTCGCAAGGCCAAAATTTGATGAATTATTAAAGGCTATAGATTTTGTGGTAGATAAAGAATATCCAGCAAGGGGAGAAGCATAAAAAGAAAAACCTCACAGCTTTCTAAAAACTGTGAGGTTTTTTTTGGGGTCTGTAAATTAAACTCTGTCTGATGTTTCAATTCCTCTGGGGCTAGCCCCAGAGGAATTGGCGTTTATGTCCAGTGGTATCCGGTCTCCAAATTTAATATAAAATTGCTGAATCGTAAGGCTCC
>NZ_JAFLQX010000006.1:0-121511 GCF_017579965.1 Salegentibacter sp. BDJ18
AAAATTCATCGTTAAATAAATCCTCTTTTTTCATACTGTGTAAAATTTAAAATTAGACAAAAAAATAACAGGGGTCGCGACCCCTGTTATTTTTCTATTTACACAGTTTATGAGATAGTCCTATATTAAAAGAGTTTTTTAACTTCTTTATACCTAAAACAAGTTACTTCGTGATCGTTTACCATACCGGTAGCCTGCATATGGGCATACATTACGGTAGAACCTACAAACTTAAATCCCTTTTTCTTTAAATCTTTGCTTAGTTTATCACTAATAGCGGTAGTTGCAGGAGCTTTTTTGTAATCTTCTATTGCGTTCTGAATTGGCTCGCCATCTACAAAACTCCATATATACTTACTGAAACTCCCATATTCTTCCTGAATTTTTATAAAATTTTTAGCGTTGGTAACCGTAGATCTCACTTTTAATTTATTCCGAATAATTCCCGGATTTCCCAATAATTCCTGAATTTTTTCTTCAGAATAATCTGCAATTTTTTTGTAGTCAAAATTATCAAAAGCTTTTCTGAAATTTTCTCGTTTTCGCAACACGGTAATCCAGCTTAAACCGGCTTGAAATGTTTCTAAGATTAGAAATTCAAAGATTGTTTCATCATCATAAACAGGTACGCCCCATTCATTGTCGTGATATGCTTCGTAAAGTGTATCGCCTTCACACCAGCCACAGCGTTGTAATTTTTCCATTTTAATTAAGGTTTAAAATTGTAGGTAATAGTGCCTGGTTGTTCGTTTCTTCCCGCCAATTGGGAGAATACGGCATTGGCGGCATATTCTAATGCGTTTTCTATCAGACATTCGTTGTCTGAAGTTGAACTTGCTTTGTTAATTCCGGTATCAATTACACGGCCTTCAGCATTTACAGTGATATTCACCACTATTTTTCCGGCCCTGTCGCAGGTATAAATGGGATTAGGAATTGAGATGACATTTCTTCCGCGCAGCGAAAATGAGATAGAACTATTTCTTAAACTTCCCGATTGGGTAGAAATATCTTTGGAAGAAGCATCGCCATCAGATTGTTTTTTTGTTTCAGATTTACTTCCGGTAGCGAAAGTACCCTTAGTAGAACTTTCCGTTTCGCTTTCTGAACTTTCTTCCTGTTGCGCACTATTCTGTTCTAAGATTTCATCTAATTCCCGGTTAAAATTTTCTTCCCGCGCTTCCTGGTTTTCATTAAAAGCCCTGTGTGTTTCGGGTGAATTATTAGAAGTTTGAGGTTCAGGTTCTTCTTCCGGAATTTCTTCTTCCTCCTCAGTTGGTGTATATTCTTCTAGATCTACCAACATTTCTTGTTGGTACTTTTGTTTTTGGGAAAGGTTAAAATTATAAAGGCCAAGAATTAAAACCGAACAAAAAAGTACGGTTATTATAAGGGCTTTATGTTTATCGAAAAAATCCATGCTATAAAATAAAACGTGTAATGTTCTATTTTATGCTGAAGGTAATAATTTTTCAAAAGATTGAAGGTCTAAAGCTTCTTCTATAGTGAATTCGCCAACGCGCGTTCGTTTAAGGGAAGAGAGGTAAGCACCAGAGCCAAGTGCAATTCCAAAATCGTTCGCCATGCTTCTTATATAGGTGCCTTTACTGCAAACTATTCTAAAATCTACTTCGGGAAACCGTGGGGCATCTACTTCAAATTTGTGTATGGTAACCGGCCTGCTCTCTAATTTCACGTCTTCTCCTTTCCTGGCGTATTCATAAAGGCGTTTCCCATCTTTTTTTAAAGCAGAAAATACCGGCGGGGTTTGTTCAATTTCTCCTGTAAGCTGAAGCGCGGCGCCATCTAAATCTTCCTCTGCAATATGAGTTGTTTCGAAGGTTTTATTTACTTCAGTTTCCATATCGTAAGAAGGGGTTGTGGCACCCAGGGTAAAAGTTCCGGTATATTCTTTTTCGGTTCCTTGCAGCTCGGGAATCTTTTTGGTGAATTTCCCAGTGCATATTACCAAAACTCCGGTAGCCAAAGGGTCTAAAGTACCGGCGTGGCCTACTTTTATCTTTTTTATTCCGCAGCTTTTTCTAATTAACCAACGCACCTTGTTAACCAACTGAAATGATGTCCACTCCAAGGGCTTATCAAAAACCAGGATCTGGCCGGTTTTAAAATCTTCAGGAGTGAATTTTTCAATTTCTGTGGTCATAAAAGTTTATTTGGTTTCTCCTTAGAAAAGTAATTCCAAGAAAAATTTATTTAATTATAATAAGCAACCGCTATAGAAACAATTCCTGCGATAAAGCAGTATATGGCAAAATAAGAGAGCTTACTCTTCTTTACAATACTAATCATCCAGGTACAGGCCGCGAGCCCGGCAAGAAAAGAGGCAATAAAACCAATGGCTAAAATAGAGAAAGAAGTTGTGCTTTCCATTAAGTTGCCATCTAAAAGGTCTTTGGCTATTTTTCCTAAAATTAAAGGAACAACCATTAAAAATGAAAATCTTGCCGCTTTGGTTTTATCGTTTCCTAATAATACAGAAGTAGAGATTGTAGCGCCGCTACGGGAAATTCCGGGTAAAATTGCGATGGCCTGGGCTACCCCAATAACAAAAGCATTACTATAACTTACAGGTTTATCGGTGTTTTTGGCTTTATCTGCCAGCCACAATAGTAAGGCAGTAACAATAAGCATAAAGCCTACAAAAATAATATTGCCACCAAATAAACTCTCTAATTGTTCTTCGAAGAAAACCCCAATAATGGCAGCGGGAATCATGGAAAGAATAATCTTTAATGAAAATTTGAATTCATCGTTCCATTTAAATTGAAAGAGTCCTTTAAAAATTTCTGCTACATCTTTTCTAAAAACAACAAGAGTACTAAGTGCTGTGGCAGCGTGGAGAATAACGGTAAAAAGTAGTGATTCACTGGGAATGCTATTATCTCCTAAGATTGCTTTACCAAGTTCCAGATGGCCACTGGAAGAAACAGGTAGAAATTCGGTTAGCCCCTGGATTATACCCAGAATGGCAGCATCTAATTCGTTCAATGTAGTTTACTTTTTGGGATTTAATAAAATAGCATATACTTCTATTGCGAAACCAAGAAGTACTAAAGTTGGAGCCAGGCGAATACGCTGAAAATTATAAATATCTGGATTAAAAGTATTTGGATCGTCGCTTCCACCACCGGCCATTAGAATAAAACCTAAAGCTATTACCGCCAGCCCTATAAACATAAACTGGTAATTCTTCTTTTCAAAAATGAAGTATTTTTTATGATCTGTGGGTTGCTGTTTTTTACTCATAGTAAGCGATAAGGTATAAAGCGTGTATTTTTAATTCCAGGGTTAAAGCTTCAAAATTAACTAATTTATGTTGAAACAGTAGTATGGAAATAATTAAAAATAAAATAATAAAAAAGCCATACGGTAGGGCGTATGGCTTTAGTCTTTAAGGGCTTAAAATTTTAAGCCGCGTGGTAAATGTTGTAGTGATTCAGGATTTCCTGGTAGAAATCCATACTTTTTTCGTCTTTTTTTAGACAGGATTTTAAAAAACGTTCTAAATCCTGGCATTCAAAAGTAATTCCTGTATACTTACGTTTTCCAACCGGTATTTTTAAATCTACCGTTTGTTCCTTGTAATTAATTTTTACATTTTTTGCATCAAAATATTTTTTGATAATAGCACGATGCATAAGATTATAATTTGAATTCTCTTCAGAATCAAAATTATAAATACTGTAAGAAATCAGGTTTTTTACCTCATCTAATGTGGTATTTGGGTTAGTATTATTATTCATAGGTGTTGGTATTAGGTGTTAGCGTTCGCTAAATTACACCATGATTTCCTTTTCTCTGTTAAAAAAGTTCTAATAATCCTATGATTAGCAAATATTTAACGACTAAATAAACTTTTTGTATTTTTTTTAAACTTAGAAGCTATTTATGTGAGAGAAAAGTACTACAGTAAGTTTAAGGGGTTTCCCTTATAGCGATGAAACGAAGTTTTTTGTATCTAATTAATCGCTATTTCGAGTGGCGGGTGAAGATATCGGTATTTATTATCTAAACAGGACGCATTTACGAATTTTGTTCCTCCTACAGTAGTAATTCCATAAGAATCGTGCACGTGGCCAAAAATATGAAACTTAATTTCTCGATTTTCTATGGTTTTAAATAGCGAAGCGCAACCAATATGCCTTCCATTATTTAAAACATCTTTAATTTTATAAGGTGGAGTGTGAGATATTAGAACGTTAGTATCTGCTGGAATTTTTTCCCAGTGAGCATCTATTTCCTGGGATTGTGGTTGGTTAAAAGCCCAGGTACCATCACCGGGAGTTACCGGGGAACCCCAAAATTTAATTCCCTTAATTGTAATTCCATTTTCTTTTAGATAATGAACGTTTTCAGGGATAATTTCCTGAATTTCTTCTTTGCTGGATTTTTCAAAAAAGAAATCGTGATTGCCGGCAATAAAAATTTTGTGTTTGTGTGGCTGTGAAGCAAACCATTTTAGAAAATCTACTACTTCCCTTTTAGTTCCTCCTTCGGTAATATCTCCCGCATGAATTAGAATGTCTCCCCCGGGGATAGGAATTTGTTCGTGCTTATTATGAGTGTCTGAAATGCAAATTAACTTCATACGTAAGGGCAAAATATAAAAAAATCCGAAAGAATGAATCTTCCGGATTTTACTCTTTTAAAACTTTGACTCTTAATTTTCTTCAGATTCTTCTTCCGAAGAAATATAGTCTTTATCTATAGGTAGTAATTTATTAGTTATTTTAGTTACAGAAAATGCCACAATTACTGCAGTAACTGCAAAAAATAGAAACTTAATAAGAAGGCTGTCGCTTAGTGCAAAACTATACACCGCAAGAAAAATTTCTACGGCAATAAATACTATTTTTATACTAAGCTTAAAAATCATAATTTCTATTAGGTTATGGGGCAAATATACAATCAAAAACCATCGAAAATTTGATACTTATAGGCTTTTGCTAAAATTTAACGCAAAGAAAACTTTGGGGTTAAATTTTTAAGTTAAAAACTCTTAAACAGTGAGGCTAAGTGTTTTGAAATTGTAAATTTCGGTCATAAAAAATGCGAGTTTGAAGAAAAAATCTAAATTATTCCTGAGTTTTATTGTTATTCTTATTGTTCTGGCTATTGCTATAATTGGAGGCAATATGTTTATTGAAAACAAAATGGAAACTGCCCTGGAAGAAAATCTTAAAAAGGCCGAATTTAAATATGAAGACCTTAATGCAAGCCTCCTTGGCAGAAGTGCATCAATAAGTAATCCCGTTTATAAAAAGAACGGAATGCAAATTAATGCGGAAGAAATTAAGATAGACGGGATTGATATTTTTGAATATATAAGCAATAAAAATATTGAAATAAATACCTTAAAATTCACTAAACCGGAAGTGACAATTTATACTGAAGCTGAAAAAGAAAAAGACACTTCAAAAGAAGGAAATTCTGCTGAAATAGACCTTTTAATCAAATCGGTTGAGGTGATTGATGGCAATTTTAAAATGGCTAAAAACGATTCGGTTAAAGAGCAGCTTTTTGCAAATATCCCTTCGCTAAATTTAAAACAAGTAAGTGTAAATCGAGAATCTTTAAAAAGTGCACTACCTTTTAATTACGAGGAGCTCGAAATGACTTCAGATAGTTTATTTTTCAATCTCAACGATTTGCATGATATGTATGTTGAAAAGATGGAAATGAATGAGAACTCTCTTAGCTTCAGCAATATTAAAATGAAACCTTTATATGATAAGCAGGAATTTCAGAAACATATTCCTTATGAAAAAGACAGGTTTGATTTGAGTCTGGGAGAATTAGCTTTAGAATCTTTTAACTGGAGTTTTAAGAACGATTCCCTTAGTCTTGAAAGTAGCGCAACCACAATAACAAATGGCGATATTAAGATATACCGGGATAAGCAAGTGAAAGACGATCCCCGGCAAAAGCCTATGTATAGTAAAATGATTAGAGAACTGCCTTTTAAGCTAAAACTAGATACGCTTAAAGTTAATAACCTGGCAATACAGTACCAGGAGTTGGTGAATCCAAAGAGAGGACCTGGAAAAGTAACCTTTAAAAATCTTAATGCCAGTATTTATAATATTAGCAATGTAAATATGGATGCTGAAGATTTCCCCAGAACAGATATTGATGTGCAAACTCAGTTTCAGGGGGAGGCCAAATTAAATGTAAACTGGAATTTTGATATCTCAAATAGAGCTGATGTATTCTCAATTTCCGGGCAAATGGATAGGATTTCCAGCGAAGGGATTAACCAGTTTATGGAGCCGGCCTTAAACGTGAAAGCTGAAGGTGGAATTAGAGATATGCGATTTAATTTTACGGGGAACAATCAGAATTCTACCGGAGATATGAAACTTGTGTACAAAGATTTTAAAGTAGAAGTGCTGCAAAATGACGGGGAAGAGGAGAATAAGTTTCTTTCGGCATTAGCCAATCTAATTGTAAATAACGATGCCACTTCAGAAGAAAAAGAGCAGGAAGGCATAAAAACCCAACGAACCCAAAATAAATCTTTCTGGAATTACCTCTGGAAAAATGTTAGAAACGGTGCTCTAAAATCCTTTCTTTAAATTTTGAAGGTAACAACCGGCATATTGGCGTGGTTTACTAAATCTTCACTAATACTACCATTAAAAAAGTGAGCCAGACCTTTGCGGCCGTGAGTACTAATCCCAATTAAAGCTTTTTTCTGTTTCATGGCGAAGTTTAAAATTCCTTTTTCTACACTCACGTCGTTATAAATATGCATCTCGTAATCGTGAATATTAAAACCTGAAATAAAATTATCTATACGCTCCCTTACCTCGGTACTGGTAATAAAGTTATTAGGGGTGTTTATAAAAAGTAAATGGAATTTTGCTTCTATTAATTGCGCAAAGTTGTAAGCTTTCTCTAGTGTATGTTTGTTGCTGCCATCGGCATCTGTAGCGAAAATAAAATTTTCAACTTCAAAATTCCCGTGTTCATTTTTAATTACAAGTACCGGTATATGGGAAGAACGCACCACTTTTTCGGTATTACTCCCAATAAACATTTCTTTAAAACCGCTTGCGCCGTGAGAACCCATAATAATTATATCACAATCATAATCCTCGCTAACTTCCATAATTCCGTCAAAAGCCTGGTGAAACATTACGGTTTCGTGAACTTTAATATCTTTTAAAAAAGGTCTTTGCATAAGTTTTGCAAACCGCTGGTGAGCCAGTTTCATAAAGAAAATAGATTCCGGTAAATTTTGGCTATTGCCTCCGGCAACAGGATCTATAAGCTGCATGGGTAGCTCTAACATATGTAGAAGATAGATCTCACTATTATGTTTTTTGGCTAATTGCGCCGCAATTTTTAGTGCATGTTCGGCGGTATCAGAAAAGTCGGTAGGAACGAGTATCTTTTTCATTAATTCCTCTAAAAGATTAAAAATGATTGCTTTATTAAAGTTAAGTATAAAATTTCATTTAAAGTCTGGTTTTCTTTCTCTGAAATTATTATTATATTTGCAGCGTTGAAACTAAAAAAGTACAGCGAGGGGACATAAAGTCCCCTCTTTTTATAAGCTATGTTGCAGGATAAAGTAGAAAATTTGTTGAAGGAAGCTTTCCAGGAAAATAATTCACTATTTTTAATAGACCTAAACATTACCAACGACAATAAGATATCTGTTGTGATAGATGGTGATAATGGGGTTTCTGTTAACGATTGTATTGCGGTAAGTCGCAAGATTGAACACAATCTAGACAGGGAAGAAGAAGATTTTTCTTTGGAAGTTAGTTCGGCTGGAGTTTCTGAGCCTTTACATCTGGAACGGCAATACAGGAAAAACCTGGGTAGAAAACTACAGGTGACTACCAATAACAAAAAAATTGAAGCAACTTTAACCCATGTAGATCAGGACGGGATTAAGCTTAACTGGAAAGCCAGGGAGCCAAAACCGGTAGGGAAAGGAAAGCATACCGTAGAAAAAGAAGCGGTATTGCCATATTCTGAGATTACAGACGCTAAAGTTATGATAACATTTTAACCTCAAATTGATATGGAAAATATCGCCTTGATTGAGTCATTTTCAGAGTTTAAAGATGACAAATTGATAGATCGTGTAACGCTTATGGCCATCCTTGAAGATGTGTTTAGAAGTGCGTTAAAGAAGAAATATGGTGAAGACGATAATTTTGATATTATTGTAAACCCAGATAAAGGGGATTTAGAGATTTGGAGAAACAGGGTTGTAGTGGCCGATGGTGAGGTAGAAGATCCTAACCAGGAAATTTCACTTACTGAAGCCAGAAAAATTGAGCCCGATTTTGAAGTAGGTGAAGATGTATCAGAAGAAGTAAAACTTGTAGATTTGGGGCGCCGTGCAATTTTAGCTTTAAGACAAAATCTTATTTCAAAAATTCACGAACACGATAACACCAATATTTTCAAGCACTTTAAAGAGCTTGAAGGCGAAATTTACACCGCAGAAGTTCATCATATTAGGCATAGAGCCATTATTTTGTTAGACGACGAAGGAAACGAGATCGTTTTACCAAAAGATCGCCAGATTCCTTCAGATTTTTTCAGAAAAGGAGATAACGTAAAAGGAATTATAGAAAGTGTAGAGCTTAAAGGAAACAAGCCTACAATTATACTTTCTCGAACCGCTCCGGTTTTTCTTGAAAAACTATTCGAACAGGAGATTCCTGAAGTTTTTGATGGTTTAATTACCATTCAAAATGTGGTTCGTGTTCCTGGTGAAAAAGCTAAAGTAGCGGTAGATACTTATGATGATAGAATTGATCCTGTTGGTGCCTGTGTAGGTATGAAAGGTTCCAGAATTCATAGCATTGTACGTGAATTGGGGAATGAGAATATAGATGTGATTAATTTCACCAATAACGATCAATTATATATTACCAGGGCGCTGAGTCCTGCAAAAATTACATCTATTAAATTAGATGAAGAAAATAAAACGGCCGAGGTTATGCTGAAGCCGGAAGAAGTTTCTAAAGCCATTGGCCGTGGAGGTCATAATATTAGGCTTGCCGGGCAGTTAACCGGTTACGAAATAGACGTTTTTAGAGAAGGGGTTGAGGAAGATGTAGAATTGAAGGAATTCTCTGATGAAATTGAAGATTGGGTAATTAAGGAATTTTCAAGAGTTGGGCTGGACACTGCAAAAAGTGTTTTGGAACAGGAATTGGAAGACCTTATTAGACTTACCGATTTAGAAGAAGAAACCATTAGAGAAGTAGTGAAGGTTTTAAGAGAAGAATTTGAAGAGTAGTAAAAAACTCATTGAATATATAATAATTAAAAGAGGTTAATTTAGAGGGCAATTTATGGCTGAAGCAAAAACAATGCGACTAAACAAAGTATTACGTGAATTCAATATTTCGTTAGACCGGGCTGTAGAATTTTTAAATTCTAAGGGTCACGATATTGAGGCGCGTCCTACTACCAAAATCTCATCCGAAGTTTATCAGGTGCTTTCTGATGAATTTGAGACCGATAAGTCTAAGAAAGTCGAGTCTAAAGAAGTTGGTGAGGAAAAAAGAAAGGAGAAGGAAGAATTGCGTTTAGCAAGAGAAAGAGAGCTCGAAGAAAAGCGCAAAGCCGAGGAGAAGAAAGAGGACGAGAAGCGCAAAGAAGAGGCAGTTACTGCCAGAGCTAAATTAGCTGGTCCTAAAAAAGTAGGTAAAATAGACCTGGATAAAAAACCAGAGAAGAAAGCCGAAAAAGAAGAGGAGAAACCAGCGCCAGCCGAATCTAAGCAGCCAGAGGAAGCTAAAAAGCCTGAAGCCGAAATAGAAAAGCCTGAACCTCAAAAACCTGTAGAAGAAGCACCTTCTAAAGAGGAGAAAAAGCCCGAAGAAGTTTCTAAAAAAGAGGAAACTCCTTCAGAAAAAGAAGAAGAGCCTAAAGAGGCTGAGTCAATGACTCATAAGACTAATTATACCAAACTTAACGGCCCTAACTTTACCGGAAAGAAAATTGACCTTTCTCAATTTAAAAAACCGGAAAAGAAGAAAGACGAAAAGAAAGCTGCCGAAGAGAAAAAGGAGAAAGAAAAGCGTAAAAAGCGTCGTCGTAGAATTAGTAAAGATGTGAAGCCTGGAGCTTCAAACCAGGGTGGTGGTAAGAAAGGAGCCCCTAGAAAAAGAGCTAAACCTATTACTAAAGAAGAGCCTAGCGAAGAAGAAGTTCAAAAGCAGGTTAGAGAAACCCTTGAAAAACTTCAGGGTAAATCTGGTAAAGGTAAAGGAGCTAAATATAGAAGAGATAAAAGAGATCAACACCGTCAACGTTCAGAAGACGATCTTGCACAGCAGGAAACAGATAGTAAAATCCTTAAGGTTACAGAGTTTGTAACCGTGAGTGAAGTTGCTACGATGATGGATGTGCCGGTAACGAAAGTAATTTCGGCCTGTATGTCTCTTGGAATGATGGTAACAATGAATCAGCGTTTAGATGCTGAAACACTTTCTATTGTTGCAGATGAATTTGGTTACGAAGTAGACTTTGTAACTGCAGATATCGAGGAAACAGTAGAAGAAGTTCCTGAAAATCCTGAAGATCTCGAAGAAAGAGCACCAATTGTAACTGTAATGGGTCACGTAGACCACGGTAAAACTTCTTTGCTGGATTATATTCGTAAAGAAAATGTTATTGCCGGGGAAAGCGGAGGTATTACACAGCATATTGGAGCCTACGGTGTAGAGCTTAAAAACGGTCAAAAAATGACCTTCCTGGATACTCCTGGTCACGAAGCCTTTACAGCGATGCGTGCCCGTGGTGCACAGATAACAGATATCGCGATTATTGTAATTGCTGCAGATGATGATGTGATGCCGCAAACCAAAGAGGCTATTTCTCACGCCCAGGCTGCCGGTGTTCCTATCGTTTTTGCGATTAATAAATCTGATTTGCCAACGGCGAATCCAGAGAAAATTAAAGAAAAACTGGCAGGGATGAACTTGCTTGTTGAAGACTGGGGTGGTAAAGTTCAGTCGCACGATATATCAGCTAAAACAGGAATGGGAGTTGAAGAACTTCTTGAGAAAGTTTTACTGGAATCTGAAATTCTTGAATTAAAAGCTAATCCGTCTAAAACTGCAACAGGTACCGTAGTAGAAGCTTTCCTTGATAAGGGTAGAGGTTATGTTGCTACCATTATTGTGCAGGCAGGAACCTTAAAAATTGGAGACTATGTATTAGCAGGTCGCCATAGTGGTAAGGTGAAAGCAATGCACGATGAACGTGGACACGAGGTTAAAGAAGCAGGGCCAGCAACGCCGGTTTCTATTCTTGGACTTGATGGTGCGCCGCAAGCGGGTGATAAGTTTAAAGTGATGACAGATGAGCGTGAAGCTAAAGACATCGCCGCTAAACGAACTCAGTTACAACGTGAGCAGAGTGTTAGAACTCAGCGTCATATTACCCTTGATGAAATTGGACGTAGAATTGCTTTAGGTGACTTTAAAGAACTTAATATTATCCTTAAAGGTGATGTTGATGGTTCTGTAGAAGCATTAACCGATAGTTTCCTTAAATTATCTACTGAAGAAATTCAGGTGAATATTATTCATAAAGGAGTAGGTGCTATTACAGAAAGTGATGTGTTACTTGCTTCGGCTTCAGATGCGGTAATTATTGGATTTAACGTTCGTCCTGCTGGAAATGCAAGACAGGTAGCCGATAAGGAAGAAATTGATATCAGAACTTACTCGATTATATACGACGCGATCAACGATCTTAAAGATGCGATGGAAGGAATGCTTTCTCCAGAGCTTAAAGAAGAGATCACTGGTACTGCAGAGATTAGAGAAACCTTTAAGATTTCTAAAGTAGGAACTATTGCAGGTTGTATGGTTACTTCCGGTAAAATCTACAGAAGTTCTGGAATACGTTTAATTCGCGAAGGCGTGGTGGTTTACACCGGCGAACTTGCTTCTTTAAAACGTTTTAAAGACGATGTTAAAGAAGTAGCCAAAGGTTACGATTGTGGTATCCAGGTTAAGAATTATAACGATATTAAAGAAGGGGATGTTATAGAATCATTCCGTGAAGTAGAAGTGAAAAAGAAACTTAAATAATTAAGTTTTACTCTTAAATAGAAAAAAGCGGCTTTAGGGCCGCTTTTTTTATGATTTTATTTAAAATAAATTAAAGCTCTATTTAAATTAATTTTTTCTGAAGAATTATCTGCGTCTGGGCTTTGGAATAAAAGCAGAAGGAAAGCTTTCTTTTATTTTTAAAAGCGCCCTGTCGGCTTCCAAACGATTCCTGAAGTTACCAACCCAAACCTTATAATTAGGCGCTTCGTAAGCGATTAGTGAAGGGTATTCAAATTTGCTTCGGTAATCTTTTATTACCTCGTTTGCTTCTCCATTATTTCCGTAGAAAAGTTGAATCTTATACCGGTCTCCAATTTCGTTATTCTCGCTCATTTCAGATTTTAACTCCAAAAGTTTAGAGAGCTTATCGTCTTCGCTTATATTTATCTGGCCTTCCTGAGCTGTTAAATTCAGTAAAGAAAATCCTGAAAGAAAACAACTTAAGAGTATTTTGTTTATGCTTAATTTTCTCATAGTTATTTATTTAAGGCAAAAGTATAATTTAATAACTTAAACAAGCCTGGTTTTATTATTTAGAACTGATATAAATTACCGATTAACACTTATCTAACATTCCTAAAATCGACTATAAGTATTACTTTTGTTGCCGAATTTAAGGGTACAAAGTGTTAATATTACTAAGGCTTAAGGCTTTAAAAACCGTACCAAAGTTAAGACGTTAATTCAACTTATAATATGAAAAAGGTGAAATACCGCCACTCAACTTCGCGACTATTGCTCTTAAGTGTAGCATTTTTTATCTCATTTAGCGTTTTGGGAATTGCACAGGAGGAGGCCTCTCAGGATGCCGCAGGGGAAGGCCAGGAGCAAACCGATGAATCATCGGGTGAATCTTCAGAAGCTGATGCAGCTGCTGCGTCAGATCTCGGGGATCCTGCGAATGGAAAATCTCTGTTTAATTCACTTTGTGCTGCCTGTCACAAACCATATTCTGCGGGTATTGGTCCTGCTCTTCACGGCGTTACCGAGAAGAGAGATATGGATTGGTTGTACCGCTGGATTAAAAACAGCCAGGATTTAATTTCGTCTGGAGATGACCAGGCCGTTGCGATCTACGAAGAGTATAATCAAACCGCAATGCCGGCTTTTCCTCAATTATCAGATGCTGATATTGATGATATTCTTGCTTATGTAGAACAACCAAAACCAGAACCTCAAGCGGCGCAAACCGGTGGGCAGGCAGGTGGAGGAGATTCTTCTGGCGGGGGTGTATCGGTAAATGTTATTCTGGCAATTCTGGTGTTCGTTCTGGTAATGCTGCTTGCGGTATTATTCCTTGTAAACAAAACACTTAGAAATTTTGCTCAGGCAAGTGGTGTTGTAGTTCCTGAAAAACCTAAAAGAAAACCAATTTGGAAATCTTTCGTTGAAAATCAATTCCTTGTTTTAGTAAGTGCTGTTTTTGGCTTGCTGGTAATTGGTTGGTTTGCCTACGGCTTCTTTATGCAGGTTGGGGTAGATCAGGGTTATGAACCAATTCAGCCAATACATTATTCACATAGAATTCACGCTGGTGATAACCAGATAGATTGTAAATACTGTCACTCTTCAGCCAGAACATCTAAGCAGGCGGGTATCCCATCGCTTAATGTATGTATGAATTGTCACAAATCAATTTCAGAAGTAGCTCCAGAAACTGCTACAGCTGAATATTCAAAAGAATTTTATGACGGTGAAATTGCAAAACTTTATGATGCTGTAGGTTGGGATCCGGCAGAACAGGATTATACTGGTGAGGAAAAACCTGTAAAATGGGTTCGTATTCATAATCTTCCAGATTTCGCATACTTTAATCACTCTCAACACGTATCGGTTGCTGGGGTGCAATGTCAAAAATGTCACGGCCCAATCGAAGAGATGGAAGTGGTTTATCAAGACGCTCCTTTAACTATGGGATGGTGTATTAATTGCCACCGTGATACCAAAGTTAGAATGGAAGGAAATGAATACTATGAGAAAATTCACGAAGAATTGTCTAAAAAGTATGGTGTAGAAGAGCTTACAGTAGCTCAAATGGGTGGTCTTGAATGTGCCAAATGCCATTACTAAAAATTTTTTCCCGGGTGTTCGGGGTTAATTAAGAAGTTAATATCTAGATATATATGTCATCAAACAAAAAATACTGGAAAAGTGTTGAAGAGCTAAATGAAAACAGCTCTGTTGTTGAGACGCTCCAACAAAAAGAATTTGCTGAAGAAATTCCGGTTGATGAATTTCTTGGGGATAAGAATTCCCTTGAAAGTTCAAAAACCTCAAGAAGGGATTTCTTAAAATATGTTGGGTTTAGTACAGCAGCGGCCTCATTGGCTGCTTGTGAAGGGCCTGTTATTAAATCTATTCCTTACGTGGTGCAACCGGAGCGTATTGTTCCTGGTGTAGCTAATTACTATGCCTCTACCATTGCAGATGGTTTTGATTTTGCAAGCGTATTGGTAAAAACCAGGGAAGGAAGACCTATTAAGATTGAAAATAATGAATTATCGAAGTCTAAAGGCGGGGTTAACTCCCGTGTACACGCTTCGGTATTGTCAATGTATGACGCTAATAGGGTGAAACGCCCAATGATTGAAGGAAGAAATGTTTCCTGGGAAGAGTTTGACCGTGAGGTTGGAAGTGCCCTTGAGAATGTTTCTGGTGATATGATTTTGTTAACTCAAACATTTGCCAGCCCTTCAACTACAAAATTAATTAATGAATTTTCAGAAAAGTACCCTAATGTACGTCACGTAGTTTACGATACGGTTTCTGAAAACGATGCTTTAAATGCTTTCCAGTCTAAATTTGGAAAGCGTGCATTACCAAATTACGATTTTTCTAAAGCTGAAACTATTGTTTCTGTAGGGGCCGATTTCCTTGGCGATTGGCAGGGCGGTGGTTATGATGCTGGCTATGCTAAGGGTCGTGTGCCTAAGAATGGCAAAATGTCTCGTCATGTTCAGTTTGAATCTAATATGAGTTTAACAGGGGCGAATGCCGATAAGCGTTACCCTGTAACTCCATCTCAGCAAAAAGCTGTTCTGGCTGCGTTGTATGGTTATGTTGCCGGTGGTTCTTCTACCAGTGATTTGCCTGCTAAAATAGATGATGCAGTTGTGAAAGCGGCGCGTCAGCTAAGAAAAGCTGGAAGTGGAGCAGTAGTTATTTCAGGAATTCCAGATGCTAACGCCCAGGCTTTAGTGCTAGAAATAAATGAGGCCTTAGGAAGCGCTGTTATGGATACTAATAATCCTCGTATGATCCGTCAGGGTAATGCTGAAGAGGTTATGCAGGCGGTTGAGGATATGAAATCCGGTTCTGTAGGTGCCGTCTTAATGGCAGGGGTGAATCCTGCGTATTCTTTGCCAAACGGGAAAGAGTTTGCTGAAGCATTGGCGAAAGTTGAAGTTTCTTTGGCTTTTAGTATGAAGCCTGATGAAACAGCTCAGCTATGTAAGTTTGTAGCTGCAACTCCACATTATCTAGAGAGCTGGGGTGATATTCAATACACAGCTTCAGACTTTAGTTTGATGCAGCCTACAATTAGACCATTATTTGATACAAGACAGTTTCAGGACTGCTTATTAAAATGGACTGATAATGAGAAATCTTATCACGAGTATATTAAAGAAACCTGGAGTGGTAGTATTCCTTCCTGGAATACTGCACTTCACGACGGTGTTTTTAAAGCCACTTCTCCGGTAGAAGTTGGAGCATCTGAAGCTTCAGAATCTATAAATGTTGCAACAGCTGCTAGTGAGTTGGCTCGACCTTCAGAAAATAATGGGATGGAGCTAACGCTTTATACCAAACCTTCTATGGGAGATGGTCAGCAGGCCAATAACCCTTGGTTGCAGGAAATGCCAGATCCATTAACAAGAGCGTCTTGGGATAATTACCTTACCATTTCCAAAGCCGATGCTGAATCTATGGGTCTTGAGAACGAAAATGTTTCTAACGGCGGCCTAAATGGAAGTTATGCTAATGTTACATTAGACGGTACTGTAGTTAAAAATGTTCCTGTGCTTATTCAGCCGGGACAGGCCAAAGGTACGGTAGGACTTGCGCTAGGTTATGGTAAGAAAGAAGGGATTCAGGAAGAAATGCAGGTAGGTGTAAATGCTTACCCATTATATAAGAACTTAAACGCAGTACAATCAGTAACTATAGAGAAAGCTCCGGGAGTTCACGAATTTGCTTGCGTTCAGCTTCACAATACTCTAATGGGTCGTGGAGATATTATTAAAGAAACTACATTAGAAGTTTTTAATACTAAAGATGTACACGAATGGAATTCGGTTCCTGAAGTATCTTTAGATCACGTTGAAAAACCGGTAACTTCTCCTGAAGTTGATATGTGGGATGGATTTGATCGTAGTATTGGTCACCATTTTAATCTTTCTATAGATCTTAACGCCTGTACCGGTTGTGGTGCCTGTGTTATTGCCTGTCACGCAGAGAATAATGTTCCTGTAGTAGGGAAAAGTGAAGTGAGACGATCTCGTGATATGCACTGGTTGCGTATTGATAGATATTATTCTTCGGAAGATAGCTTTATAGATGATCTTGATAAGAAAGAAAATATTTCTGGTTTAGGAAGTTCTCTTTCTGAATTTGGAGAATTGGAAGAGCCGGCAGATAATCCTATGGTAGTTTTCCAGCCTGTAATGTGTCAGCACTGTAACCACGCTCCTTGTGAGACTGTGTGTCCGGTTGCTGCAACTTCTCACGGAAGACAGGGGCAAAACCAAATGATCTATAACCGTTGTGTTGGTACAAGATACTGTGCTAATAACTGTCCTTACAAAGTACGTCGTTTCAACTGGTTCAACTATTCTGAAAACGAAGAGTTTGATTACCATATGAATAATGACCTTGGAAGAATGGTTATTAATCCTGATGTAACTGTGCGTTCAAGAGGGGTTATGGAGAAGTGTTCTATGTGTATTCAGAAGACTCAAAAAACCATTCTTGATGCCAAGCGTGAAGGAAGAGTTATTGAAGATGGTGAATTCCAGACAGCTTGTTCTGCAGCTTGTGATAAAGGAGCAATGACATTTGGTGATATTAACAATGAAGGTGCTGTGATTAGAGATAAGAAGGAAGATGACAGGATGTATCATTTATTGGAATATGTGGGTACTAAACCAAACGTGATGTACCAGACCAAAATTAGGAACACAACAGAAGCTTAATAAATTAATAAAGAAATCAATTAAAAAAGGATATGTCTCATTACGAAGCACCTATACGAAAGCCTTTAGTTACCGGGGATAAAAGCTACCACGATGTTACCGTGGATGTAGCTGCGCCGGTAGAAGGAAGGGCTAATAAATCCTGGTGGATTGTCTTTTCAATTGCCCTTATTGCCTTTCTTTGGGGTGTAGGTTGTATAATTTATACTATCTCTACAGGTATTGGAACCTGGGGACTTAATAAAACCGTAGGCTGGGCCTGGGATATTACCAACTTTGTTTGGTGGGTAGGTATTGGTCACGCCGGTACCTTAATTTCAGCCGTACTTTTATTATTTAGGCAAAAATGGAGAATGGCAATTAACCGTTCAGCAGAGGCGATGACTATCTTCTCTGTAATGCAGGCTGGTTTGTTCCCGTTAATTCACATGGGACGTCCATGGTTAGCTTATTGGGTACTTCCTATACCAAACCAATTTGGTTCGTTATGGGTAAACTTTAACTCGCCGTTGCTTTGGGATGTATTTGCAATTTCAACTTATCTTTCTGTTTCATTGGTATTCTGGTGGACAGGATTACTTCCCGATTTTGCAATGATTCGTGACCGTGCAATTACTCCTTTTAATAAAAAAATCTACGGAATTTTAAGTTTTGGATGGAGTGGACGTGCAAAAGACTGGCAACGTTTTGAGGAGGTTTCTTTGGTACTTGCCGGTTTGGCAACACCTTTGGTACTTTCTGTACACACCATTGTATCTTTTGACTTTGCTACATCGGTTATACCGGGTTGGCATACCACAATTTTCCCTCCTTACTTTGTTGCGGGAGCGGTATTCTCTGGTTTTGCGATGGTAAATACCCTTCTTATTATTATGAGGAAGGTGTCTAACCTTGAGAATTATATTACGGTACAACATATAGAATTAATGAACATAGTAATTATGATCACGGGTTCTATTGTTGGGGTTGCTTATATTACTGAGCTTGTTATCGCGTGGTATTCTGGGGTTGAATATGAACAATATGCATTCCTTAATAGGGCAACCGGCCCTTATTGGTGGGCATATTGGTCTATGATGACCTGTAATGTGTTTTCTCCGCAGTTTATGTGGTTCAAGAAATTGCGTACCAGTATTATGTTCTCGTTCTTTATTTCTATTGTAGTAAATATCGGGATGTGGTTTGAGCGTTTTGTAATTATTGTAACTTCACTTCACCGTGATTATCTTCCGTCTTCCTGGACTATGTTTTCTCCAACATTTGTAGACATAGGTATTTTTATTGGTACTCTTGGATTTTTCTTTGTGTTGTTCTTATTGTATGCGAGATCATTTCCTGTAATTGCACAGGCTGAGGTAAAAACTATACTTAAGTCTTCTGGTGCTAAGTACAAAAAACTTAGAGCAGAGCATGGAGATGATGTAAAACATTACACTCCGGTAAATGTAGGGGAGCCTAAGAAGAACATCGCTACAAAAGTAGATAAGAAGATGGGTGATGACGATGCTTATAAAGCTGAAGGTGACGATGGGCATAACGATACCGTAAACGCAGATGCATTAGTGCTTTCTGAGGTTCAAAAGGATAGAATAGATGTAATGCTAGTAAGAACCGGATCATTTAATCCGGAAAATCAAACGGCAGATAATCTTCAAAAACTTAAGGCAGTAGGTCCTTTCCTTGAACAGCGTTTACACCAGGTAGGTCTTTATACCTATGTTCAGGTAAGTAAACTTACCCAGGATGATTTTGAATTGCTTGATGAAGTGATAGAAAACTTCCCTAATTCGGCACAACGTGAAGATTGGGTAGCACAGGCAACTGAACTAAAAAATAAGTAATTAAGATGGCATCAAAAGTTATACACGCTATTTATAATGATGACGACCTGCTTTTGCAGGGCGTAAAGCAGGTAAGAGAGGCTCGTTATCATATTGGTGAAATTTATACGCCAATGCCTGTTCACGGTTTAGATAAAGCTATGGGCTTAGCGCCTACAAGATTGGCAATTACCTCTTTTCTTTACGGTGTTGTTGGTTTTGTGGTGGCAGTTGCAATGATGAATTTTATAATGATTGAAGACTGGCCGCAGGATATTGGAGGGAAACCAAGTTTTAGTTTCATCGAGAATTCACCTGCATTTGTACCTATTATGTTTGAGCTTACCGTATTTTTTGCAGCTCACCTTATGGTAATTACTTTTTATATGAGAAGTAAGTTATGGCCTTTTAAACAAGCAGAAAATCCAGATGTTAGAACAACTGATGATATGTTCCTTATGGAAGTTGATGTTGCGAATCATAACGTAGATGAGTTAACAAAATTCCTTTACGATACCGGAGCTGCTGAAATTAAATTAATAGATAATAAATAGACAGAATGAAAAATTTGTTCTATAAAACGATAGTATTGTTCCTGGTTGGGGGCGTTGTAATGTCTTGTGCAGATAGTGACGAGCCCAATTACCAATATATGCCAGATATGTATAAACCAATAGGCTATGAAGCTTATGGGGAATACGATATTTTTGTAAACGGCCAGGAAGCCAAACTTCCGGTAGAAGGAACTATTCCAAGAGGATGGATGCCTTACGATTACGAGAATACACCAGAAGGTATGGCTAATGCTAAAGCCAATCTTAATAATCCACTTCCGTATACAGAAGACAACCTTAATGAAGGGAAACAACTGTATACTATTTACTGTGCGGTTTGCCACGGAGATAATGGAGATGGTAAGGGAATTCTTGCTGAAAGGGAAAAGATTCTTGGTATTCCTTCATACGATGATGCCGGGCGTGCTATCACCGAAGGAAGTGTTTATCACGTAATTTATTACGGGTTGAATTCAATGGGTTCTTATGCAGCACAAACCAGTGAAGAAGAGCGTTGGAAAATTACTCATTATGTAATGAATCTTAAGAATGAGCTGGAAGGTGGTGAAGAAATACCTTTTGAGGAAGAAAAAGAAGCCTCTATTGCTGAAGCCAATCCTGTAGAAGTAGAAAGAGCTCAGCAAAATGCAGAAGAATCTCAGGGTGAAGGTGCAGCGCTAACTCCTGAAGAAGAAAACAATAATTAAGAACAAAGCATTTAGATCTATAAATATGTATACGCTATCCAGTAAATTAAAATTAACAGCATTTATTTTTATGATTGTTGGTGCTATTGGGCTCGTAATTGGGTTTCTTCAGGCGCCATCAGATTTGGATGATGTTAGAGAAATGATGGCTGCAGAAGAACATCACGGTGAAACACCCCATGCAGAAGAGGAAGCTGATGCTACCTTTGCAGAAGCCGAACACGGGCTTTTATTAGATGATGAACCTAGCAGAAATGCTGATGAGGATGAAGCTCACGCTGCTGAAGCCGGAGGGCATGATACCGAACATCTTGAGCATAAATTGCATCAATTACAGAACAAGCCCTGGGCTGCAGTTTATGTTGCTGCATTCTTTTTCTTTATGATTTCACTGGGAGTTTTAGCATTTTATGCGCTACAATATGCTTCGCAAGCAGGTTGGTCTCCAGTGTTGTTTAGAGTTATGGAAGCTATTTCGGCTTACATTGTTCCAGGAGGGATTATTATGTTTGTACTTTTAGTATTCTCAAGTCTACATTGGAATCATTTATTTATTTGGATGGATCCAGAAGTAGTAGCTCACGATGAAATTATTCAGAATAAAACAGCTTACTTAAATGTGCCTTTCTTCTTAATAAGAGCAGCTATATTTTTAGGAGGTTGGTTTATTTTTAGACATTTTCTGGTTAGAAATTCAAGAAGACTTGATGAAGCTACCGATAATCATTACTTTAAAAAGAACTTTAAACTTGCGGCAGGATTTTTAGTATTCTTCCTTGTTTCAGAATCTGTGATGAGCTGGGACTGGATTATGAGTTTAGATCCGCACTGGTTTAGTACTCTATTTGGTTGGTATGTATTCTCAAGTATGTTTGTTTCAGGAATTACTGTTATTGCATTAGTAAGTATTTACCTGAAATCAAGAGGTCACCTGCCTTTTGTTAACAACAGTCATATACACGATTTAGCTAAGTTTATGTTCGGAATTAGTATTTTCTGGACTTACCTTTGGTTCTCACAATTTATGCTTATCTGGTATTCTAACATTCCTGAGGAAGTAGTGTACTTTATTAGTCGTATAGAGAATTACGGCTTGCCATTCTTCGGTATGGTGGTATTGAATTTTGTTTTCCCATTATTAGTATTAATGAATAGCGATTACAAAAGAATTAATTGGTTTGTGGTAATGACGGGAGTTATTATCCTTGTAGGGCATTATTTAGATATATTTACAATGGTTATGCCTTCAACTGTGGGAGAATCCTGGTTTATAGGAATTCCTGAGATAAGTGCAGTATTTTTCTTTGGAGGATTGTTTACTTTTGTAATCTTTAACGCGCTTACTAAAGCTCCATTGCTTGCTAAACGCAACCCGTATATTAAGGAAAGTGAACACTTCCACTATTAATAAAAGATTGTTTAAAGAAGAAATTATAAAATGACCGTATTTTTAGTAATAATTGTACTAGCCCTATTGGCCGTTACCGGTTGGCAAATGTCAAAAATTTTTCAGCTATCTAAAGGCCCGGGTGCCGAAAGTGCTGAGATAGCTAACGATAATGATAATAGGCAACAAGCCAAGCTTATGCTTTGGTTTATGATCTTCCTTTACGTGGGGATGGCTTATAGCTTTTGGCATTGGAGTAAATTATACCTTCCTCAAGCTGCTTCAGAGCACGGAAACGAGGTAGATACATTAATGTTTATATCTATCGGACTTATTATGGTAGTGCAGGTTATTACACAGGCATTGCTTCACTGGTTCGCATATAAGTATCAGGGGAAAAAGGGAAACAGAGCTCTTTTCTTTGCAGATAATGATAAACTGGAATTTATCTGGACCATTATTCCGGTAATTACTCTTGCAGGTTTAATTATCTACGGATTATTTACCTGGAGTGATATTATGAATATTAGCGAAGACGATGATCCAATTGTAATTGAGATCTACGCTAAGCAGTTTAGCTGGCAGGCAAGATATGCCGGAGAGGACAATACCTTAGGGGAAGCTAACGTGCGTTTTATTGAAGGTATAAACACCGTAGGACTTAACGTGAATGATACGTATGCCGATGATGATAAGATCACTACAGAACTGCACCTACCGGTTGGAAAGCAGGTTCTGTTTAAATTCAGATCTCAGGATGTACTTCACTCTGCTTATTTTCCTCACTTTAGAGCACAAATGAACGTAGTACCTGGTATGGTAACCCAATTTGCCTTTACTCCAGATATTACTACTGCAGAGATGCGAGATTCAGAATATATGGTTGATAAAGTAAAAACCATTAATGAAATAAGAAAAGAGAATAGTAAGGCCTTAATGGCTGAAGGAGAAGCTCCATTAGATTCGTACGAATTTGATTACTTCTTGCTTTGTAACAAGATTTGTGGAGATGCACACTATAATATGCAGATGAAGATTGTAGTAGAAAGCGAAGAAGAATACAACCAATGGTTAAGCGAGCAAGATGAGTTTGCTACCGTTATGGAATCACAAGAATAACAGAACTAAAAAGAATATACTTTAGATATGTCAGCAATAGCAACAGCACCGGCTCACGATCACCACGAGGATCACGGACATCATCATAAACAAACTTTTATTACTAAATACATATTTAGTACAGACCATAAGATGATTGCCAAGCAATATCTTATCACAGGTATTTTAATGGGTATTGTAGGGATTATGATGTCCGTACTTTTCCGTTTGCAACTAGCCTGGCCAGAAGAATCTTTTATGATCTTCGAATGGCTTTTAGGAGATAAATGGGCTCCCGAAGGTGTGATGACACCCTCAATCTACCTTGCTTTGGTAACCATACATGGTACCATCATGGTGTTCTTTGTATTAACTGCCGGCTTGAGTGGTACCTTTAGTAACTTACTTATTCCACTTCAAATTGGAGCACGGGATATGGCATCTGGATTTATGAACATGCTTTCTTACTGGTTGTTCTTTATATCTTGTTGTATTATGTTAAGCTCGCTGTTTATAGAGTCTGGTCCTGCTTCTGCAGGTTGGACTATCTATCCGCCGCTTAGTGCATTACCACAGGCTATTGGAGGTTCTGGTATGGGAATGACGCTTTGGTTAATTTCCATGGCTATCTTTATTGCTTCGTCACTTTTAGGTTCACTTAACTATATTGTTACGGTACTTAACCTTAGAACTAAGGGAATGTCTATGATGAGACTTCCGCTTACCATTTGGGCATTTTTTATTACTGCCGTTATTGGTGTGGTTTCTTTCCCGGTTCTGTTATCTGCAGCGCTTTTGCTTATAATGGATAGAAGTTTTGGAACTTCTTTCTTCCTTAGTGATATTTATATACAGGGTGAAGTATTAAGTCACCAGGGAGGTTCTCCGGTTTTATTTGAGCACTTATTCTGGTTCCTTGGGCACCCGGAAGTTTATATTGTAATTCTACCTGCAATGGGTATTGTATCTGAAGTTTTAGCTACAAACTCGCGTAAACCAATTTTTGGTTATCGTGCGATGGTTGCTTCAATTCTTGCAATTGCATTCCTTTCTACGATTGTATGGGGTCACCATATGTTCGTTTCAGGGATGAATCCATTCTTAGGTTCTGTATTTACATTTACAACCTTATTAATTGCTATTCCTTCTGCCGTAAAAGCCTTTAACTGGATCACGACACTCTGGAAAGGAAACCTGCAAATGAACCCCGCAATGTTGTTCTCCATTGGTTTTGTATCAACATTCATCACCGGTGGTCTAACAGGGATTATTCTTGGAGATTCAACATTAGATATTAACGTTCACGATACTTATTTCGTTATTGCTCACTTCCACCTTGTAATGGGTATATCTGCGATCTACGGTCTTCTAGCGGGTGTGTATCACTGGTTCCCAAAAATGTTTGGCCGAATGATGAATAAGAACCTTGGTTATGTTCACTTCTGGATCACGGCTGTAGGTGCTTACGGGGTCTTCTTCCCAATGCACTTTATAGGTCTGGCCGGTTTGCCAAGACGTTATTATACAAACACTGCATTCCCTTATTTTGATGATCTTGCGAATGTAAACGTGATTATTACGGTATTCGCACTTATTACCGCTGGTGTTCAGGTAGTTTTCCTTTATAATTTCTTTAGCTCTATTTTCTACGGAAAAAAGGCTACTCAAAACCCTTGGAATGCTACTACCTTAGAATGGACTACTCCGGTAGAACACATTCACGGAAACTGGCCTGGAGCAATCCCTTCAGTTTACCGTTGGTCTTACGATTATAGTAAGATGAACCTTGATGGAACAGATTACGTAATTCCTGGTCAGGATTTTGTTCCGCAGAACGTTCCACTTCAGGATCACGAAGAAGAATTAAATCATTAAGCTTGATAAATAGAATATATAAAAACCTCTCCAGAAACGGAGAGGTTTTTTGCTTTTAGACTTATTTTTAGCGATAATTAATTCGCTAAATTCTTACAGACTTGCCCCAAAGGATTTTACTTATCTTTGCTTATACACAGCTCCATAATTTTGATGTTTTATGAATGAAAATCTTGATCCTTCAGGAGAAAATTTCTCCCCAGAAGAATTTGATATCGAAAGGGCGTTACGCCCCTTAAGTTTTGATGATTTTGCCGGCCAGGATCAGGTTTTGGAGAATCTTAAGGTATTTGTTGAAGCCGCTAATCAAAGGGAAGAAGCTTTAGATCATACGCTATTTCACGGGCCTCCCGGATTAGGGAAGACTACTTTGGCCCATATCCTGGCTAACGAATTAGGAGTTGGAATAAAAGTAACTTCAGGTCCCGTTTTGGATAAGCCCGGTGATCTTGCCGGTTTACTTACTAATCTCGAAGAACGTGATATCTTATTTATAGACGAAATCCATAGGTTGAGTCCCGTTGTTGAAGAATACCTGTATTCGGCAATGGAAGATTATCGAATAGATATTATGATTGAATCTGGGCCAAATGCGAGAACAGTTCAAATCAATTTAAATCCGTTTACACTTATTGGAGCTACAACACGCTCAGGATTGCTTACGGCGCCTATGCGGGCACGTTTTGGTATTTCCAGTCGCTTGCAATATTATTCAACCGAATTGCTTTCAGACATCGTGCAGCGTAGTGCAGAGATACTTCGTGTTCCTATTAGCCTGGATGCTGCCATAGAAGTTGCCGGTAGAAGCCGCGGAACACCCAGAATTGCCAATGCTTTACTGCGTAGAGTGCGCGACTTTGCCCAAATTAAAGGGAATGGAAAAATAGATATGGAGATCGCTAAATACGGGCTTAAAGCATTAAATGTAGATGCCCACGGTTTAGATGAAATGGATAATAAGATCCTGGAAACCATAATAGATAAATTTAAAGGTGGCCCGGTAGGATTAACTACCTTGTCTACCGCAGTAAGTGAAAGTGCCGAAACTATTGAAGAGGTTTACGAACCTTTTCTAATCCAACAAGGTTTTATCTATAGAACTCCAAGAGGAAGGGAAGTTACCGAGGCTGCTTACAAACATTTGGGCAGGGTTAAAGGAGGTATTCAGGGCGGACTCTTTAATCAATAATTGATGACTGAATCTGGCAAAATACCTGAAGTATCTTTACTGAAATTCCTAAAGCATTCCGCTAATATCTTAAAGAATCCTCTGCCTTTTCATCATGATAATTTTCAGAAGAAAGGAGATACATTTCGGTTAAATATTGGATTTAATAAATCGGTGATATTTTCCAGGGATGCGGGACTGGTGGAATATGTACTTCAAAAAAATCAGAAGAACTTCGTGAAGTCTGAGATCCAGACTAAGGATTTGGTTAAATATGTTGGAAAAGGATTGCTAACTTCAGAAGGTGAATACTGGAAAAAACAGCGAAAGCTGATTCAACCTGCATTCCATAAAAAACAACTTGCTAATCTGCTTGATTCCATTAAGCAAGCAATATTACTGGAATATAAAAAGATCACAGTAAATGAAGAACTGGATATTTTTCCTATTTATAATGATCTAGCTTTTCAAACCGTTGTGAAATCTTTGTTTAGCAGTGCTGCGAATCAGGAAGAGATCAACAGGTTGCAATATATTACAGAAGAGACCCAGAAAATGCTTGTTAAGGAACTGCGACAGCCTTATCTGGGTTGGTGGTTTAAAGCAAGCGGAAAAATTGATAGCTATCTTAAACTTACTGCCGAAGCCCGGAACATTCTAAGAAAGATTGTTCAGGAAAGGAGGGATTCAAAAGAAAAATATGATGACCTTTTAGATATGCTGCTGGATGCGAAGTATGATGACGGGAATTTTATGGATGAGGAGCAACTTATTGATGAGATCCTGATACTTTTCACGGCCGGTCACGAGACTACTTCCAATTCCCTGACTTTTACGGCTCAATTGCTAGCACTAAATCCGGAATGGCAGGAGAAGATCTATGAAGAAATTACTTCTTTAAAGGAACAGGACCTGGACTTAATGAGCTATGTGACCAAATGCCAGGTTACCCAGCAGGTGATTGAAGAGTCTATGAGATTATATCCGCCGGCATATTTTATAGACCGGGTTAACCTGGAAGAAGATAATTTCGAAGGAAAATATTTCGAGCCTGGTTCAAATTTATTGTTCTCCATTCATGAGGTTCATCGTCATCCTGAACTATGGGAGGATCCCGAAGCTTTTAAGCCGGAACGCTTCGCTGAGGGAGGAAGAAAATATTCATCTCAGTATTTCCCGTTTGGTGCCGGTCCCAGGAAATGTATAGGTAATAACTTTGCCATGTTCGAGATGATCATTGCAGTTACCGAATTGGTAAGCCAGTATAAAATAGTTCCTGGTTTTGATGAGATCGATATTAAGCCACTCATTACGCTCAAACCAAAAAATGCAATTCTAAAATTTCAATCAAGATCCTGATTTTATATTCCACTAAGACCATCTACTTTATTATTGACCTGACTTTAGATCAATAAACAATCATTACTTCCTTTTAATTCTTACTGAGCGCACTTAAGTTTTCTAAAAAGCTATTGTTCCGAGAGATCTCTCAGAAAACAACTTAAAACCCCTGCAAACCCTTATTATTTTGTAAATCAAATGGTTGTATCTTAAGTATTCACGTATTTGAAAAAAAAGTAACCTTAAAACAAAGTATCATGAAAACTAAAATGTTTATTCTAATTGCCTTACTTTTTGGATTCAGCTCGGCTTACTGCCAAATTGATCTGAGTAAGGAATACGCGCAAGAAAAGGAGGAAGTGAAGGATGCTCTTGAGGAGATAGAGCAAAGCATAAGAAATAATGATACAGATAAACTAATCTCGATGCACGCCTACGGGCCAAAATTTACCGAATTCCAGGATGGCGGTGAAAGGCAGGGTCCTAAAGAAAATGAAGAATTCGAACGAAATTTTCTTGGTAGCATTACTGAAGTCGAAAAGTGGGACTGGGAAGATCTGGAAATCCATATATATGGTGGTGATGTTGCTAATGTAACTTTTCATGCTAATTTCAAATTTGAAAGGGGTGAAGAAGCTTATGATCTTAAGATGCAGGGAACTTTACTTTTTATTAAAACCAGTGATGGCTGGAAAATTACCCATGAGCATATGGCTCCGCTTGCAGAAGCTACGCCATAGGCAAATATCCCATATTTTTTAGAGCCAGGATATTATTGTTTCCAGAGCTCCTGGTTTTTAAATCCTTCAAATGTTTTAAAAATCGCATCTTTGTAAAACTATGAAGGATACTCTGAAGGAAGCTTACACAAAGTTGATAAAATCCGAAGCCGAACGCCTCGGATTTTTATCTTGTGGAATTTCTAAAGCAGAATTTCTTGAAAAGGAAGCACCGCGCCTTGAAGAATTTCTCAAGAAAAATCGTCACGGCGAAATGCGCTGGATGGAGAATAACTTTGATAAGCGTTTGGATCCTACAAAACTTGTAGAAGGTTCTAAAAGTGTAATTTCACTTTTGCTGAATTATTATCCTGAAGAAACCCAGAGGGAAGATTCTTATAAAATTAGCAAATACGCTTATGGCCGGGATTATCATTTTGTAATTAAAGATAAACTGAAGCAACTATTGCAGTTTATGCAAGATGAAATTGGGGAAATTAACGGTCGGGCTTTTGTAGATTCGGCACCGGTTATGGATAAAGTTTGGGCTGCAAAAAGCGGATTGGGCTGGATTGGAAAGCACTCTAATTTACTTTCCAAACAAACCGGTTCTTTCTATTTTATAGCTGAATTAATTGTAGACCTGGAACTTGAATACGATACACCGGTTACCGATCATTGCGGAAGCTGTACCGCTTGTTTAGACGCCTGTCCAACTGATGCTATTGTTGAACCTTACAAAGTAGATGGTAGCAAATGTATCTCGTATTTCACGATAGAGTTAAAAGATGAACTGCCTAACTCCTATAAAAACCAGTTTGAAGACTGGATGTTTGGCTGTGATATTTGCCAGGATGTTTGCCCGTGGAACCGTTTTTCAAAACCGCACAACGAACCATTGTTTAATCCGCATCCAGAATTATTAGAAAAAGATAAACAGGGCTGGGAAGAACTTACCAAAGAAACTTTTAATGAGATCTTTAGAAAATCGGCTGTGAAAAGAACAAAATTTGAAGGGTTAAAACGAAATATTGAATTTATAAGCAAATAATGTTGAAGTTTTAACCTCAGTAAATTGCAAGAATCATTAGAATTTATAAGCTTTTCAGGCTAAAACAGCTCCTCTTTTATTAAATTTTCATTAAAATACGGGAGATGGAATAATCCGTCAATTTTCTGAATTTTAAGTTTTCTTTTTTCCGCTAGAGTTCAATATTGAAACCAAGCTTGCTACCTTTGTAGTAAGTAGAAAAATTAAATTATGAGCAATAATCCTAGAAAAAGAAGAGAAGCACTGGTTTACCACGCCAAACCCAAGCCCGGGAAAATAGAGGTAGTACCTACAAAAAAGTATGCAACACAAAGGGATCTTTCCCTGGCATATTCCCCTGGGGTGGCAGAACCTTGCCTGGAGATAGAAAAAGATAAAGAAAACGCTTATAAATATACTACAAAAGGAAACCTCGTTGCCGTTATCTCTAACGGAACCGCTGTTTTAGGTCTTGGAGACATTGGTCCGGAAGCCTCTAAACCGGTTATGGAGGGTAAAGGTTTGCTCTTTAAGATTTTTGCCGATATTGATGTTTTTGATATTGAAGTAGATACTAAAGATGTAGATAAATTCATTGAAACGGTTAAAAATATCGCTCCAACTTTTGGCGGAATTAACCTTGAAGATATTAAAGCTCCCGAAGCTTTTGAGATAGAAAAGCGATTAAAAGCTGAGCTGGATATTCCCGTAATGCATGACGATCAGCACGGGACAGCCATCATTTCGGCTGCGGCTTTGCTAAATGCACTGGAGCTTGCTAAGAAAAAGATGGAAAAAGTGAAGATCGTGATAAGCGGTGCCGGTGCGGCAGCGGTGTCATGTACTAAACTTTATAAAGCTTTTGGAGCAAAAGCTGAAAATATTATAATGACAGATAGTAAGGGCGTAATTAGAAAAGATCGTCCAAATCTTTCTGAAGAAAAAATAGAGTTTGCTACTTCCAGGAAAATAGATACCCTGGAAGAAGCCATGAAAGATGCCGATGTATTTGTTGGCCTTTCTATCGCCGATATTGTTTCTCCAGAGATGCTAAAAAGTATGGCGAAACGCCCTATCGTTTTTGCCATGGCCAATCCAAATCCCGAGATCGATTATCAACTGGCAATGGATACCCGTAAGGATATTATTATGGCTACGGGAAGAAGTGATCACCCCAACCAGGTAAACAATGTACTTGGATTTCCGTTTATTTTCAGGGGAGCTTTGGATGTTAGGGCCACAAAGATTAACGAAGAAATGAAAATGGCCGCGGTAAAAGCTTTAGCCGAAATGGCCAAGGAACCCGTACCAGAGCAGGTGAATATCGCTTATGGAGAAACCCGTTTAAATTTTGGTTCAGATTATATTATTCCAAAGCCATTTGATCCGCGTTTAATTGCTAAAGTGCCACCGGCAGTGGCCAGGGCTGCAATGGAAAGCGGTGTGGCGAGACAACCTATTCAGGATTGGGATAGGTATGAAGAAGAACTGCTTGAAAGAATGGGCAGTGATAACAAAATTACAAGGTTGTTGCTAAACCGTGCAAAAATGAATCCTAAACGAATTGTTTTTGCTGAAGCTGATCATCTTGATGTGCTGAAAGCCGCACAAATTGTGCACGATGAAGGAATCGCTATTCCAATTTTACTGGGCCGCAGAAAGCTTATTGAAGAATTAATGGCAGAAATAGACTTTCACGAAGAAGTTGCTATTATAGATCCAAAATCTGATGAGGAAGAAGAGCATAGAAAAGCTTACGCGCAGGTTTATTGGAAGACGAGAAACCGTAGCGGTGTAACGCTTTATGATGCCGAAAAACTAATGCGGGAACGTAACTATTTTGCCGCCATGATGGTTAACGAAGGTGATGCCGATGGCTTGCTTTCAGGATATTCCAGGGCCTATCCTGCAGTAGTAAAACCTATGCTGGAACTTATTGGAATGGCTCCGGGAGTAACACGTGTAGCTGCCACCAACCTTATGAATACGTCTAGAGGTCCTCTTTTTATAAGTGATACTTCTATTAATATAGATCCGCCGGCAAAAGATCTTGCTAAAATTGCCCAAATGACGGCGAGAACTGTGCAGCTGTTTGGTTTGGAGCCGGTAGTTGCTATGATGTCTTATGCCAATTTTGGTTCATCTAAAGATCCGCGTGCTACAAAAGTGAAAGAAGCTGTTTCTTATTTACACCGTAATCATCCTGAACTAAATGTAGATGGAGAGTTACAGGCCGATTTCGCGCTTAACCGTGAAATGCTTCAAAATAAGTTCCCATTTTCAAAACTGGCAGGGAAAAAAGTAAATACTTTAATTTATCCTAATCTTGATTCAGCCAACAGTACTTACAAACTTATAAAGGAGCTGAACAAAGTAGACTCTATTGGGCCGATTATGATGGGAATGCGTAGGCCAGTGCATATTCTTCAGCTTGGCGCAAGTGTAGAAGAAATTGTGAATATGACTGCGGTAACTGTAGTTGATGCACAGGAAAAAGAAAAGAAACAAAAGAAGTAAGTTTACAAATTCGTACATAAGTAGAATTATTTCAATTTTGAGGTAAGTCCGAAGGATTTTTAAATTCGCTTATCGAGTAAAATAAGTTGCATATACAGTAGTTAAGCCCGAAGCAAAGATTTCGGGCTTAACTTTTATTTACTACATTTGGCTCGTTAAGTTTAAAATTTTATGATTCATCATCTTAAGGGGCAATTAATAGAGAAGAATCCTACCTACATAGTAATCGCTTGCAACGGCGTGGGGTACATGGTCAATATTTCTCTTCATACTTTTTCTCTCATACCAGATTCAGAAAATATAAGTATTTATACCCATTTACACGTTAAGGAAGATTCCCATACGCTTTATGGTTTTTATCAAAAGTCTGAAAGGGATATTTTTAGGCTGCTAATTTCGGTTTCGGGTGTGGGTACCAGTACGGCCAGGACAATGTTATCTTCTTTAGAACCCAACCAGGTTAAAGATGCTATTGCAAATGGCGATGTTCCCACCATACAAAGTGTAAAAGGAATTGGTGCTAAAACCGCACAGCGCGTAATTTTGGACCTAAAAGATAAAATATTGAAAGTCTATGGGGAAGACGAAGTTTTTGTTCCTCAGGACAATACTATAAAAGAAGAAGCGTTATCTGCATTAGAGACTCTCGGCTTCGCAAGAAAGCAGGCTACAAGGGTAGTAGATAAGATAATGAAAGATTCTAACAGCCCTACCGTAGAATCTATTATAAAAATGGCTCTTAAAAATTTGTAAAGAATTGAGGCACAATTACTGGAAATTGTCAACTTCGGTTAAGCTCAGCTTGTTGTTGTCATTGATAATTTCATTGAGTTCCACTGCACAGGAAACCCCTCAGGATACCACCGAAACCGGGTATACTTTGGGTGAAATAACGCTGCCTGATTCTGAATTAATCTCTTCTTTCTACGAATACGATCCTATTTTAGACCGGTATATTTATCGGGAGCAGTTGGGAGATTTAGATCTTTCTATCCCTTTAATTTTAACTCCTGAAGAATACGAAAACCTGGTCTTAGATGAAGAAATGCGCAATTATTTTAAGCAGAAAATTGATGCGCAGGCCGGGCGAAAAGAAGGAGCAGCGGAAATTCAGCGAGATTTATTGCCAGACTTTTACGTAAATAATAGTTTTTTTGAAAGCATTTTTGGTGGTTCAGAAATTAATATTGTTCCGCAGGGAACGGTAGAGATGGATTTGGGCTTACTTTACACCAAACAGGATAACCCTGCTTTTTCTCCCAGGAACAGGCAAAACCTCACTTTCGATTTCGATCAGCGAATTAGTTTAAGCCTGCTTGGGCAAATTGGAGAACGTTTGCAAATTACCGCCAATTACGATACCGAATCTACATTTGATTTTCAAAATCAATTAAAGTTAGAATACACGCCTACCGAAGATGATATTGTAAGAAAAATTGAAGTAGGAAATGTAAATATGCCGCTCAATAATGCGCTAATGCAGGGCGCACAAAGTTTGTTCGGATTTAAAACCGAATTACAATTTGGTAAAACCCGAATTACCGGTGTTTTTTCTGAACAGAAATCAGAACGAAGAACGGTAAATGTGGAAGGTGGCTCTACTGTAGAAGAGTTTGAAAAGTTTGCCCTGGATTACGACCAGGATCGTCACTTTTTTCTTTCTCATTATTTTAGAGACAACTATGATGAGGCGCTTAAAAATTATCCTTTTATAAATACCAATATTCAAATTAAAAGGGTGCAGGTTTGGGTAACCAATAGAACCAATAATGTTCAAAACCTAACCGATACGAGGAATATTGTTGCTATTCAGGATTTGGGCGAAACTAATTTACCGGGAAATATAGGTTTAGATAATATTCCAGCAGGGTTTTTTAATCAGCCAGGTGGAAGTTTTCCAGATAACGAGAATAACGATTTTAATCCATTTGGTATAAATGGTTCGGCAGAATCTGTTCTTACGTCTGCAATTAGAGATGTGGCAACGGTAGATAACGGTTTTGGCGGAGTTCAGGTTTCAGAAGGGCTGGATTATGTAAAGTTGGAGAATGCAAGACAATTGCAGCCCAACGAGTATAGTTTGAACACCCAACTTGGTTATATTTCCTTAAACCAGCGATTAAGCAATGATGAAATTTTAGCCATCGCCTTTCAGTATACGGTAAACGGTGAAGTTTACCAGGTTGGAGAATTCGCCAACGATGGCGTGAATGCAACAGGAGACAATAATCCTGCTCAAAACCCAACACAAGATCCCAATGAGCCCGTAACCAACCAGAGAATAAACCAGAACCTGGTGGTTAAAATGCTAAAAAGCACCATTACAAATGTAGATGAGCCTGTTTGGGATTTAATGATGAAAAATATTTATAGTCTTGGCGCTTATCAATTAGAGCGGGAAGATTTTAGAATGAATATTTTATATACAGATCCGCAGCCACTAAATTATATAAAACCTGCTGGGGATGGCTCGGTGCCATTGCCTGAAGATGTTAGGGAAACCCCATTGCTTAGGGTTTTTAACCTCGATAAATTAAATAACAATAACGACCCTATAAATGGTGGAGATGGTTTCTTTGATTATGTGCCTGGTCTAACAATAGATCCACAAAATGGAAATATAATTTTTACTTCGGTAGAACCCTTTGGGCGGCATTTATTTGAAAAACTTGATAACTCCCCCAATACGGGAACTGAAGATTATAATAACCCTGAAACCTGGAATGCCAATCAACAAAAATATGTTTTTAGGTCTTTATATCGAACCACGAAAACACAGGCAGAACAGGAGGATGCCGATAAGAATAAATTTCAGTTAAAAGGGAGATATAAATCGGGCGAAGTTGAAGGAATTCCTATTGGCTTTAACCTTCCGCCGGGATCTGTTACCGTAACTGCCGGGGGTAGGCTGTTGCAGGAAGGTGTAGATTATGTAGTGAATTATGAATTGGGAAGAGTTCAAATTATAGACGAAGCTTTGTTAGCTTCAGATATTCCAATCCAGGTAAATACCGAAAATAATGCCTTGTTTGGACAGCAAACCAAACGTTTTACAGGGATAAATGTAGAACATCAGTTTAATGAAAATTTCCTGGTTGGTGCTACTTTCTTAAACCTCAAGGAACGCCCGCTAACCCAAAAAGCAAATTATAGTTACGAGCCCATAAATAATTCAATTTTCGGTTTTAATGTGAATTATTCTACCGAGGTTCCTTTGTTTACTAGGCTGGTAAATAAGTTGCCCAACATAGATACCGATGTACCTTCTAACTTTTCGGTAACTGGAGAATTTGCCTATTTACAACCTGGGGCACCGGCAATTAACGATTTTCAGGGAAAAGCAACCACCTATATAGACGATTTTGAAGCAGCGCAAACTACAATAGATATTAGTGCTCCATTAAGTTGGGAATTAAGTAGTGTTCCGCTTGGGTATGGTGGGGAACGCGCCAATGGCGATATAAAGGTGGGTGATAAAAGGGCGAAATTGGCCTGGTATACTATAGATCCTATTTTTTATAGCAGTAACCGCCCCAATGGGATTACAGATAACGATATTTCTACCTACGCAACAAGAAGAGTTGCCTTGAGCGAAATTTTTCCGAATACCGATGTAGTGCAAGGACAGCCCCAGGTGGTGTACACTATGGATGTAGCTTATTTTCCTGAAGAACGTGGGCCTTATAATTTTAACCCTGCAGCCACAAATGGATCCCTGCCCAATCCTTCGGAAAGTTTTGGAGGAATAATGCGCGGAATAAATACTACCAATTTTGAACAAAGCAATGTAGAGTTTATAGAATTTTGGGTAATGGACCCTTATATTTATTCTGAAAATAGGGGAAATTCAGCGGGAACTATCAATTTTAATCTAGGGAATATTTCTGAAGATGTTCTGAAAGATGGTCGTAAACAATATGAAAACGGTTTGCCCGCTAGTGGTGGCGCAGAAAATATCATAGAAACGCAGGTTGCCAAAGTCCCTGCAGACCAATCCTTAATTTATGCTTTTGATTCTGAAGGGGAAGAGCGAACCAACCAGGATGTGGGTTACGATGGTCTTTCAGATGCGCAAGAATCATTAAAATTTCCTGAATTCAGCAATTTGCCCGATCCTGCGGCAGATAATTACGAGTATTTTCTAAATACCGACGGCGATATAGTTAATCGCTATAGGAATTATAATGGGCCAGATGGCAACTCGCCGCCAGAAGTTGGCGATACCAATAGGGGGAATACAACATTGCCAACTACTGAAGATGTGAACCGGGATAATACGATGAACACTATAGATAGTTATTTTGAATATAAAATACCTTTCTTCCCGGGGATGGGCGTAGAAAATAATCAATATATAACTGACGAGAAAGAACTTACCACCACGCTTAGAAATGGAAATGAACTCCCTGTACGCTGGCTTCAGTTTAAAATTCCAATTTACGAGCCTACAGATGCTAAAGGAGGTATAGCCGATTATAGATCTATTCGTTTTATGAGAATGTTTCTTAGTGGCTTTGAAGAAGAAACTTTATTGCGCTTTGGAACTATGGAATTGGTGAGAGGTGACTACCGAAGGTATAATCGAGGTTTAAGAGATAGAAATATTCTTCCGGAAAATCAAAACACTCTTTTTGAAGTTTCAGCAGTAAATATTGAGGAAAACGAAAATCGGCAACCGGTGCCTTATGTTTTACCTCCGGGCGTAATTAGAGAAGAGCTTTTTGAAAATAACACCAATATAAGGCAAAACGAACAATCCCTTTCTCTTAGGGTTTGTGATCTGGAACCACAGGATGCAAGGGCGGTTTACAAAAATTTCCAGATAGATATGCGGCAGTATAAAAACCTTGAAATGTTTTTACACGCTGAATCGCTACCCAACCAAACTCCTTTAAAAGAGGGACAGTTGGTAGCTTTTGTAAGAATGGGAACCGATTTTACCGATAATTATTATCAAATTGAAATTCCATTAAGTCCAACGGCTTTTGGCGCGATGACTGCTGAAGATATCTGGCCGGAAATTAACAGAATGAATCTTCCGTTGGAACTACTTCAACGCGTAAAAACGGGTGTTTTGGGAGATCCTTCTTTAAATTCTGGAGAATTAAATTTCTTTACCGAAAATTTAGAATTGATAGATGAAGAAGATTCTTATGAAATGGATCAATTACGCCTTGGGATAAAAGGAAACCCCAGTTTTGGAAATGTAAGAGTATTAATGTTAGGTTTAAAAAACGGAACTCCCACTAATGGGGTTCAGGATTTATGTGGAGAGGTTTGGTTTAACGAATTAAGACTTTCAGATCTTGATAATGAAGGCGGTTGGGCAACAATAGTTAATATGGACACCAATTTTTCAGATTTTGCTACGGTTGCCGCTACCGGTAGAAAAAGTACCGTGGGGTTTGGGACAATAGAACAGGGGCCAAATCAGCGAAGCCGGGAAAATTCACAGCAATATGATGTGGTTACTAATATAAATGCAGGCCAGTTACTTCCAGAAAAATGGGGTGTAAAAATTCCGTTTAATTATAGTAGGGGCGAGGAGTTAATTACACCAAAATACGACCAGGAATTTCTTGATTTAGAACTGGAAACTAGACTTGCCGATATTGTAGATCCTGTAGAAAGAGATAGGGTAAAAAAACAATCGCAGTCTTATACAAAACGGCAAAGTGTAAATATTATAGGCTTGCGGAAGGAGCGCACTGGCGAGGCAAAACCCATGCCTTACGATATAGAGAATTTTGCTTTTACAACTTCTTATAATCAGGTAGATCATCGGGATTTTGAAATTGAAGAGTCTTTAAACCAAAATGTAAGAGCCGGGGCAACCTACGAGTTTAATTTTGAACCCAAACAGGTAGAACCTTTCAAAAATATTTCGGCTTTAGATAGCAGCGATTATTATTCCCTGGTAAGAGATTTTAATGTGAATTTACTGCCTTCTAATATAAATGCCAGTTCTACGATTTTAAGACAATACAACGAACAAAAATTTAGATCCCTGGAACTCTCAGACGATGATTTGGGAATTCCAACACTTTACCAGCGAAACTATATGTTTAACTGGGAATATGGTATAAATTATAATCTTACCAATTCTCTAAATTTCAGCTTCAACGCTTCCAATAATCGAATAGTAAGAAATTATATAGATGAAGATGGTTTTGCCAACAATACCATTGGGGTTTGGGATAATTTTTTCAGTATAGGCACACCAGATTTACATTATCAAAACCTGCAGGTTAATTACGATCTTCCTTTTGATAAAATTCCTGTGCTGGAATTTATAAATGCTACGTATTCTTATACAGGCGATTTCCAATGGCAACGCGGTTCCAGGATTTACGAAAACCTGGAAGGAATTCCAGATATAGGAAATAGTGTTCAGAATTCAAGTTCTCACCAAATAAATGCAAGTTTAGATATGGAGAGCCTGTATTCGTACCTGGGTCTGGAAAAGAAAGAAGGGCGTGGAGGCCAAACTATAAAGCAACGAAGTGCCGGGGTGCCTACATTAGATGGAAGTCCACGAGATGCAGAGCGTGCCAAAAATACCGAAGTGCTTGAAAAAACCAGCAAGGGCTTTAATACGTTTGTAGATTTTGTAACTATTTTAAGTAGACTGCAGGTAAACTATCGCGAAAATGAAGGGACTTTTCTTCCTGGTTATACTCCCAGCGTAGGGTTTATGGGCACCTTGCAGCCCAGTACAGCCTTTACTTTTGGTTGGCAGGATGAAGTTAGATATACTGCTGCAAGAAGAGGTTGGTTAACCCTGTTTCAAAATTTTAATCAGCAGTATTCTACTTTAAAGAATGAGCAATTAGACGTGCAGGCTTCGCTGGATATTGTTCCAGATCTTACGGTAGATATTAGCGCGAACAGGAATTATTCAGAAAATTTCTCAGAGAATTATAGGGTAAATCCTACTACCATGGAATATATTTCTTTGACGCCTTATAATTATGGGAATTTTAATATTTCTACCATTCTTATAAAAACCGCCTTTAATCAGTCAGATGAGCAATCTTCTGAAACTTTTGAAAACTTCAGGGAAAATCGTCTAAATATTGCTCGCCGTATTGCTCAAGAGAGAGGTTTAGATCCCAATAATGTAGATGAAGACGGTTATCCGGTGGGAATAGGAAAAACAAACCAGGCCGTTTTATTACCGGCTTTTGTTTCGGCCTATGCAGGGAAAGATCCCGAAGATATTAAGTTGGGAGCTTTTAGAGATATGCCTTTGCCAAACTGGAATATGAAGTATACCGGTTTAATGCGAATTGGTTGGTTTAAAGATAAATTCAGAAGAATTTCTATCAATCATGGCTATCAGTCTAACTATACCATTAATCAATTTCAAACAAACCTGGATTACGATCCCGAGAATGAATTTGAAACCAACCAGGCCGGGGATTTTAAAAACCCAATGCTGTATTCTAATATTGTTTTAACCGAATTATTCACGCCGCTTTTCCGATTAGACCTGGAAACGAAAAATGCTATTCAGCTTTTAGCAGAAGTAAGAAAAGACCGAATGCTTTCCCTGAGTTTTGATAATAACTTATTGACTGAAACCACCGGAAACGAATATATTTTAGGTGCGGGTTATAGAATTAGCGATTTAAGAATTGCCACCGGCCTTGGAGGCACCAATCGTATTCTAAGCAGCGATCTTAATTTTAAAGCAGATGTTTCCTTTAGAAGAAATAAAAGTATTATAAGGTATTTAGATTTAGAAACCAGCCAGGTAATTGCCGGCCAGGATATATGGCGTATTAATTTCACAACAGATTATGCGATTTCCAGTAATCTAACGGCAATATTTTATTACGAACATAATTTCTCTGAATATGCGGTATCTACTGCATTTCCGCAAACAACCATAAGATCGGGTATTACACTTAGATATAATTTTGGAAATTAATTGAGGCTTGTTTGAAGTATTGCTTTAAAAAATTAACTTTGCTCTAATATAAAATAGAACTAATGAATATTCCACAAGATTTAAAGTACACCAAAGACCACGAATGGATTAAGGTAGAAGGTGATACGGCTACAATTGGTATTACAGATTTTGCCCAGGGCGAATTAGGTGATATCGTTTATGTAGAAGTAGAAACCGTAGACGAAACCCTTGAAAGAGAAGAGGTTTTTGGAACAGTTGAAGCTGTAAAAACAGTTTCAGACCTTTATTTGCCTCTTTCTGGCGAAATTATTGAATTTAACGAGAGCCTTGAAGATGAGCCGGAAAAAGTAAATTCAGATCCTTACGGAGAAGGTTGGATGATTAAAATTAAATTTTCTGATGAATCTCAGCTGGAAGATCTTTTAAGTGCAGATGCCTACAAAGAAGTTCTTGGTAGCTAAAATAACTTTATTTGTAGCGAGCCTTTATACTATATTACTAACGGTTTCTTCTTTAGTTAAACTGGGTAAGATTAGTGTTGGGAGTTTTAATCCTACAGATAAACTTTTACATCTTGGAGCCTATTTTGGACTTGTAGCATTGTGGAAGGTATATTTTATGCAAAAAAATAGACCTCAAGCTACTTATAAAGGTAACCTATTTAAAATAGCCGGCCTCTCTATACTGTTTGGTATGTTAATTGAGGTTTTACAGGGTATACTTACCAGTTATAGAGAACCAGATTGGTATGATATTTTGGCGAATACTGCTGGAATTTTGCTTGCTGTTCTTATCTTTCTTCTCTTTGAAAAGAGTCTAAAAAGGTTAAATAGTAAGATTAATTTAATTTTTTAGAAAAAATATTTAATTTAGCAATCCTTATTAATCAATAACCTATTATGGAACCAAAGAAAAATCCAAAAGCCGATTTAACCAGAAGAAGTGTATTTTTTCTGCAATTGGGGCTTATTGTTGTTCTATTAATTACCTGGAGGGCAATTGAATGGAAGACTTATGACAAGGAAGCCATTGATACCGGCCAGTTAAATATGGACGATTTAGACGATGAAGAAATCCCAATTACAGAGATGCAGAATACACCTCCACCTCCACCACCTCCACCTCCGGCACCAGAGGTTATTGAAGTTGTAGAGGATGAGGAAGAGGTAGAAGAAGACGAAATTGAGTCTACTGAAACCAATATGGATGAAATTGTTGAGGTAGAAGAGGTTGTTGAAGCACCCGTAGAAGAAGAGGTTGCAGATGTTCCCTTCGCTGTAATTGAAGATGTGCCAATCTTCCCGGGTTGTGAAAACCTAAATAACAACGAAGAGCGTAAGCAATGTATGAGCCAAAAGATTAGTCAGTTTGTAAACCGTGAGTTCGATACAGATCTTGGTGCAGAACTTGGCCTTTCTGGTGTAAACAGGGTAATCGTTCAGTTTAAGATAGATGAAAAAGGAAATATTACCAATGTGCAATCCAGAGCGCCACACCCAAGGTTAGAGCGTGAAGCAGCAAGGGTAATTAATAAATTGCCTAGTATGCAACCGGGTAAACAACGTGGTAAGGCAGTAGGGGTTATGTACTCTTTACCAATTGTATTCCAAATTCAGGACTAAGAAATTTATTTAGTATAAATTTAAATCCCGGGCTTGTCCCGGGATTTTTTATTTTAAGCTGGTTTACTCTATCTAAAAAAATGTATATTTCGAAGGTGTAACCAATCTTTCCCTACTTTAAGTATGAAGAACTACCTGTTTCTTCTTTTCTTGCTAAGTGCGATTATTTTAAAATCTCAGGCCCAGGATAATAGCCAGCGTTTTCCTGAATTTCCTCAATGTACCAATGTAGATTTTGCTAATAAAGAAACCTGCTTTAAAAATACCCTTACCAAATTTGTACTGAATAATTTTGAAGTTCCTTTAGAGGTAATACGAGAAAATTATAGGGGAGAAATCATTGTTATTTTTGAAGTTGATAAAACCGGAAATTTTAATATTGTTTATACTGATGCAGCTTATGCAGAATTAAAGGAAGAAATGCAGCGTGTTTTTAATATGTTGCCTCAAATTAAGCCGGCCACTTATAATTCCCGACCAATTTTTGTTCAATTTAAAATGCCTGTAAAAATTCCGCTGGAATTAAATACTGAAGATTTTTCTACTCCCTCCCAGGTTGAACCTGATATTTCAGAAATCAATTTTCAGCAACCTCAAGAAGATGATCTGACTAATGAATATGATCAAATTCAATCGGAAGAATTTACGCGCCCTCGGTATGAAAGTCAGATAAATATTCCTTTATCGCATGAATACTACAGCCGTTTTGATGCTGAATTCAACAAAATAGGAGTGAATACTCACTCGGCTTCAAAGCCTTTGCTTTTTTCTGAAGTTTCTAAATATTATAATTTTAAAGCTGAAGAAGATAAAATGCTGCGGGATGCAGAATCCTGGTTTGGCAAAAAGTTATGGAATGAGCATTTGGTGCAATATCAAACCGAGGATTATTGGTTTACCCTGGATTTTGCTTTAGATCTTCAGTTAGGAAAAGATTTTCAGCAAACAGACTTCGATTTTACGTATAATAACACCCGCGCTCTTATTTTTCAGGGTGGTTTAGGGAAAAACTTTAATTTTTATACGGTAGCTTACGAAAATCAGGGCAGGTTTGCCGATTATTACAATAGGTTTGCCGAATCTATTAGGCCAGATGGCGGCGATCCTGCTATAATACCCGGCCGGGGAATTGCAAAACCTTTTATGGACGAAGGTTATGATTATCCTGTAGCTGAAGGGTATTTATCTTACACACCTAATAAGTTTTTTAATCTTCAATTTGGCCACTGCAAAAACTTTATTGGAGACGGTTATCGCTCCCTTTTAATGAGTGATAATGCTTCACCATATCCTTATTTTAAACTCAACACCACATTTTGGAAGTTAAAATACACCAATACCTGGATGTCTTTGCGTGATGTGAGACCGGCAGTTACAGAAAATGGTTCCTTTAGAACAAAATATATGGCCAACCATTACTTGAGTTATAATGTTACCAAAAGACTTAATATTGGTTTATTTGAATCTGTGGTTTGGGAAAATGATAATAGCCGGGGCTTCGATTTAAATTATTTGAACCCGGTAATTTTTTATCGGGCTATAGAATTTTCTACCGGGGCACGTGGCGGCAATGCAATTATTGGCCTTACTTCAAAATATAAATTTTCAGATGAAATTAATATCTATGGTCAAATGATTATAGATGAATTCTCTACCTCTGATGTTTTTGGTGGGAATCAAAGTTGGAAAAACAAACTTGGGTATCAATTGGGAGTGAAATATTTTGATGCTTTCAAAATCCCCGGGTTATTTCTACAGGCAGAATATAACCAGGTACGGCCTTACACTTATTCGCATAACACAGGGGTTTTAAATTATGGGCATAATAACCAGTCTATGGCTCACTTGTGGGGCTCTAATTTCAGGGAGATTTTAGCTATTGCCCGCTATAAAAATGATAGATGGTATGGAAGTGCCAAAGTAATTTACGGCAAAAGAGGTTTTGATTATAATATGGCAACAAACCAGGCTGCCTATGGAGGAGACATCTATACCAGCGAGCGCCAGCGGCCTTTTGATGTCGGTGTGAAAATTGGCCAGGGAAATACTACAACTTCTTTCTTTTCGAATATTGAAGCAGGTTATATTGTAAACCCGGCAACAAATTTAAAGCTTTACGGTAGTTTTATTTATCGCTCTTTTAACCCCGATGTAAAGACGCATCAAAATTATGAGAATACAACTTCCTGGATAAATTTTGGTTTACGTACCGATATTTTTAACTGGTATTACGATTATTAAATAAATTGCTAAATTACTATAGTATTTTAAGCAGTTTTATTCAATATTTTTTCATTTTGTTAAGTGCTGAAAATTAACATTTTTGCACCCTTGCCAAAACCCAATTAAGGAGTATCTTTGCGCCAATTGAAAAAACCTATTTTTGAGCAGCACCGGTGTACATACTTCCTCGGCTTCTATCCTAACAGACTTTAAAGAAATTACCAAGGTGCGGCTTGCCGTAAGCGTGGTTTTTTCTTCGGTTGCAGGTTATTTTTTGGGTGCAGATAGCATAGACTTTGTTACTGTTTTTTTACTTGCCATTGGCGGTTACTTTATGGTGGGCGCTTCAAATGCTTATAACCAAATTATAGAGCGGGATCTTGATGCACTTATGGATCGCACCAAAAACCGACCTATTCCCGATGGTAGAATGTCGGTAAGTACAGCGTTTTTAATAGCGAGTGTTTTTACCATCGCCGGGCTTATCGTTTTATACATTATAAACCCCAAGACGGCTATGTTTGGGGCAATTAGTATATTTTTATATGTAAGTGTTTATACTCCACTTAAGACTAAAACCCCGTTATCAGTTTTTGTAGGTGCAATTCCGGGAGCAATTCCTTTTATGCTAGGTTGGGTAGCGGCCACAGGAGATTTTAGTATAGAGCCCGGAACTTTATTTATGATACAATTTTTCTGGCAGTTTCCTCATTTTTGGGCAATAGGTTGGTGGTTGTTTGACGATTATAAAAAAGGAGGTTTTTTTATGCTACCTACTGGAAAGCGTGATAAGGGAACGGCCATACAGGTAATTCTTTATACCGTATGGACCATTTTAGTTTCTTTAATTCCTGTTTTTGGAGTTACAGGTAAACTTTTTCTGTCGCCGGTAGCTGGTGGGCTCATTCTTCTACTCGGTTTGGGAATGCTGTATTATGCTTTGAAATTGTATAAGGAAAAGACGGCGCAGGCCGCTAAGAAATTGATGTTTGCAAGCGTATCTTATATTACGCTACTTCAAATAGTATATGTTTTTGATAAATTTATAAGAGAATGGATTTAACTCAAGGTGCCGAAAAGCACAAATACGATAGAGCAAAGAAGATGATGCTCTGGTTTGGGATAATTAGTATGATTATGACCTTTGGTGGGCTCACCAGTGCTTATGTAGTAAGTAAAACAAGACCAGACTGGTTAACAGAATTTGATCTTCCAAATGCATTCATGTGGAGTACCCTTGTTATAGTTTTAAGCAGCCTCACGTTTATATTAGCAAAACAAAGTGTTTTAACCGGAAACCGAAGAAACGCCTCGGCTTTACTTATTGGCACACTGGTGCTTGCGGTCTTATTTGTGGCGCTTCAATTTAATGGATTTACTGAAATTATTGCCGAAGGTTATTACTTTACCGGTAGTGAAAGTAGTATTACCACTTCCTTTATTTACGTACTGGTTCTAGTGCATATGGCTCACCTGTTGGCGGGCATTATCACGCTTTTGGTAGTAATTTATAACCATTTTAAACAACGTTATAAAAAAGGTCAAATGCTTGGAATTGAGCTAGGTGCGACTTTTTGGCATTTTGTTGATCTTATGTGGATTTACCTGTTTGTGTTTTTATATTTCTTTAGATAATAAAATTGCGTATTTTTGCGCAATACTTAAAATTTAAATACTCTTCTATGGAAGCTACTGTTGTTAGAACAGGCACCGAAGGTAAAACCTGGGGTGGTGGAAATGAGCCTTTAAAGTCCAGTTATGGCAAAATGATGATGTGGTTTTTCATCGTTTCCGATGCACTTACCTTCTCTGGTTTTCTTGCAGCTTATGGGTTTTCCCGCTTTAAATTTATGGATTCGTGGCCAATTGCCGACGAAGTTTTTAATCACTTTCCATTCTTACACGGGGTAGATGCGCCAATGTATTATGTGGCATTAATGACTTTTATCCTTATTTTTTCTTCGGTAACCATGGTATTGGCAGTAGATGCCGGTCACCAGTTAAATAAAGCCAAAGTTACTTTTTATATGTTTCTTACCATTATTGGGGGAATTATTTTCCTTGGTTCTCAAGCCTGGGAATGGAAAAATTTTATCAATGGAACTTATGGCGCGGTGTACACTAATGGAGGTAACGTTCTTCAGTTTATTGATGGCGACGGTCATAGGGTAGCACTGGCAGATATTGCTATCCCGGCAGCTTCAGATAGGGTAGAGCACGAATCTAAAAATGGAGTATGGTTTGAATCTGAAAAAGCCATGCCATCTTATTCTATAGAAGAAGTAAAAGCTGGTTTTGCTGCAAATCCAGACCTTTTAATAAGAACGCAGATAATGACCGAGGAGGGTGAAAAAACCATCCTTTCCCGTGAAGAGTCTCTTGCTAAATTAGATAGTGAAGCAGCAGGAGTGGTAGAAGGTGCTAACCTTACCCGTAATGAATACGGCCCGCCATTATTTGGAGATTTTTTCTTCTTTATTACCGGTTTCCACGGTTTTCACGTTTTTACTGGGGTACTTATTAATATAGTAATTTTCTTCAATGTACTTCTTGGTACTTACGAGCGAAGAAAGAATTACGAAATGGTAGAGAAAGTTGGTCTTTACTGGCACTTTGTAGATTTAGTTTGGGTATTTGTTTTCACATTCTTTTACCTGGTATAATTTCAGAAAATATTAAAAATGGCACACGGTACAGCACATCATCACGAATCTAATACAAAGAAGATCTGGACGGTATTTGTAATCCTATCTATCGTTACACTTATAGAAGTTGTTTTAGGGATTTTTAAACCAGAATTTCTTACAGGAACTTCTTTTTTAAGCATGTCTCTTCTTAACTGGATATTTATAATTCTTACAATTTATAAAGCATATTATATCGCCTGGTCTTTTATGCACCTTGAAGGCGAAACCAAAGGATTGCGAAGAGCAATTGTTTGGACCTCAGTTTTTCTTATAAGTTACCTTATTTTTATTCTTCTAACAGAAGGTGACTATATTTATGAGGTGTTTAAATCTAATCACGTAGCCTGGGATTTTTAATCTGGCTTAAAAGTTAAAAGTTTAGAGAAAGGCGGTTTTGTGAAACCGTCTTTTTATTTTTGCACTCACTTCTATAGACCCGATTATGAAAAAGTTTTTAGTGCTTTTAGTGCTTTTTGCATTGCCCATTATTGCTTATATGTTTTTTGCTTCAGGTCAAAATAATTTCGCAAAATTACCTGTGTTAACTCCGGAAGTTGATGATGTTTCTAAATTTGAAAGTCTTGATGGGGAACCTATTAGTTTAGAAGATAAAATTAGCATTGTAGCTTTTTTTGGTAAAGATCTAGATAACCTAAAGGGAAACACCTTTAATCTTGACCAGAAAATACTTGAAAAATATTACGAATTCAAAGATTTTCAGTTTGTAGTGGTATTACCACAAGAAGCCAGGGAAGAAGCTAAAAAATTTAAAGAAGAATTTAGCGGTATTTCTGAAACTGAAAAATGGGAATTCATTTTTGGAACTTCAGCACAGGTAGAACAGGTATTTGAAAGTTTCAACACTCCACACCAGCTTAATAATACTTATACGCCTTACGTTTTTATTGTAGATAAAGACCTTAATTTAAGAGGGCGTGATGAAGATGAAGATTTTGGAAAGGTTTATGGGTATGACTCCCGTTCGGTGGCAGAATTGAGTGATAAAATGAACGACGATGTAAAAGTTATTCTTGCTGAATACAGGCTGGCTTTAAAAAAGAACAACGCCGAAAGAAAAAACAATTAGCATGAAAAAAAAGTATTCTTATATAGGGCTTTCGCTTATCATTTTAATTTTCGGAATAATTGTTATTCCAAAAATAGTTGAAACGATTAGTAGCGATGAAGTAGTAAAATCTGACCGATTAAATATTAAAGGAGCCGACAAAAAATTGAATACCGATAAGGCACTTTCTTATATCGAAATAAACGGGAGAAAGAAAAAAGCCCCAGAATTTCAATTAATAAATCAGGATGGTGACACGGTTAGTAGTAAAGATTACCGTGGGAAGGTATATGTAGCCGAATTCTTTTTTACAACCTGCCCTACAATTTGCCCAATTATGAATCAAAACCTGGTAGAAGTTCAGGAAGAATTTAAAAATGAAGAAGATTTTGGAATTGCTTCATTTTCAATAGATCCAAAACATGATACACCAGAAGTTTTAAATGCTTATGCTGAAAATTATGGAATAGATCATCCCAACTGGAATCTATTAACCGGAGAAAAAGATTCCATTTACGGGCTGGCAAATGGCGGATATAATATTTATGCCGGTGAAAATAGTGAAGTTCCCGGTGGTTTTGCTCACCAGGGCCTTTTTGCGCTTGTTGATAAAGAAGGTTATATTAGATCACGTTTAGATAATTTTGGAAACCCAATAATTTATTATCGAGGATCTGTAGAAAGAAATAAATCGGTTGTAGAAGGTGAAGAAGAACCGCAAATTGATATTTTAATTGAAGATATTAAAAAACTACTGTGAGAAAAGCACTAACAAAAAGCGATAAAATTGCGGTGCCGGTAATAATTGCATTATCTATACTTGTGCCGGTTTTGGTACTTATTCTTATGTACCTCCCAGAGCGTTATAATATTTTTGGCGCACAAACAGGAACTTTCCCGTTTTTTCACGCGGTTTTAAATGGTTCTACGGCTGTTTTACTAATGCTTAGCTACTTCTTTATGAGCATTAAGGAATATAAACTGCATAGAAATGTGATGATCACTGCATTTGTACTTTCAGCCATATTTCTGGTGAGTTATGTGATCTCTAAAATTAGTAACGATCCCGTGCCTTATGGTGGAGAAGGAATTTTACGTCCTATTTATTTCTTTATTTTAATTACGCATATAGTGCTTTCAGCAATTATTGTTCCCCTGGTACTTTTTACTATGTATCGCGGCTTAACCGGCGAATATGATAAACACGCGAAAATTGCCCGCTGGACCTTTCCAATCTGGTCTTATGTTGCAATTACAGGGGTTTTGGTTTATATTTTTATGTTTCCGTATTATTAATTTTTCTTCTGAAGTAATTCAAGTCTTAACAACTGCAAAGAGAGCTTAATAGTAAAATTTATTAAATTTGCATTTAGAAATTACTGCTATGAAAATCAGGTTTTTATTTATCTTTTTCTTTTTACTTCTTCTTCCTGAATTAGCTGAAGCGCAATGTTCTATGTGCCGCGCAGTTTTAGAAAGTGATACAGACACCAGTGCTGCCGAAGGTATTAATAACGGGATTCTTTACCTCATGGCTTTTCCCTATTTGTTGGTGGGTGGCCTGGGATATTTTATATATCGTTCCCGAAAAAAAGCGAAGAAGTCTGGAAACGCATAAGCAGCTTTTAAAATATTTTCTTCAATTATATGTAACATTTCGCTTTTCGTAGAGTCTTATGGGTGACACTTTTAGTTAAAAGTTAACAACCTGTAATTTTTCACTACGATGATAGAAATTAAAGATCTTCATAAATCCTATAAAATGGGTAGTAATTCACTACACGTTTTAAAAGGAATTAATTTTAGCGTTGCTGAAGGGGAACTCGTTTCTATCATGGGATCTTCAGGATCTGGAAAATCTACTTTACTTAATATTTTAGGGATGCTAGATGAAGCCGATGGAGGCTCTTATACTTTAGATGGCGTTCCTATAAAAAATCTAAACGAAAAAATAGCGGCCCGGTACCGTAACAAATTTTTGGGTTTCATATTTCAATCCTTCAACCTTATTTCTTATAAAAACGCTCTGGATAATGTTGCACTTCCGCTGTATTACCAGGGAATTAAACGTGGTGAACGTATAGATAAGGCAATGAGTTACCTTGAAAAAGTAGGTCTTGCAGATTGGGCAGGGCACTTACCCAATGAGCTTTCTGGAGGGCAAAAGCAGCGTGTAGCAATTGCACGAGCACTTGCCAGCGACCCAAAAGTACTTTTAGCCGATGAACCTACGGGTGCCTTAGATTCAAAAACCTCTTACGAGGTGATGAATTTAATTCAGGAAATTAACGATGAAGGCCGTACCATACTTGTTGTAACACACGAACCCGATATTGCAGCAATGACCAAAAGAATCGTCAATTTAAAAGACGGTAGAATTATACAGGACACCCCCGTTAACCAGGTTAGAGCGCTACAAAATGTTTGATCTTGAACGTTGGGAAGAAATTTTTGAAACAATTCGTAAAAATAAATTACGAACGTTTCTAACCGGGCTTTCTGTGGCTTCGGGCATCTTTATTTTGGTAGTTCTTCTGGGAATTGGCGAAGGAATGCGCAATGGTATTGCGCAAGAGTTTGAAAGGGATGCCGCCAATATAATGTATGTTTATACCGGGGTGACTTCTAAAGAATATAAGGGCCTGAATCCCGGGAGAAGAATTCAGATGAAAAATGAAGACTTCAATTACACCGCCGTTAAATATCAGGACGATTTAGAATATAGATCTTCTATCTACAGAATTTGGAATGGAATAGTGAATTTTGGAAAAGAATCTGGTTCTTATCGTGTAGAAGGTGTTTATCCAGATTATCAGTTTCTGGAAAACAGTGGGATGGTGGAAGGAAGATTTGTAAATTTTAAAGACCATCAAAATTTCGAAAAAGTTGTAGTTGTTGGTAATAAAGTACGCAACGACCTTTTTAAAGACAAAAAAGATCCCATTGGTGAGTATGTTCAAATTTCAGGAGTAAATTTTAAAGTAATAGGTGTTTTTACCGATCCGGGTGGGGAAAGAGAAGAAAGTAGGGTTTTTATGCCACTTTCTACCGCACAACGTGTTTTTGGAGGCGGTAATAATATTGCAAATATGGCTTTTACCTTAGAGCCTGCAGAAAACTTTGAAGCAGCCCTGGCCGCTTCTACTCGTTTTTCTGAAGCTATAGAAAATCAGTTAAAAGAAACCCACACCATAGCGCCAGACGATGAAAGTGCCATTAGCATTAATAACTCTCTGGAAAATGCCAAGCGTTTCTTCGATCTTATGGATATGATAAAATTCTTTTTCTGGGGAGTTGGTATTTGTACTATTATAGCCGGAATTGTTGGTGTAAGTAATATTATGCTCATAATTGTAAAAGAAAGAACCAGGGAAATTGGAATTAGAAAAGCACTTGGCGCCGAGCCACTTTCTATAGTTGGAATGGTACTTCACGAATCTATTTTTGTAACCGCAATTGCTGGGTTTATAGGTTTAATTGCCAGTTTGTTACTATTGGAGTTTGTGGGTCCGCTTATAGAAACCCAGTATATTTCCAATCCTTCGGTTAATTTCAATGTAGCCCTTACTACCGTTTTTATCCTGGTTTTGGCCGGTGCAATCGCCGGATTTTTCCCTGCCTGGAGGGCTGCGAGAATTAGACCTATTGTAGCATTAAGAGACGAATAATATGTTTAGCAGGGATAAATGGAACGAGATAATTGAAGCCTTAAGTGCTAACTGGTTTAGAACTTTACTTACGGCTTTTGGGGTAATGTGGGGAATTTTCATCCTGGTTATTTTACTGGCTGCCGGTAAAGGGTTTGAAAATGGCGTAAAACAAGGTTTTGGAGGTATAGCTACCAATACTATGTTTATGTGGACACAAACGGCTTCTAAACCTTATAAAGGCCTTCCCAAAGGCAGGCGCTATAATTTTAAAACTTCTGATGTTGAAGCCTTGCGGGAAAATGTACCTGGACTTAGGTTTATATCTCCCAGGAACCAGTTAGGGGGATTTGGTGGAAATAACAATGTGGTTCGCGGTTTACAAACCGGTGCCTTTAACGTGTATGGAGATTATCCCGAAATCATTCAGCAGGAGCCTATGGATGTTACTTCTGGAAGGTTTATTAATTATCTGGATATTCAGGAAAAGCGTAAAGTTGCCATAATTGGTGAAGGGGTAAGGCGCGAATTGTACGAAAAGGAGGAAGAAGTCCTGGGAACTTATCTCAAAATTAATGGTGTAAATTTTATGGTAATTGGCACATACAAAAAGAAAGGTGGCGGAGGTGGAAATTCAGAAGAAGCACAGAAAGAAATTTATGTGCCCTTTACGGCTTTTTCCCAGGCTTTTAATATGGGAGATACCGTAGGTTGGATGGCGATCACTGCCGAAGATGAAAATTCTATTACCAGCTTAAAATCCAGCGTTTTAGATCTCATAAAGAGCAGGCATTCTATTCATCCTGAAGATGATAGAGCCGTAGGTAATTTTGATTTATACGAAGAATTCAACAAAATAAACGGTTTGTTTATAGCCTTAAAAGCAGTGGCTTATTTTGTAGGGATTTTAGTACTGCTATCAGGGATAATTGGAATTAGCAATATTATGCTCATTGTAGTAAAAGAAAGAACCAACGAGATTGGGGTTAGGCGTGCACTTGGCGCCACACCCTGGTCTATTAGGGGGCAAATTTTAATGGAATCTATTTTTCTTACCATAATTTCAGGAATGGCAGGGATAATTTTTGCCACCGGAATTATTGCCGCAATAAATTATGCCTTAAGCGGTATGGATACTTCAGAAATGATGTTTGCCAATCCAAGTGTAGACCTGGGAGTGGTACTTACTGCTTTAATGATTTTAATTTGCTCTGGTTTGCTGGCCGGGCTTATTCCGGCGCAAAACGCAATTAAGATCAAGCCTGTAGATGCCCTTAGAACCGAATAACAAAAAAAAGTAAAGAATACAAATTCAATCAAAAAATGAAAAAAACAGTTACCATCTCAATTTTAGTATTGATCGCCGTGGTTTTTGTAGGGGCGTTATACTATTTGTTTCAAAAAAATCAGGAAGATCCTACGGTTTATGAAACCGAGCAGGCTTCAATAGAAACCATCGTGAAGAAAACGGTGGCAACGGGAAATATTGTTCCGAAAGAAGAAGTGCTAATAAAACCAAATATTTCAGGAATTATAGATGAAATATATATTGAGGCCGGTGAGAAAGTGAAGGCGGGTGACCTTATTGCCAAAATTAGGGTGATCCCCAATGTAAATTCATTACAAAGTGCGAAAGATGCCGTAGCTACAGCGAGGATAAATTTAGAAAATGAAAAGAAAACCTTTGAAAGACAGAAATCTTTGTTTGAAAAAGGAGTGATTTCTCAAAACGATTTTGATAATGCTGAAGCTAATTTTAAAAGAATGCAGCAAAACTTCCGCTCTGCCGAGCAGAATTTTGAAATTGTTCAAACCGGTACCACAAGCGGTATTGGTAGTGCAGCCAACACGCTTATAAGATCTACTGTAGATGGAATGGTGCTGGATGTTCCGGTTAAAGTAGGAAACCAGGTTATTGAAAGTAACAACTTTAACGATGGTACTACCTTAGCCACGCTTGCCGATGTTAACGAAATGATTTTTGAAGGAAAAGTTGATGAAAGTGAAGTGGGGAAAATTAAAGAAGATTTACCGCTTGAGGTAACTGTGGGTGCCATAGAAAATAAAACTTTTAATGCCATTTTAGATTATATAGCACCAAAAGGTGTAGACGAAAACGGAGCCATTCAGTTTGAGATAAAAGGAACTTTAGATAAAGCCGATACTACCTTTATTCGTGCCGGCTTAAGTGCAAATGCCTCTATTATTTTAGACCGGGCAGATGAGGTTTTAGCTATTAAAGAAGCACTTGTTCAATTTGATCCAGACAGCCAGAAGCCTTTTGTAGAAGTGCAAACCGGAGATCAGGAATTTGAAAGACGGGATTTGGAATTAGGAATAAGCGATGGAATTCAGGTTCAGGTAATAAATGGCATTTCTAAAGACGATAAAATTAAGGTTTGGAACATTGTAAAACCTAGTCCGGAGTTTGCCGGTAATTAGATTTTTAATTCAAAATGTAACAAGTTTAGAACTTCATAGACTCATCAACTACAATTCCTATTATGAAAAAATACAGCTTACTAATCATATTTTTATTTTCTGCTTTAGTGCTAAAAGCACAGGAAGGCAAAAAATGGACACTCCAGGAGTGCGTTAATTACGCCCTGAAAAATAATATTTCAGTAAAACAAAGCGAACTCGATGTGGAGTTGGCAGAGCTTGGTAGAAGAGACGCAATTGGTAATTTTCTGCCTAATATAAATGCATCTGCAACAAATTCCTGGAATACGGGTCTTACCCAAAACGTAACTACTGGAGTTTTACAAACGCAAACCACCAGGAACTTTTCTGCAGGAGTAACTGCAAGTCTAAACCTTTTTGATGGGCTAAGAAACTTTAAACAATTGCAACGTGCAAAGATATCTGAACTTGCCAGCCAGTATGCGCTAGACAGGATGAAAGATGATATTACGTTGTTTGTAGCAGATTCTTATTTACAGGTGCTTTTTAACAAGCAAAACCTGGAAATTCTTAGAATGCAAAATGAAGTTACCCAGGAACAAATGGAAAGAACCAGGGAACTCGTAGAAGCCGGTTCTTTACCGCAGGGAGATCTTTTGGAAATTGAAGCTACCAATGCCGATGAAAGACAGCGAATAATTGTGGCCCAAAATAATATTAGAATTTCTCTTATAAGTTTAGCTCAAACCCTGCTTATTAAAGATTATGAGAATTTTGATATCGTAGAAAGAGATTATAATATTTTTGGAACCGAAATTCTAGATAACCCGGTAGAGGATATAGTAGAACAAGCCAAAGAAGAACGTTCTGAAATTAAAATTGCTGAAGCAAACCGTGAACTTGCTCAAAAAGACGTAGAAATTGCCAAAGGAGCTTACTACCCAAGTGTAGGAGCTTTCTTTAACTATAATACCAGGGAATCTGGACAGGGAAGAATAGTGGGTGCAGAAATAGATCCTAACGATCCTACCCGGGAGATTGGTGTGGTAGAAGAAACCGGTGACATTGTTGTGGCACCAAATACGCTTACTACTATTGGTAGCCCGCTACCATTTTTTGAACAATTACAACGTAACGATGGTATGACTTACGGGGTGCAGGTTAGTGTACCAATTTTTAGCGGATTTGCCACCAGGAACCAGGTGAGAAGAAGCCAGGTAAATGCCAGGCGTGCGGAATATGAATTGGAGCAGGCAGAATTAGATCTTGAAGCGAATGTTTATCAGGCTTATGTAGATGCCGAAGGAGCTTTTGAAGCTTACGAAGCGGCCCTGGTTGCAGCAAACGCGCAAGAGCAGGCTTTTGAATATTCTACACAACGTTTTGATGTGGGAATTTCTAATGCTTTTGAATTTAGCCAGGCAAAATTGAGATATGAAAATGCACAAAGTGAAGTGCTAAGAACTAAATACGATTACATTTTTAAACTAAAAGTACTTGAATTATATTTTGGAGTACCGGTGACCGATCTTAAATTTTAAACCATGAAGAAAAAGACTCTTTTTATAATTATCGGAATTGCTCTCGCGCTTATTGTCTTACTTATAGTAGGGAAAAAAGCCGGTTGGTTTGGTAAATCTGGCAATTTTAAAGAAGTAGAAATAACCAAAATTGAACCTATAGATATTATAGAAACAGTTTCGGCTACCGGAAAAATTCAACCGGAAATTGAAGTAAAACTTTCTTCAGAAGTTTCAGGAGAAATAATAGAGCTTCCCGTGGTTGAAGGTCAGGCGGTAGAAAAAGGTGACCTATTGGTGAGGGTAAATCCAGATATTTACCAGTCTAACGTAAATAGAGCCCAGGCAGGATTAGAAACTTCAAGAGCAAATTATTCCCAGGCCCAGGCAAGTTTAAAGCAAGCTGAAGCTAACTATAACCGAAACAAAAGCTTGTTTGAAAAGGGTGTAATTTCTAAAGCAGAATGGGACAGGATCGTTTCAGAATATGAAGTAGCACAGGCCAATAAAGAATCGGCTTATTACAATATGCAAAGTACAGCGGCTACGGTAAAAGAAGCTACAGATAATCTTGGACGTACCAATATTTACGCGCCTATGAGCGGAACCATTTCAAAACTTGATGCCGAACTTGGTGAAAGGGTTGTAGGAACCCAGCAAATGGCCGGTACCGAAATTCTTAGGGTGGCCAATCTCACCAATATGGAAGTTGAAGTAGATGTAAACGAGAATGATATTGTAAAAGTACAGGTAGGAGATTCTACAATTGTTGAAGTTGATGCCTATTTAGGAAAAGAATTCAGCGGAATTGTTACTGAAATTTCTAATTCGGCTGATGCTGCTCTTACTACAGACCAGGTAACCAATTTTAAAGTGAAAGTTCGTATTATAGAAGAATCTTACAAAGAGTTTTTAGCGGGAAAAGATGAGAATTATTCTCCATTTAGACCGGGGATGACAGCTACTGTAGATATAATTACCAATAGAAAAGACAATATAATTGGAGTGCCTATTAGTGCTATTGTGATTAAAAATGATACCACGGCAGGTAAAAATCAAGATCAAAAATATGAGGCCGTTTTTCTAAAAGAAGGAGAAAAAGCCGAACTTAGAAAAGTTACCACGGGAATCCAGGACGATAGTAATATTGAAATTACCGAAGGCCTGGAAGAAGGGGAAACGGTAATAACCGGCCCTTATAATACCGTGACAAAAAGCCTGAAAGAAGGTGATGATGTTGAGGTGACTAATAAATAAGAATAAGAAAAATTTGAAGATTTGGCATTAATACTTTGCTTAGAAACCGCTACTACAAACTGCTCTGTCGCACTTTCAAAAGATGGCGTTCAACTTGCGCTTAAAGAAGATAAGAGTAACAATTATTCGCACGCCGAGAAGTTGCACGTTTTTATAGATGAAATTCTAAAAGAAAATAATTTTGCCGTAACAGATCTTGATGCAATTGCGGTAAGTAAAGGGCCTGGTTCCTATACCGGTCTAAGAATTGGTGTTTCTACTGCTAAAGGATTGTGCTTTTCATTAGATATTCCTCTAATTTCTATCGCTACGCTCGCTTCTTTAGCGGCGCAGGTAGAATTGGAAAAAGGATTTATAATTCCAATGTTAGACGCGCGTAGAATGGAAGTTTATTCAGCAGTCTTTGATCAAAATTTGAAGAATATTAGAGAAACTAAAGCTGAGGTTTTAGATGAAAGTTCCTTTATTGAATTTCTTGAAAAGAAGAAAACAGTTTTTATAGGAAATGGCGTAGAAAAGTTTGAAGAAATTTGCAAACATTCCAACGCTAAATTTATATCAGATAAATTACCCTCTGCACGTGAAATGTGCAGTTTGGCTGAAGCTAAATACAAAATAAGCGACACCGAAGATGTCGCTTATTTTGAGCCTTATTACTTAAAAGATTTTATTGCCGGTTAATCTGCAGTATTTGAGTTGTTCTTGTTCAATTTCTTTTCTATCGTACCATTCATTTTAGTTTGGTCGTATAAATAAACATCTCGCTGAGGATAAGGAATAGTCATTCCGGCTTCTTCCAGTCTTATCTTTCCTTCTTCAATCATATACCAGTGAAGATCCCAGAATTTACTGTTTTCTGCAAAATATCTTACTCCAAAGTTTACTGAATTGTCTCCAAGTTCAGTCACAATAATTTGTGGGGCGGGATCTTTAAGTACATCTTCCTGCTCTTCCACAAGATCTCTAAGCACTTGTTTTGCTTTCTTTAAATCATCATCGTAAGAAATACCAAAAGTTAGGTTTTCCCTTCTCGTACCATTAAAGCTATAGTTAATAATATTATCATTACTTAACTCGCCATTGGGAATTACTGCACGTTGATTTCCAAAGGTGTCTAATTTAGTGTAGAATAAAGAAATTTCAACCACAGTACCCGAAACTCCCTGAACTTCTATCCAATCTCCTACTTTAAAAGGTTTTAATATAATAAGAAGTACACCTCCGGCAAGGTTAGAAAGTGAGCCTTGCATTGCAAGACCTATAGCTAAACCAGCGGCACCAATTGCGGCAACCAAAGAAGCGCTTTCTACTCCCAATTGAGTAATAAAAAGAACAAAAAGCAGGATGCGTAAACCCCATTTAAGAGCATTAAGCGTAAAAACTTCTAAAGTTTCATCGTAATCTTTTCTTTGAAATAATTTATCTACATATTTAACTATTATGCCAATTACCCAAAGACCAATAATTAGAAGCGCAAGTGCTCCTAATAAGGTTGGTAGGTAATCGATAAATTTTTCTGCGTATTCTCTTGCGATGGCGCCCCAATCGTTTAATTTATCCATAATATCATTAATTTTTCAATCAACAAATTGACTATAAATATTTTATTTGGCAGAACCTTTTATGTTTAAGTTTTGTTAAAAATGTTTAATTTTTTTAATAGATTCTTCTACGGAATTTAAAGGAAGATCACATTTTCCGTCGGTGCAGATATAGATTAAATCTTTATTTGCTTTAAATCTCGATTTTAAAAGTGCTACTTCAGATTCACCGGTACTGCCGGCAAATACAGTATGCGGGAAATATTCCTGCTGAAGTTTTTTTCTTATTTCTAATGCATTTTGTCCTGTAATGGCTACTTCATAATAGGTTTCAGTGAAATTAAGCATTAAATTCAGCCAGTTGGCATAAGATTGGGGCTGGGTCTCAATTTGAGGTTGAACCGTTTTTAGCATTTTTTCAGCTAAATTGTAATAATCATGGTTTCCGGTTATTTTAGATAGTTTAAATAGATTTGTGGCCATCACAGAATTAGAGGCGGGCATTACATTATCGTTTAATTCATAATTTCTGGTGATTAGCGCTTCATCTTTGGCCGAGGTGAAATAAAACAAACCAGTTTTTTTATCCTGAAAATCTTCAAAACAAACCTCAACTAATTTCTTCGAAATTTCCAGCCATTTCTCATCAAAAGTGGCTTCATATAAATTTAGAAAAGCTTCAGTACAAAAAACGTAATCTTCCAGGTAAGCATTTATTGTACTTTTTCCGTTTTTGTAATTATGCCATAATCTAAAGTCTTTTTTAAACTGGTATTCCTGAAGAAATTTAGCATTTTTAAGAGCTTTTTCTAAGAAATCTGGTTGGCCAAATGCTTTATAGGCATCTACATAACCGTTAAGCATCAAGGCATTCCAGGAGGTTAAGCTTTTGTCGTCTAATCCCGGTTTTGTTCGTTTGTCACGTTCTTTTTTTAAAGTTTTGGTCCAATTTTCTTTTTTAGATTCCACTTCAGATGAACTAAGATCAAATTCTTTAGCTATGGTTTCATCATTTTTAGACCTGATAAGAACATAATTATTCTCTTCCCATTTTCCGAAGGAATTTATATTATAATAAGCTTCAAAAATTGGAAAATCTTCTTTTAAAAGTTCCTGTAAGTTCTCTTTTTTCCAAACGTAATAAGCGCCTTCGGTTTTATTTCCGTTTTCATCTTCACTATCGGCATCTAAAGCCGAGTAAAAAGCGCCTGTAGTATCGGTAAGTTCTTCTTCTATAAAATTTAGGGTTTTAAAAACTACTTCTTTATACCAATTATCTTTAGTAAATGAATAAGCTTTGCTATATAAACTTACCAGTTGGGCATTATCATAAAGCATTTTTTCAAAATGTGGTACGTGCCATCGCTCGTCTACCGAGTAACGCGAAAACCCGCCGCCTATATGGTCAAAAACGCCTCCGTAAGAGATTTTATTAAGGCTGTGCAGTGAATGTTCAAGGAGTTCTTTATTCTTTAGCTGTAGGCCACTTCGCAGTAAAAATTCCTGGTTTACCGGAAGCATAAATTTTGGTGCCCCGCGGGAACCACCATTTTTTTTATCGAAGCCATTTTGCCATTTTTCAAGAATTTTAGCCAGATAATTTTTAGAGAATGACGTTTCTTCTTCAGGAATTTTTATGAGCTGTAATTGCTGAAGCCCTTCATCAAGCCTGGAGGCATAAGCTTTCATTTCCTCCGGCTTGGTTTGGTAAAGTCCCGAAAGTTGTTTTAAAGCGTCTTTCCATTGCTCTTTTCTAAAATACGTGCCACCCCAAACCGGCCTGCCATCAGGTAAGGCAACAATATTCATAGGCCAACCGCCGGCACCGGTCATTACCTGTACCGCATTCATATAAACCTGGTCTATATCTGGACGTTCTTCGCGATCTACTTTTATGTTTATAAAATGCTGGTTCATAATTTCGGCTACACTTTCATCTTCAAAACTTTCGTGCTCCATCACGTGGCACCAATGGCAGGCAGAATAGCCTACGCTAATAAGCAATAATTTATCTTCTTCTCGCGCTTTTTTTAAAGTTTGGGAATTCCAGGCCTTCCAGTTTACGGGATTATGTGCGTGTTGTAAAAGGTAAGGACTGGTCTCATTTATTAGGCTATTGGTGAATTTTGGTGTGGTCATGGTTATTTTTTAAAATGAAAAAGCTCCCTGGAATCCCAGAGAGCCTTGCTAATTTCTTGAGCTAAAATTAATTGACTTCAAAAGAGATTTTTACATTAACCCTAAATTCGGTAATGTTTTCTCCATTCACAAGTGCGCTTTGCTCTTTAACATAAACCGATTTTATATTTTTCACAGTTTTCGCGGCGTGCTTCACTGCTTTCTTTGTGGCATCTTCCCAGCTTTCGGTAGAATTTGCCAGGATCTCAATAACTTTTACAATAGACATAATAGATTGGTTTTAAAATGTTAGTATTCAATTAACTAAAGATAGCTTTAATTTCTTCGAAAACTAAATTGAAACTAAAAAATAGGGGTTATTACCAGTAAATTACCGGTCTACTTCTTTTAAAATTTCTGCGAAATGATTGAAGCTTTACATTATTAATTAAAGTTTTAATAACCTTCGTAAAAGCGATATAAGGAAAAAATCACTGATTTTTGCAGGTTAAAAGGAAGTTATTCGCATGCAGGATGTTTATTTAATAATTCTGGGAATTCTATTTATTCTGGCCATCACCGATTTGGTGGTTGGGGTTAGTAACGATGCTATTAATTTCCTGAATTCTGCCATTGGTTCCAAAGCGGTGTCCCTTAGGTCTATCCTTATTATAGCGAGTCTTGGTGTGGCGGTGGGCGCTATATTTTCCAGTGGATTAATGGAGGTAGCACGAAAAGGAATTTTTCTTCCGCAGGAATTCTATTTTGAAGAGATCATGGTCATATTTATGGCCGTTATGATTACCGATGTTTTGCTGTTGGATTTCTTCAATTCTATGGGTTTGCCAACATCTACTACGGTTTCCATTATGTTTGAATTATTAGGAGCAGCCGTAAGTGTCGCCTTAATCAAGATTTTTAACACTACTAATGATGTTTCGCACCTGGTAAACTTTATAAACGTTGAAAAAGCTTCTGAAGTTATTTTCGGGATTCTTATTGCCATAGTTATTGCTTTTATTACGGGTGCGGTGGTGCAGTATTTTTCACGTTTGGTATTTTCTTTTAAATATGAAAAAAGGCTGAAGTTTACAGGGGTTATTTTTGGAGGAGTTTCTCTTGCCGCGATCTTTTATTTTATCCTCATAAAAGGTCTTAACAGTATGGCTTTTGTTTCAGATCACTTTGTAGACGATGTAAATGAGAATCGAATACAGATTATTATTTTTAGTCTGCTTGGTTTTACTATGCTCTCTAAAATTCTTATTAGTTTTTTTAGGGTAAATATTCTTAAAATAATTGTAGTGGTTGGTACCTTCGCACTGGCCCTGGCCTTCGCCGGAAACGATTTGGTGAATTTTATTGGGGTACCAATAGCAGCCTGGCAATCTTACGAAATTTGGAGTGTTTCTGGAGTTCCAGCTTCTCAATTATTAATGAGTGATCTCGCCGGCAGCGTTCCCACACCAGAGATAATCCTCATATTTGCCGGCGGAGTTATGGTACTTACCTTGTGGTTTTCTGGAAAAGCAAGGGCCGTGGTAGATACCGGCGTAAAGCTTTCCAGGCAAAATGAGGGGGCAGAACCGTTTGGAGCTAATTATTTATCCCGAACCATTGTTAGGTATTCTATTATGTTTGGTGCTGCGGTTTCAGATGTACTTCCGCAGAAAGTTAGAAAGCAGATAAATAACCAGTTTGAAACTCCAAAGACTAAAAATCAGCCCAGGGAAATAGCACCACCCGCATTCGATTTGGTGAGGGCTTCAGTGAATTTGGTGGTAGCCAGTATTCTAATTTCCATGGGAACTAATTGGCAACTTCCGCTTTCTACCACTTACGTTACTTTTATGGTAGCCATGGGTACTTCTTTGGCCGATAGAGCCTGGAACCAGGAAAGTGCCGTTTACAGGGTGGCGGGAGTTTTAAATGTAATTGGAGGCTGGTTTGTTACGGCTTTGGTGGCTTTTTTAGGAGCAGCAATTTTTGCCGCAATAATTTATTATGGAGGTTTAATTGCTATAGCCGTATTGGTTTCTATAACCGCCTTTTTTATCGTTAAGAATACACTCTCTCACGCTAAAAAAGCTAAAGCCGATAAGCGCCAGAAAAGGTATAAGCGTACCGATATAATTACTATTAACGAAATTACTGCAGAAAGCTCTGTAAATATCTCACAGGTAATTTCTGGAATTAGTAAACGCTATACCAAAACCGTAGATAACCTGGGTTATCACGATTTAGGAAAACTTAAGAAGAATAATAAGAAAGTTCGAGAGCTTGAAAGCGAAGTAGATGATTTAAAAGGAAATATCTATTACTTTATAAAATCGCTAGACGAAGATTCGGTGGAAGCAAGCCGGTTTTATATTCATTTGCTGGATTATTTGCAGGAAATGGTAAACTCTACCCGATACATTACCAGAAACTCTTTTGAACACGTAAATAACAATCACAAAAACCTGAAATTTAACCAGATTAGGGATTTGAAAAAGATTGATAGAAAACTTCAGGAGTTATTTGGAGAGATAAAATACACCTTTGATGAACACGACTTTGAGCGCTTAGACAATATTCTTGCTGAAAAGCAACAATTGCTCGATATGGTTTCAGAAATGATAGAGAAACAGATCACACGAATAAGGACTTCAGAAAGCAGTCCTAAAAACACAAAACTTTATTTTGGGCTTTTACTGGAGTCTAAAGACCTTATTTCGTCTACCCTTAGTCTAATTCAGTTATTCAGAGAATTTTATGTGGAAGCGAAGTCTACGCTTTAGCGTATATAGAATTATCCGTTTACTGCTTCTACATAATCAACTTTTCCGCGTAGCATATCCCTTAACATTGTTTCAATTCCGCTTTTAAGCGTCATTGTAGAAGAAGGACAACCACTACAAGCTCCCTGAAGAATTACTTTTACGGTTTTATTATCGGCATTATAAGAATCAAAAAGGATGTTTCCACCGTCGCTGGCAACCGCAGGTTTAATGTATTCATCTAAAATTGCGATAACTTGTTTAGAAGTATCGTCAAGATCCTTAATTTCCTGGCTTACCTCTGGATTTGCAGGATGGCTCGCTGCTTCAGTTTGTTGCGGTACCGAGGCTTCGGCTTTTAGAACTTCTTTCCCATCCTGTAGGTAATTAGTGATAAATTCTCTTAACTCCAGGGTGATTTCCTCCCACTCAGCAACATCATACTTATGGATAGAAACGTAATTAGAATCTATAAATACGGCTTTTACAAATGGAAAATGAAAAAGTTGTTGCGCAAGTGGCGCATCTTTAGCTTCATCAATATTTTTAAACTCGGCAGTTTTTAAAACCAGTTTTTTGTTGGCTACAAACTTCATTACGCCCGGGTTTGGAGTACTTTCAGCATACACAGTTACAGGAACATTCTTAGCTTCTTTAGAATCTTCTTTTATCACTACGCCGCCTTTATTTAAAAATTCTTCTATTTGCGCGGCAACTTCTTCCTGTACATCATCCCATTCAACTATATCATATTTTTCTATCGCGATAAAATTTTGTGCGATATAAACCGTTTTTACAAATGGTAAATAAAATAACTGTTGGGCTATAGGAGATTTGGATGCTTCGTCAATATTTTTAAACTCGTAATTCTCGTGCCGGGTTAGAAATTTGTTAGTTTCAAATTTAATGATACCCGGTTTGTTGGTGGCTTGTATATTTATGGTGAAAGTGCTCATATTAATTTTTTTGCAAAAGTACTAAAGAAAACTTAGTTAATCTATATCTTTACTTTTCTTATGGGGATTAGAACTTTATTTACTGGAGATTATAATGTTTTTTTAAGAGCTAATCAAATTAGTTCAGGCTTTAAATTTCTATTCTTAATTATATTTGTTTTTTTAACCGGTTCTTCGGTGAAATCCCAGGAAGTAATTCCTATATATTCAGATTACCTGACTGATAATCTTTTTCTTCTTCATCCTTCTATGGCCGGTGCTGCTAATAGAAATCAAATTAGGCTTACTGCCAGGCAGCAATGGTTTGACGTAGATAATGCGCCCAGCTTACAAACTCTTGCGGTTAATGGTAGAGTAGGAGATAAACTTGGGGTAGGAGGAATTGTTTTTAATGACCAAAATGGGAATTTCTCTAAAATTGGTGCTTATGGAACGGTGGCTTATCATTTACATTTCGCCAGAAATGAATTTCTAAATCAGCTTTCCTTTGGAATTAGCGCCGGGATTATTCAGCATAGATTAGATCAAAGTGGGTTTACCGAATTTGATCCTATTGTAAGCGGGAGTAATGTTTCTGACATCTTCGGAAATATGGATATTGGTATGTCTTATTATTATCTGGATTTCTTTGCGCACTTGGCGGCTAAGAATATAATTTCTGTACGGCGCGAACTTTTCTATTCTGACGCAGTGCCGAGCAATCAGCGTAAATATTTATTCTCTACGGGTTATGTTTTTGATAATAATAATGATTGGAGTTATGAGCCTTCAATTTTATATCAGCTACGAGAAGCCACCAATGAAATGAATATTGATTTAAATATGAAAGTGTATCGGGAAGTTGATTTCGGGCAACTATGGGGCGGACTTTCTTATCGAAACAGTTTTGAAGGTGCCGAATATACTACGGATGGTAACGAAGTTGAAAGTCAGCAGCTACGGTATATTACTCCTTTTTTAGGTTTAGATTACAAAAATTTTATGTTTGGCTATACTTTTAGCTACCAGTTTAACTCGGTGGTTTTAAGTAATAATGGTTTTCATCAAATTACTATAGGATACAATTTTGGAAAGAGTAGATGGCGATGGGAGAAAAATGTCCCGGCAGTTAATTATTAGAAATCCAGATAGTTAACTTTATACCCATATTTTACGGCTTCAGTTAAATTTCCAAGCACCTTAGGATTGGTATTGCTGAAAAATTCCGGGATAGGTTTTTGAGAAGGCGCTTCCGTTATTAATAAATTATTTTCGTTAAGAATAGATTTTGTTTGCCTGGCCACTGCTTCTCCAGAATCTATAATTATAACATCTTTTGGCAATAATTCTTTTAAAATAGGAATAAGGTAGGGATAGTGACTACAACCCAACACCAGGTAATCTATTTTATTTACTAAAAACGGCTCCAGGAGTCTGAGTAAATGGCTTCTCATTTGGGGAGAATCTAAATCTCCTGCTTCAATAAGTTCTACCAGGCCACGACCTTCTACTTCAACCACATTAATATTTCTGGCATAAAAATCTGATGTTTTTGAGAAAAGTGTGCTGGTTAAGGTTCCGCGGGTAGCCAAAATTCCTATAGTTTTGGTTTTGGTATTTAAAGCAGCGGGTTTAATAGCCGGTTCAATCCCTATAAAAGGAATTGCATATTCATTTCTAAGGTCTTTAATTGCGTTTGTGGTAGCGGTGTTGCAGGCAACCACAATAATTTTGGCGCCCATTTCCAGCAATTTTTCAGTATTTTTTCGACTTAAATTTTTAATATCTTCAATAGGTTTTTCGCCGTATGGAGCGTTTTTACTATCGGCGAGGTAGGTGGTTTTTTCAAAGGGAAGTAGCTCGTGAATTTCTCTCCAAATGGAAGTTCCCCCTACACCAGAATCAAAAATACCTATGGGTTGCAAATTGCTCATTGATACAAAAATAAAAACTGCGCCTGGAAAGGGCGCAGTTTTTAATCTTTATTTATGTATTGGGTGAATATTACATTCCCAATTCAGCTTTTACATCTGTCATAAGATCTTTACCATCGGCAAGAATTACTCCTGTTCCTGTAGTAGAGTCAAGTACATAATCAAATCCTTGTTCTCTTGCTACTTTTTGGATAGCTTCACGAGCTTTCTCAATTACCGGTCTAATTAGATCGTTTTCTTTCTTTTGAAGTTCCTGACGAGCTCTCTGGCTGTGTTCCTGGATTCTTCTTTCAGTTGCCTGAAGTTCGCTTGCTCGTTTTGCGTTTTCTTCTTCTGTTACTGTTTCAGCTTCAGATTGGTAACGTTGCATCGTGTTTTGAGCTTCAGTAAGCATGTCTTTAATCTCAGCATCGTAAGTTTTCTCTAACTTTTCAAGTTGAGACATTGCATCTTTATAAGCAGGCATGGTTTCTACAAGCTCCTGGGTTGCGATATGCGCAACTTTGCTTTGTGCGTTTGTAAATGCAGTAGCTCCTATGGTTAATGCAAGGGCTATAAAAAGTGTTCTGAATTGTTTCATTTTAATTGATATTAATTGTTTAAGTATTAAGGTTTAAAATTATTTAGTTTATGGTGTCTTTTCTATTTCGTGCCGCTTCTATAGAATCTCTTTTTTGTTGTCTTTCCTTTAAAATCCTTTCCCGGCGTTCTTCAAAAGCTTTTTGCCTGGCTTCTTTAATAGAGTCTTGTTTTTTTCTGCGTTCCTCTATTAAGGCTTCGCGTTCGCTTTTACGGTCTTCAATAGCTTGTTCGCGTTGGCTTAATTCTTCATCTTCCTCTGCTGTACGCGCTTCAGCTCTCTCAAGTTCTCGTTCTTCCTGTTTTGTTTCAATTTGTTTGCGGTTAGAAGCTCTGTTAATACTTCTTAGAACCTGGTCACTTAAATCAAAACGTTTTTTTGCAAATAACATACCCGATTCAGCATTACGGTCAAATATAAAATCGAAATCTCTGTTTTCACCTATTTCCTGAAGGGCGTTAAAAACCTGATCCTGGATTGGCTTTATTAATTGCCTTTTTTGAATCATATAATCACCTTTCGGGCCAAAACGTTTCTGCTCATAAATTGTAGCCTGTTCTTGCTGGTAAGCGATCTCTTCTTCCCGTTCTTCAATTAGTTGGGGAGTGAGTAACGCCCGTTCATTTTGCAAGCTGGTTTTCATTTCACTAATTTCGTTTCGCTTTTGCTCAATTTCGTTTCGCCATTCTTTTACTCGCTCGTCTAATTGAGATGAAGCTTGCTGATATTCTGGAACATTTTCAAGGATGTATTCCATATCCACAAAGCCTATATTTATTGGCTTTTGAGCGCTTGCCCCTAATCCAATAAAAATAAAAAGTGTGAATAAAAATGTTCTTTTAAGCATACTTAAATCGAATATAGAAAATATCGTGCCAAATTAAAATTGCTGTCCGATAATGAAATGCGTTTCCCAACCGTTAGGCCCGGGTTGTCCTCCAATAGGATCAAAACCGTAACCAAAGTCAATACCAAGTAAACCAAAGGCTGGCATAAAGATTCTTAAACCTGCGCCGGCAGATCTATTCACCTGAAAAGGATTAAAGTCCCTGAAATTATCGTAAGATGCACCTGCTTCCAGGAAGGTAAGTGCATAAATAGATGCTGTTGGCTTTAAAGTAATAGGATATCTAAGTTCTAAAGAGTATTTGTTGTAAATGGTAGCACCATCATCATTAACTCCGGCAGGACGATCTAAAGGAACTACAGATTGATTTGGATAACCTCTTAACTGTACGGTTTCTCTACCATCTAAACTAAATGCACCAAGGCCATCTCCCCCAAGAAAGAATCTTTCAAAAGGTGGAACACCACGATCGCTATTATAAGCTCCAAGGAAACCATATTCGGCGTTAGTTCTTAGTACAAGTTTGTCATAGATTTGAGTAAACCACTCACCACTAAACTTAACTTTATAGAATTCTAACCAGTTAAATTTCTTCTGATCTATTTTTCGTTGATCCCCCACAGCATTTTCTGGAGTCACCCTGTTCCCTTGCTGGTCTATAAGATTTCCATTATCATCTTCCAGCTGAAACTCTCTTTGATCATCTAAATTAGCATAATCTACACCGTTCCATAGAGAATAAGGAGGTGTGAATTTTGCTGTAAGTTTAAATTTAGAACCTCCCATTGGGAAAATTGGGTTTACGTAGGTGTTATCTCTTGTAAGACCAAAAGTATAGGTAAAATTGTTAGAATGCCCATCACCAAACGTAAATAAACCGGTATTATAATTATTTAGGTTATAACGTTGAAAACCTACAGAGTGAGATACCGTCATATAAGGGTCTGGTACGGTTAAACGTTTTGCTAAACCTACGTTTATTCCCAGGATATCAAAACTTCTGCTTCTATCGGCTTCTCTGTTTATATAATCGAATAAAAACTGTCTTGTATAAGAGAAAGAAGTTTGCAAACTCACCGGCTTTTTACCTCCAAGCCATGGCTCCTGAAAAGACAGGCTATACGTTTGATAAAACGTACTGGCCTGTGCTCTTAAAGAAAGCGTTTGCCCATCTCCCATAGGTACTGGCTTATAGGCTTCTTTATCAAAAATTCCAGATAAAGAGAAGTTGTTGAAAGAAAGTCCTAAAGTACCAATAAAGCCACCGCCACCGTAACCACCTTGTAGTTCTATTTGGCTGGCGCCTGCTTCTACAACAGAATATTCAAGGTCTAAAGTACCGGCCTGCGGATCTGGATCAACAAATTTTGGTTCTAATTGCTCTGCATCAAAGAATCCAAGTTGTCCAAGTTCCCTAACGGTATTTACAACATCTTCCTGGCTATATTTTTGGCCTGGTTTTGTTCTTAATTCACGATAAATAACGTGATCTTTTGTTTTGTCGTTTCCGGTTACACTAATATTATTGAAGTATGCTTCTTTTCCTTCAATTATTCGTATTTCAAAATCTATGGTATCGTTGTAAACATTGGTTTCTACAAGATTGATGGTAGAAAATAAATAACCGTTGTTTTTATATAGGTTAGAAAGATCTTCCCCGTCTGGTTTTGTTTCATCGGCAATTCGCTCGTCTAAGAGCACCCCGTTATAAACATCACCTTTATTAATTCCTAAAGCTCGTTGTAATTGCGCATCGGTATAAACCGAATTTCCTAAATAATCTATATTACCAATATAATATTGATCTCCTTCTTCTACCTTAAGGTTTAAGGCTATGGTTTCGTCGTCAACTTCTACCAAAGAATCTGTTACAATCCTGGCATCTCTATAACCGCTTTCCTTATATTTATCTATAATATTTTCTTTGTCTTCCTGGTAATCTGCCCTAACAAATTTTGATCTTTTCCAAAAGCGGAAAAAATTCTTTTGTTTGGTGTTTTTCATGGCCCTTTTAAGCTTCCAGTTAGAAAATTTTTCGTTGCCAGAAAAGTTTATTTCGGCAATTTTTACACGATCACCTTGGTCTATATTTATAAGCATATTTACCAGGTTGGTATTTGCGGTAGTATCGGTAACTTCGCTGGTGCTTATTTTTGCCTTAGCATTAAAATAACCTTCTTTTCTATACTTACTTTCAATATAATTTTTGGTGGTAGTTATAAGGTTTTCAGAAACTTTTGCCCCTGTTCTTAGTTTGTTTTCCTTAATTATTTCTTCCTGCTCCCGTTTTTTAAGTCCGGTAACCTGAACTTTATTAAGTTTTGGAACTTCCTGGATCTCAATTTCAAGATCGGCTACATTGCCGTCACTTACATTGGTGATATAAAAGTTAATATCACTAAATTGATCAATATCCCATAGTTTATTGATCACGCTACTAATTTTATCTCCGGGAATATAGATTTCTTCCCCTTTTTTTAGACCGGTATAAGCAATTACGGTTTGCTCGTTAAAACTAACGGTACCCGTAACTTTTATATCTCCAATTATATATTTTTTGCCATCTGCTAATGGTAAGCCCTGAGCTTGTGAAGAAATGCTAAATATTAAACTGCATGCTATTGCCAGAAGGGTAAATACTTTCTTCGTCATGAATGCGCTAACTGAGTTGCTCACTGGTTTTTCCAAATCGTCTTTCTCTATTTTGATAATTGTAAATGGCTTCAAAAAGATTTTCTTTTCTAAAATCTGGCCATAAGATTTTTGTAAAATATAATTCGGCATAAGCAATTTGCCATAATAAAAAGTTGCTTATACGTTGTTCTCCGCTGGTTCTGATTAGTAAATCCACCTCCGGAAAATTTCGGGTGTAAAGATGCTGATTTATAACCGATTCATCAATAGCATCGGCGCTTATTTCATTATTTTTAACTTTCAGGCTAATTTCACGTATTGCAGAACTTAGCTCTTCCCGTGAACCGTAACTTAGTGCAAGGTTAAGCACCATACGATCGTTGGTTTTAGTTTTCTCAATAACTTCGTGAAGTTCTCTAAATACCTTTTTAGGCAGGGTATTTAGATTTCCTATAGCGTTTAATCTAATATTATTTTCCTGAAGTGTTTTAATTTCTTTTCTTAAGGAAGAGACCAATAGACGCATTAATGTGTCTACTTCTAGTTTTGGACGCTTCCAGTTTTCGGTAGAAAAAGCATAGAGGGTGAGGTATTCTATACCAATTTCGGCTGAAGCTTCTACAACATCTCTAACTGCGGTGGTGCCTTCTTCATGCCCTGCAGCCCTAAGAAAGCCTTTTTTTCTTGCCCAACGCCCATTACCATCCATAATTATGGCAATGTGTTTAGGTAGTTTCTTAAGATCTATGTTTTTTTTATAATCCATATTAAAATCTACTGTAGCAAGGTTCCCTACCCCACGAGAAGGTGAAATTCACGCCCGTAAAAACATACCAATCGTTGGTATTTCTATTTCCGAATTCCCTTTTTGGCATTCTGTTCCCAAAAATTTCTTCAGGCCAGCTTCCATCCAGGTTGTCGGTAAAAGTATAACGAACACCTACTTCCAGGGCTCCTACAATATGCGAGGTAATACTTTCTTTATAACCAAAAACTACCGGAATAGCAAAATCCCAGTTTGCGCCCTGGTTTTCCAATTGACCGTTAGGAAAATCGGCATCAAGCAGTAAGTGATCTGCTCTAAAATAAGTTATCCCAGTATACAAATATGGGGTGCTTTGGGAATGGCCTTCGTGCAGATCAAAACTCCAGAAATTATACTCTAATCCTAACGAAGCTTCTGCAATTGTATTGTTAAAAGAGTAGCCTCTGTTTAATCTTCGGGGGTCATTAGAATTTGCATCGTCGGCATTTATTTCTGCATATAAAAGCGAAAATCTAAAAGCGTGACGTGGGCTGCGATTCCATTTAAGCAATGCGCCTCCAACTAGTCCGCTGGGTAGTACAAAATTGGTTCGCCCTACATCTCCAATATAATTGGCGCCACCAATATATGGTCCTACTTCAAATGTTTGAGAATTTGTTTTTGGAGCAAAAACAAGCATGATTACTACAACTAATAGGTACCTCATAGGCTTTCAAAAGTTTGCAAATATAACAATTATGTTTGCTCCACAATAATTTGAGCAATTTTGTATATATTCTTAAACAGTTTTTAAAATCATTTATTGCTTAATTACGTTTATCCTCACCCCACATTAACTTTTTTCTTAGGGTGTGAAGAAAACTATCGCCTTTAAGTTCAACAAGATTTATTGCGTAGGGTGCTTTTTCTATAATAATTTCAGTATCATTTTCCAGGGTTGCGATGCGGGAATCCATAGAAACTAAATGAGATTCTTCCCGTCCCGATACCCGAAGTGTTATTTTAGTATCGTCTTTAATTACTAAAGGACGTGCGTTTAAATTATGCGGCGCAATGGGGGTAATAATAAGAGAGCCTGCATCTGGGGTTATAACCGGACCGCCACAACTAAGGGAGTAACCGGTAGAACCTGTGGGGGTAGAAACAATTAACCCATCGGCCCAATAAGAATTTAAATATTGGTCGTTTAACCACGTATCTACGGTAATCATAGAAGTGGTGTTTTTTCGGCTAACTGCAACTTCGTTAAGGGCTATATTTCTAAAAACCGGGTCGTGGCTGGTGGGATTTGTTTTAATATTTAAAACAGTTCGGCGGGAAATACTAAATTTCTTTTCAAGAATACTCTGTAAACATTCTTTGATTTCCTCTTTTTGAATAGTTGCCAAAAAGCCCAATCTCCCTGTGTTAATTCCTACAATTGGAATATCTAAATTTCTAATATAATTTATAGATTTTAAAATAGTACCATCTCCACCAATACAAAAAAACAAATCGAAACTATTATCTAACTCTTCAAATGTGTTGAAGTGTGAGTAATTTTCATTTATAGTTTTGTTTAAATGAATTAGATCCAGGAAATTTTCTTCAATTACTACTTTAATATTTTCGCGCTTCAGCAATTCCAGAAGCTGCCCTATATAGATCCCGGCATTGGTATGGTAAAACTGACCGTAGATGCCTACTTTCATATATTCATATATTTATCTAAATACTTAGAGCGGTCTCTAAGATTTTTGTTGAAATTGTCTTCCCGGTGTTCAGAAATTATTTTATAACCATAGCGGCGGAAAGACTGAATAATTTCATTTATACCCGAAGGGCTTAATTTAACCGTGATTTGGGCAACATCATTTTCAATTTTTGAAATAAAGATCCCAAGAATATTGGCATTATTAGATTCGGTGATTTGGGTGATTTCGCTAAAGGAATAATCTTTAATGCCTTTTTGGATTACAATAATATTTCCCGCTTCGCTTAAAAAAGGCGTTTCGTTAAATAAGGCAATAATTTCGTTGAGTTCTACATAGCCCAAATAGGTGTTTTCTTCATCTAAAACTGGAAGAATATTGGTATTGTTCTGGGCAAAGCGCTCTAGAATATCCAGCCAAAAATCTGTATTTCTTACAAAGAAACCTTCCAGGGCATATTGATAATCTTCCAGCGATTTTTCGGCTTCAAAACAACGAATATCGTTTTCTGAAATACAACCCATGTAAATACCGTTATTTTCTACCGGTAAATGCGAATAGGTTAACTGGTTGAACAAGTCCTGGACTTCCCCAATTTTATCAGAAAAATGCCTTATAGAGACATCGTTAATTATAAAATCTTCCATGTTCATGATGTCGCTTCCTTTTTATGCAAATTAATTAAAATAAAATTCATTAGGGCATTTACAAGTTTGTATTTTTGTTAAACAAAAGCTTATAAAATGACTAAATTAAGTGTAAATATCAATAAAATTGCGACTTTAAGAAATGCACGCGGCGGCGATATTCCTAACGTGGTAGAAGCCGCTAAAAATATAGAATCTTTTGGTGGGCAGGGTATTACCGTGCACCCAAGACCAGACGAACGGCATATTACTTACCAGGATGTTAGGGATCTTTCTCCAATTGTAAATACCGAATTTAATATTGAAGGAAATCCGGTTGCAAAATTTATTAATTTGGTGCTGGAGGCAAAACCGGCCCAGGTTACTTTAGTACCAGATGCCGAAGATGCAATTACCTCAAATGCCGGCTGGAATACCATTAAAAACAAAGAATTTCTTCAGGAAGTAATCCAGGAATTTAAAAATAACGGTATTCGTACTTCTATATTTGTTGATCCCGATAAAAAAATGATTGAAGGAGCTGTGGAAACCGGTACAGATAGAATAGAATTATATACCGAGGCTTTTGCAGTAAAATATGCAAAAGGTGATAAAACTGGGGTAGAACCTTATAAAAAATGTGCAACTCTGGCGCATCAATTAGGTTTGGGAATAAATGCCGGGCACGATCTTTCTTTAGAAAATATAAAATATTTTAAAGATAATGTACCTTACTTAGATGAGGTCTCTATTGGCCACGCACTAATTGCTGAAGCTTTATACATTGGGCTGGAAAAAACCATTGAAAAATACCTGGAATTGCTGAAATAATACAATTCCATAAAAAACAACTGCAATGAAATTGAATTCTATAATACTGGGAGAGGGACAAGCCTTATTAATTCTCCATGGCTTTTTAGGAATGAGTGATAACTGGAAAACCATTGGTAATAAACTTGCTGAAGAAAAGGATTTCCAGGTGCATCTTATAGATCAACGTAACCACGGTAAAAGTCCGCATACCAATGAGCATAGCTACGAGTTAATGGCTGAAGATGTGAAGGATTATTGCGAGCAACATTCTTTAGAAAATATTATTTTAATGGGGCATTCTATGGGAGGTAAAACTGCAATGCTTGCCGCAGCCGAATATCCTGATTTGGTGGAAAAACTTATTGTGGTAGATATTGCGCCCAAATATTATAAACCGCATCATCAGCAAATACTGGATGGGTTAACGGCCCTGGAAGAGGCAGATTTAGACTCCCGGCAGGAAGCCGATAAATTACTTTCAGAATTTATTTCCGAAAAACCAATCAGGCTTTTCCTTTTAAAGAATCTAAACCGAAAATCTGAGGGCACATACTGTCTAAAGGTGAATCTGGAAACTTTAAAAGTGAATATTGAAGAAGTTGGTAAGTCTCTTCCGCAAGATAAAATTTTTAAGGGTTCTACGCTTTTTATAAAAGGCGCTAATTCAAATTATATCAAAGAAGAAGACGAAGCTGCTATTCAAAAACAATTCCCTGAAGTTAAATTTGAAGAAATTCGCAATGCAGGGCACTGGGTTCACGCTGAGAAAATGAACGATTTCTACAAAGCTGTGGCCGATTTTCTTTAAAATCCTTCTAAATTTATTATGTGTGCATAATAAATTATCGTTTTTTGTTGAGTAATATGTAATTTATTCTAAATTTGGAGATAGTAAATTATTAGTATAGAATAAAATCCAAATCAATTATGAGAAAATTACTTTTCCTGGGCCTTTTTGGTCTAATGGCTGCGGTAACTTATGCAGGTGGGTATAGAGTGAGTCTCCAGGGACAAAGATCGCTAGCTATGGGCCACACCGGTGTTGCGGTAGTCAACAATGCTGAGCTTGCATTTTTTAACCCCGCAGGCCTTGTGTATCTTGAAAACAAGATAAATGTAGCAGCCGGTGCCAGTGCTGTTTTTTCCAATGTGAAATATCAAAATTCAGAATTTGGAATTAGCTCTGAAACCGATAGTGCTGTAGGAACGCCATTTTATGCCTATGGTTCTTACCGTGTAAACGATTGGTTAACTTTAGGATTGGCAGCTTATACTCCCTACGGTAGTAGTGTAGAGTGGCCAACAGATTGGGCCGGGTCTCATTTGGTAAACAATATAGATCTCCAGGCAATTTATATCCAGGCTCTGGCTTCTGTAAAAATTTCAGATAAATTAAGTGTTGGTGGTGGGCCAATCTATGTAAATGGATCGGTAAACTTTAACCGTAACCTTAACCGTACGCTAACTGATCTTGATGGAAACCGATCTAATGTAACCGTAGATGCCAGTGGGGTTAGCGCTTTTGGATGGTCTGCCAGTGCAATGTATAACGCAACCGAAGATTTACGTTTTGGTATAAATTACCGAAGTGAAATTATGGTTGAAGCAGAAGGCGGGGACGCTACTTTTCAAAACGTTCCAAATTCTCCTTTAACTCCGTTTCAGGATACACAATTTGATGCTGCATTGCCTATGCCAGCGGAGCTTTCAGTAGGGCTTTCTTATGAGCTTCTGGATAAATGGCTTTTTGCATTCGATTATAACATGACCTATTGGGATGTATACGAATCTTTAGATATAGACTTCGCAAATGCAACTCCAGATTCAAATAACCCAAGAAATTATAAGAATTCATCTACTTACAGGTTTGGATTACAGTATCTTGCAAACGAAACCGTTACATTGAGAGTTGGATATTATTTTGATGAATCTCCGGTACAATCAGGATACTTTGCTCCTGAAACTCCAAGAAACGATGCCCACGGATTTACTGGCGGACTTTCTTTACATGTAAGTGACAGATTCTCTATAGATGCCGCTTTCCTTTACAACAGGTATGAAGAAGTAGACGAATCTTACAATTATTATACTGAGAATGGAGAGACTGTTCCTTTTGAGGGAACTTATAAAACTTCAGCCTTTATTCCTGGACTTGGTGTAACCTACAAATTATAAAATTTAGAAGATGAAACAGTATTTTAAATATATAGCAATATTGGCGCTGGGAATTGTTTCCTGCGAGCCAGAATTTGATAACCCGGTAGACGAAGCCGGTGCGTACAGTAACGGGGAAGCAGATTTTTCCCGATACGTAGCCCTTGGTAATTCACTCACTGCTGGATATGCAGATAACGCCCTTTATATCACCGGGCAGGAAAATTCTTATCCAAACATCCTTGCGCAGCAATTTGAAAAAACCCAGGATATCGAGGATTTTACCATTCCTTTTATGAGTGATAATGCCGGCGGACTTTTAGCTGGAGGTAATCAAATAACTAATAATCGATTGGTGCTATCTGTAGTAAATGGCGATACCCTTCCGCGAGTATATACAGGAATGCAACCAACTACTGAAGTGGGAAATGTTCAACAGGGGCCTTTTAGTAATATGGGAGTACCCGGCGCTAAATCTTATCATTTAGGCGCTGCAGGATATGGAAATGTTCAGGGAATAGCAGTAGGAACTGCAAACCCTTATTTTGCTCGCTTCGCATCTGCGCCTAATGCTTCTGTAATGGAAGATGCTCTTGCTCAAGACCCAACTTTCTTTTCTTTATGGATAGGAAATAATGATGTTCTTGGTTATGCTAGAACTGGTGGAACAGGAGTATATCAATTAAATAATTTGCAGCCTTCTACATACGCAGATAATGATATTACAGATCCAAACGTTTTTGCCAGTGTATATAGTGAAATGGTACAGGCTTTAGCCGCAAGTGCAAGTGGTGGAGTTCTTATTAATATTCCAGATGTAGCTTCGGTTCCTTTTTTTACAAGAGTTCCCGTTAATGCTATACCTCTAGATGCTCAAACCGCTGCAGCCTTAAATCAGCAATTTTCAGCTTACAATACACAGGTTCTGCCTGGTTTGGTTCAGGCTGGTTTTATTACCGCTGAAGAAGCGCAAAGCCGACAAATTAATTTTGCTGAAGGTCAAAACTATGTAACGCTACAAGATGAGTCGCTAACCAATATTGGCCAGGCTATTCAGGGAGCGCCATTTAATCTTGATCCTCAAACTGCAGGATTGTTGAGTCAGTTAAGACAGGCTACACCTACAGATCTTATTCCTTTAACCAGCTCTGGAATTCTTGGAACTCCCGTGGGTGATAATCCAAATATGATAAACGGGGTTTCGGTTCCATTAGGAGACGAGCACGTTTTGACAAATGCAGAGCAAGAATTAATTAGAGATGCTACAACTAGATATAATCAGGTTATTTCTGGTTTGGCAGAGGCTAATGGTCTTGCATTTGTAGATGCCAATGCAATGCTTAATAAATTAGCAACAGATGGGATCTCTTTTGACGGCGGATTTGTAACTTCAGATTTTGTAACTGGAGGTGCTTTTTCACTTGATGGTATCCACCTTACACCTCGAGGAAACGCAATAGTTTCTAACCGTATAATTGATGCAATTAATACTACTTATAATGCCGATGTACCTAAAGTAAACGTAGGTGCTTACGGTACAGTTACCTATAACAACGAAGTTCAATAAGAACACATACTTTTTAATACAGATTTACAAACGCCGGATTTTTCCGGCGTTTTTTGTATTTTTCAAAATCTAATTAATCTGAATATTATGAATTTTATATTAAGAATATTACTTACCGCAGTTGCAGTAGTTGTACTGGCCAAATTTTTACCCGGGGTTGAGGTAGAAGGCTATCTAACGGCAGTAATTGTAGCAATTGTCCTGGCTATTCTAAACCTACTGGTAAAACCAATTTTGGTAATTTTTACGTTACCTGTTACTATCCTTACTCTGGGTTTATTTTTACTCGTAATAAATGCGATAATTATCTTACTGGCAGATGCTTTTGTTTCAGGATTTGGAGTTAGCGGCTTTTTTATAGCCTTGCTGTTTAGTTTGCTTTTATCACTCTTTCAATCCTTGCTGTTTTCTTTATTAGGAAAAGATTAGCACAATATTGCTGAAATTCAATAATTTGAAACTTTGTTGGCTTGGGAAAAAAATGTAATTTTGCACTCCAATTTTTATAACAAGTCAAGATGAATATTACCAGAGAGAATATTGATGAATTGAATGCGGTAGTAAAAGTAGATATCGCCAAAGAAGACTACGCCGGTAAAGTTGATAAAATCTTAAAAGATTACCGTAAAAATGCCAATATTCCCGGCTTTAGAAAAGGGCACGTGCCTATGGGAATGGTAAAGAAACAATACGGTCAGGCTGTGTTGGTAGACGAGGTAAATAAACTTTTACAGGATTCACTAAATAAATATCTTACCGAAGAAAAACTGGATGTTCTTGGAAATCCTCTTCCAAAAGAACAGGAAAACTTCGATTGGAATAAAGAAGAATATAGCTTTGAGTTTGAACTTGGTTTGGCTCCAGAGTTTGATGTGAACCTTGAACTTGAAAAGCCGGTAACCCATTATAACATTGTTGCAGATGAAAAAATGGTGAATAACCAGATTGAATCTATTAGAAAACAATACGGGAAACTGATCTCTAAAGATGAAGCTGAAGAAGGAGATATCGTTGCCGGTACCTTCAAAAATGAAGAAGAAGGGATTGAGAAAGAAACTTCAGTAGAATTAGAAAAACTTAAGGGGAAAAGAAACCTTAATAAGTTTGTTGGTGCTAAAGTTGGCGATTCTATCACTTTAAAGACCAAAAGTCTTTTTGAAGATGAGCATGAGCTAATTCAGCATTTAGGAATTGAGCACGATAAGGCGCACGATCTTGATATTGAAGTTGAATTTACCATAAAAGAGATTAACCATAGAGAACTGGCAGAGCTTAACCAGGAATTATTCGATAAGCTTTTTGGTGAAGGTAAAGTAACCAGTGAAGATGAGCTTAAAGAAAAGATCAAGGAAGATGCAGCAAAACAATTTAAGCAGCAAAGCGATCAGCAGTTAATGAACGATGTGACCAAGCAGCTTATTGAGCAAACTAAATTTGAACTTCCTAAAGAATTTCTTCAAAAATGGATTCAAACAGTTGGTGAAAAACCAATGACTGAAGAAGAAGCCAAAGAAGAATACGAAAAAAGTGAAGAAGGTTTACGTTACCAATTAATTGAAGGTAAAATAGTAAACGAAAATAACCTTACAGTAGAGTTTGAAGATCTTAAAGCTTTTGCTAAAGAAAAGATCAAAGAACAAATGGCACAGTTTGGCCAAATGAATCCTGGCGATAAAGAACTTGACGATATCGCGGCAAGAATTCTTTCTAATCAGGACGAAGTAAAAAGAATGTCAGAGCAATTAATGAATGAGAAATTGCTTGATTTCTACAAAGAGAAAATGTCTTTTGAAGAAAAAGAAGTGACTTACGATGAATTTGTGAAAGAGATTTACGAGTAAGCTTTTTCTATAAATTTATACTTATATTTAAGGCGTTAAACCATTTGGATTAACGCCTTTTCACTTGAAAGGCAGCTAAGAGAAAAAGCTTAAAAACAGAAAAATTGATGGATTACGGAAAAGAATTTGAAAAATACGCCACTAAACATCACGGTATAAATAGTAACTATTACCAAAAGATAGTGAGCAGCGTGACTCCTACGGGGATGACTCCTAATATTATTGAAGAGCGACAAATGAATGCAGTCGCGATGGATGTTTTTTCCAGGTTAATGATGGATAGGATTATCTTTATGGGTACTGCAATAAACGACCAGGTTGCAAATATTATTCAGGCGCAAATGTTGTTTTTGGAAAGTACAGATGCTTCAAAAGATATCCAGATTTATATAAATTCTCCAGGAGGAAGCGTTTATGCAGGTTTGGGAATTTATGATACTATGCAGTTTATAAAACCAGATGTGGCCACAATTTGTACAGGAATGGCAGCCTCAATGGGCGCAGTATTGCTTTGTGCAGGTGAAAAAGGAAAAAGAAGCGGTTTACCGCATTCAAGAGTGATGATTCACCAGCCTTTAGGAGGTGCGCAAGGTCAGGCCAGTGATATAGAAATTACAGCGAGAGAGATATTAACCCTTAAAAAGGAACTTTACGATATTATCGCAAAACATTCTGGCCAGTCTTATGAAAAAATTGAAGAAGATAGTGATCGTGACTACTGGATGAAGGCTGAAAAAGCTAAAGAGTACGGAATGATTGATGAGATTTTAACGAGAGAAGGATAAGAATTAATTTTCAGTTTATTATTTTATAGATTGAAAATTGAAATTTGATGAAATGGCGAAAGAAGAATTAGAATGTTCGTTTTGCGGTAGAAAGAAACCCGAAACCAATTTACTTATTGCAGGCTTAGATGCGCATATATGTGATAAATGTATAGAGCAGGCGCACGGCATTGTAATGGAAGAGCTTAAGCAGGGAGAAGCCAAAGAATTGTCTTCAGATCTTATGCTTAGCAAACCCAAAGTAATTAAAGAGTTTTTAGACCAATATGTAATTGGGCAGGAAGCTACCAAGAAAGTAATGTCTGTAGCCGTTTATAACCACTATAAAAGGTTGTTACAACCGGCAAGCGACGATGATGTAGAAATTCAAAAATCTAACATCATTATGGTTGGTGAAACCGGTACGGGTAAAACCCTTATTGCCAAAACCATCGCGAAAATGCTTAATGTACCTTTGGCTATAGTAGATGCTACGGTACTTACCGAAGCTGGTTACGTAGGTGAAGATGTAGAAGGTATTTTAACAAGATTGCTTCAGGCAGCCGATTATAACGTTGAAAAAGCACAGCGCGGAATTGTATTTATTGATGAAATAGATAAAATTGCACGTAAAAGCGATAACCCTTCAATTACCCGCGATGTTTCAGGGGAAGGTGTTCAGCAGGCTTTATTGAAATTACTGGAAGGAACTACAGTTAACGTGCCGCCAAAAGGAGGTCGTAAACATCCCGATCAGAAATTTGTTGAGGTAGATACCGAAAATATTCTTTTTATTGCAGGAGGTGCCTTTGACGGTATTGAACGTAACATCAGTAAGCGTTTAAATATGCAGGCGGTTGGGTTTAGCGCATCAAAAAGTGAAGACGCGATTGAAAGAACCAATCTTCTGAAATATATTATTCCGAAGGATTTAAAAGATTTCGGACTTATTCCTGAAATAATTGGAAGGTTACCGGCGCTTACTTATATGAATCCGTTGGATAAAAGTACGCTTCGTTCTATCCTAACAGAACCGAAAAACGCCATTGTAAAACAGTATCAAAAACTGTTTGAAATGGACGATATCGAGTTTGAAATGACAGATGATGCACTGGATTATATAGTAGAGAAAGCCGTAGAATATAAATTAGGAGCAAGAGGATTAAGATCTTTATGCGAAGCAATCCTTACTGATGCAATGTTTGAAATGCCAGAAAGTGGCCATAGCAAACTTAAAGTGTCACGGGAATATGCCGAGGATAAATTGAATAAATCAACAATAAATAAACTTAAAGCGGTTTCTTAAAAACCATTTTAGGATAAATTAAAAGCAGCCGGAAATTCTATATCTCCGGCCGCTTTTTTTTGATTTATTCGTGAAAAATTAATCTACTATTTCGTAATGTATAGGCTTAAAACTGCCATTGTTGCTATCTTCAGCCGAACAGGCGGTTAAGGCTACAATCAGGTCCATTTTGGCTTCAAATAGTACATAATCGCCGGCTTTGCTTAATGGCGGATCTACGCTTAATTTCCCTTTTTCATCGAACTGAACGTTCATAAAAATATTAAACGCAGTTGGAATATCGTCTGGTTCAATTTCAAATTTTTCCAGGTTGGTGTAGAGATTTTCAAAACAGCTGGGATGATATCCTTCATAATCATACATCACCTCAAAAGTTTCTGGGCTGCAGGGAGCGAGTAAAAAATCGTTCCTACCATTAGTGTCTTCAAGAATTTCCATCATTTTATTGCTGCGGTTGCTCCAAAGAAAATTCCCGGTACTTATTAAAATAGATTCTTCAAAATCCAGGGTTTTGCCCGATGATATTTTTTCCCTTCTATCTTTTGCATTAAATAGAACCATATCGCTAACCTGTTCACCTTCGGGGTCTATCACCTTCAGTTTTTGGCCTTTTTTCAATTTAAAGGCAGCTCCAGATTGTTTTTTAATTACTTGCATTTATGCTCTTTTTTAATGTTTTCGCTTAACGCGGAAGATAAATTATTTTCTTGCTTTTCCAAATGTGAAGTAACCGATGCTATATCGTCTTTATCATACCCCTGGTGCAATTTTGCAATGGCCTGAATTTTTTCAACTTTACACCAAAATCCTGTGATGTGTGGTAAATGGTCTTCCAACATTTCTTTAGGAATATCTTTATAATACAAAGGGCTTTCCTGCTGCTTTTCAAAAGTAGCTACTAGTTCCTGTAAAGATTCTTCAAGTTCTTCCCGCGATTGTATTTTTAGCTTAACATTTACGTGTACTGCCGAATAATCCCAGGTACTAATATCTTTTTCTTTATACCAGGAGGAAGAAACGTAGCCATGGGCTCCCTGAAAAATAAGCAGTGCTTCGGTATCATCTTTCAGGTAATTAAACTGCTCATTATGATTTGCTATATGCGCGAATAAAATGAAATCTTGCGCAGTGCCGTGAGTAAGCACCGGGATATGCGTAGCTAAAAGTCGGTCTCCATTAATTATAAAAGTTGCAAAAGGATGATGCTGTATAAATTTAAAGATAAATTCAGGATCATCCTTTTTGTATTTTTTGGGTTGGTACATAGTTATTTTTTTCCTTGATGAAAGGGACATTTCCATTCATCTCCAACTTTACGGCCACTATACTGTCTGGCTTCGCTTTTATCTCCAAAATCTTCTAACATTGGGTTTATATTACCCTGTAATTCGGTATCGCGTTCCCTAATTTTATCTCTTACAGTATAATACGCCCCCATTTCCCTTAATTTCTCAAATTGCCAGTGCAGGTTAAATGCCATTGCGGGGTATGGGCTTTGTCTCGCCTTTCGGCTGCTGTTGGGATGCAGGCCAACCATATAAAAAGCTTTTCCGCCAATACTAAAGCTAAAATTATCATCTTCGGGGTTTTTGCTTACGGTGGGATCCCAGGCTTTATTGTCAATATCGTGTAGAAATTCTAATTGTTTCCAAAGGGCCGTTTCAAATTGAGTTTCAGAAAAAGATTCCTGGTTTTTAAAAACTGCCATGAAGGTATGGAACTCATTCGATTCAAAATCGTAGTTTTCAATATACTTTTCTAAATCTTTATAAATCAGTTTTGCTGTTTTTCGGCTGGGAAACTCATCATAGGTGTGCAGGTCTATGTGCTCCTGGCTAAATACAGTTTGGGCCATTATACAAGGATGGTCTTGCGTTAGCACAAAGTCTTTAAAGGCAAGCTCTATAGTTTTATCTGTAGCAGCTTTTAATTGCTTTGTTTTAGATTTTTCTTTGGTGGAAATCATAATGTTGAATGGTTATTTTTGTAAAACTATCAGGTTTTCTGAAAGGTTTTATGAGGTTTAAGAATAAATTAGTTCAAAATTTAAAAAGATTAACAGCTCTTCTATCATTCCTTCCTGCGGTAACGAAGCATGAGATACAGCATAAATCCATTTAACCCAAGAGAAACCCCATTAGTGGCAATTATGGGAAGATCTTTTTGAGTAATTCCATAAATAACCCATAGAAAAACTCCCAGGATTAAAATACTGAACATTCCCGGGGAAACATCTTCTACTTTCTTGGTTTTCCAGGCTTTCTTAATCTGCGGAATAACTGCTACTGTAGTACAAATTCCTGCCACAAGCCCTAAAATATCGGTCCAGTCTAAAGTCATAATCTAATTGTTTATAACATCTTTTGTGAGCCAATCTTCTAATTCCTGGGTTTCATCTGAGGTGTGCAAAACCGAAATATCGCCGGTAGTTTCAAAAACAACTGCCCGCACCTGTGAAAGATCTAAAACGTTGGCTTCCCTTAATTTAGACCGAAGATCACCTTCGGTAACCCTGGCTTTTTTTAAGTTACTATACAGTATTGTTTTACCGTCCATAAGAAGTAATGGCGAATTATCAATCGCTTCCTGAAACCAGGAGAAACGTCTTAAAACCGCCGCTGAAATTTGTAAAATATATACAGCCGCCAATCCTACAATGCCCTGTATTAAACTTACCGAGGCAGATAAAATAGTAGTGGCTAAAATAGAACCTACAGCCACCGTCATCGCAAAATCGAAACTGGACATCTTAGAGAAACTGCGTTTTCCGGCAATTCGCGTAAAAATTATAATCGCCATGTAAATTCCTACGGCAGTTAAAAAAATTGCCAAAATAGATGTCCAGGAAGCTTCAAACCATTTTTCCATAATAAGGTTTTAATAATTTAAAAGATTTTAAGTCTATCCTCCAATAATTTCACCACCATTCACGTGGATAATTTGGCCGGTAATATAGCTGCTATCTTCGCTCGCAAGAAAGACATAGGCAGGACCAACTTCGCTGGGTTGTCCTGCTCTTCCCATGGGAGTATCCTGCCCAAACTCGGTTACATCATCAAAAGTGGCAGGGATAAGCGGTGTCCAGATAGGGCCGGGAGCAACACCATTTACTCGTATTTTTTTATTGGCTAACATTTTAGATAAAGAACGGGTAAAGCTTACAATGGCACCTTTAGTGCTGCTATTATCCAATAGATGTTCACTACCACGATAAGCTGTAACAGAAGTAGTATTTATCACCACATCATCTTCCTTAAGCTGGTGGAGCGCCTCTTTTACAATATAGAAGTAAGGATAGATATTGGTTTCAAAAGTTTTGTGAATTTGCTCTGTACTTATATCATCTATATTTTCTTTAGGAAATTGTATAGCCGCATTATTTACCAGGATATTTAACTTTCCTAATTGGTTAGAAGTTTTTTGCAAAGCTTTTTTACAAAATTCTTCCTTCTTTAGATCTCCTTCTATAATAAGACATTGTTTTCCTTCCTGCTCTACTAACTTTTTTGTTTCCAGGGCATCTTCGTTTTCCTCTAAATAGATAATTGCCACGTTTGCGCCTTCGCGTGCAAAATGAACGGCGATACTGCGGCCAATGCCACTATCTCCGCCGGTTATTAAAGCGTTCTTACCTTCTAATTTACCCGAGCCCTTGTAGTTTTTTCTAATAATTTCCGGTTCCGGCTTCATTTTATATTCTTTCCCCGGTTGCTCCTGCTGCTGGTTAGGAAATTTATCTGGGTTATCCATATTAATTGGTTTTTTGGTTGTATTTGGTTTGTAAATATTTCATAATTAATAGGTTGCTTAATTTGAAATAGCACGAAGTATAAAATTAAGAAGCATTTTATACAATAAAATGTTAAGGATTTATAAGTCTTTCTAAAGAAGTCTTTAAAAACCTAATAAGGTTAAAAAAACATTCATTAACGTTAATTGAATACCTTTGCCAAATGAATTTATTAAAGATTGGACACCGTGGCGCCAAAGGCCATATAGCCGAAAATACGCTAGAGAGTATTCAAAAAGCCCTGGATTTTGGAGTTAATGCCATAGAAATTGATGTACATAAATGTAAAACTGGCGAGTTAGTGGTAATTCACGACTTTACTTTAGACCGAACTACCAATGGGAGTGGAGAAATCGCAAAAAAATCTTTGGCCGAATTGAAAGCCCTTAAAGTTGAAAATAAATTTAGAATTCCATTGCTTACTGAAGTTTTAGATCTTATTGAAGGAAGATGCACTATAAATATTGAATTAAAAGGTTTAAATACTGCCACAGCTACTTCAGAAATTATCAAAAAATATATTGCTGAAAGAAACTGGAAATATGAAGATTTTATCGTCTCAAGTTTTCAGAAAAATGAATTATTCCAAATGCGAAAACTCGATGAAAACGTTCCGCTGGGAATACTGAGTAAAGCAAGTGTGGCAGAGGCTATAGCCTTGGGTAATTTATTAAAAGCTTCGAAAATTCATCCTTCTCTGGGAATCATTACCCGAGATAATGTGAAAGCTTCTCATGAGGCCGGATTTAAAGTAAATGTTTGGACGGTTAACGAACCTGAACATATTGCGCGAATGCAGGAATTTGGTGTTGACGGGATTATTTCAGATTTTCCCGATAGATTAATTTAAGGGAATATAAAAAGCTCAAAACCCGAATTTTTAAACTTTTAAACCTGAAAATGCAGCATTTTGATATTATTATAATTGGCGGCGGGGCAGCCGGATTTTTCAGCGCAATAAATGCAGCAGAGATTAACCCCAACTTAAAAATTGCCATTTTAGAACGAGGCAAAGATGTGCTTACCAAGGTGAAAGTTTCAGGTGGGGGCAGATGTAATGTTACCCACGCCGAATTTCTTCCAAAGGAATTGAGCACCAATTATCCTCGTGGCGAAAAAGAATTGTTAGGGCCGTTTCACAGTTTTATGACGGGCGATACCATGCAGTGGTTTGAAGAAAGAGGCATAGCATTAAAGATTGAAGACGACGGAAGAATTTTTCCTGTTTCAGACGATTCCCAGAGTATTATAGACTGCTTTTTACGGGAAGCCGATAGATTAAAAATTCAGGTTTTAAAAAGTCATGCGGTTCAAACATTTCAGCAAAAAAATGATTTTTGGGAGATAAAGACCAGTAAAGGAGATTTTTCAGCAGAAAAAATGATGCTCGCTACCGGTAGTAATCCCAAAATGTGGAATTTGTTGAAAAAACTCGGTCATAAAATTATTGAGCCTGTACCTTCTCTTTTTACTTTTAATATTAAAGACGAGCGAATTAAAGACTTACCGGGAATTGCGACTGAAGCAGTAGTAAAAATAAATTCTAAAAAAGTAAATTTAGAAAGTAAAGGGCCGCTTTTAATTACCCACTGGGGAATGAGCGGGCCGGGGATTTTAAAGCTTTCGGCCTGGGGAGCAAGGGATTTAGAAAAGCTAAATTATCAGTTTGAAATTAAGTTAAACTGGCTTCCGGGTTATTCTTCAGAAGAAATTTTAGATCAACTAAAAGAATTAAAAAACAAACTCGCCAAACAGCAGGTTTTAAAAAATGCGCAATTCGATTTACCCAAAAGATTATGGAGAAATTTAATAGTTGCAGCAGGAATTACAGATGGTACCACCTGGGCCGATTTAAATAAAAATCAGTTGCAAAATTTAAGCGCACAACTTACCGAGGCCTCTTTTAAAGTAAATGGAAAAAGCACGTTTAAAGAAGAATTTGTTACGGCCGGTGGCGTAGATCTTAAAGAAGTTAATTTTAAAACTTTTGAAAGCAAACTTTATAAAAATCTATTTCTTGCAGGAGAAATTTTAAATATAGACGCCATAACCGGCGGATTTAACTTTCAGAATGCCTGGACGGGTGGCTTTCTTGCCGCGCAAGCAATGAGTAAAGATTAGTTGAGTCGCCAAATTTCAAAATTAAGTGCTATCGCAAAAAGCACCCAAATAGCATAGGGAAGAAGCAAATAAGCAGCAGTATTATTTACAACTTTAAACCATTTTATGGTGAAAAGAAGTAGAATAAATAAGGCAATAATATTTAAAAGTGCTAAAAGTGGCTGTTGGAGGCCAAAAAATAGAAGGAACCAGGCGCCGCTTAACACCAACTGAAATCCAAAATGATATAAAGCCGTTTTCACCCATTTATGATAAAAACCTTTACTCCAAACTATCCCAGCGGCAATCCCCATTAAAACATACATTAAAAATAAAATGGGCCCAAATATAGAATCTGGCAAATTAAACCAGGGCTTGTTCAACTCTGGGTACCAACCTTCAAATCCCGTTTGGGTAGCAATCACGCCCATAAAACCGAACAGCAAACAAATGCCAATGGCCACCGAACTTCGAAAAAAGAGTTTTTTGGTCATTTCTGGTTGATTTTCAAAGTAAAATTAAAACTACTCAAGTTTTTATTTTCTAAAATAGATTGTGTAAAAATCACTATTTCAGTCGCTAACCTTGTGAGTTTTCAACTACTAAAATATAAATTTATTTGAACCGGGAAAGAAAATTCCAAAAACATAAAACATATCTTTGCTTCTTAATTTGGAATATTTGGTTTATTAAGCTCCAATATTCATAGTTTTAAAATACTGATTATGCCTGAAAAGGATTTTATTTCAAAGCAAATTTCGAATAATATAGAGAAAGGAGAAGTTACCTGGCAATCTCCCAGCAATATCGCATTGGTAAAATATTGGGGAAAAAAGGAAAACCAGATTCCGGCAAATCCATCGGTGAGTTTCACCTTGAATAATTGCAAAACCACTACCAAACTGGAATTTCAGAAAAAATCAGAGAAATCTGAATCTTTTGATTTTGAACTTTATTTTGAAGGAAAAAAGAAGGAAGATTTTAAACCAAAAATTCAGCAATTTTTTGAAAGAATTGAAACTTACTGCCCGTTTTTAAAAGAATATAGCTTTAAGATTTATACCGAAAATTCTTTTCCGCATAGCAGTGGGATTGCATCTTCGGCCAGTGGGATGAGTGCTCTCGCGCTTTGCGTAATGAGTTTGGAAAAGGAATTAGAAGCTATACAAACTAATAACGAAGAATATTTTTATAAAAAAGCCTCATTCTTAGCACGATTAGGTTCAGGAAGCGCCTGCCGCAGTTTGGAAGGTGAATTAATTGAGTGGGGAGAACATAAAGATATCCCGGGAAGCAGTGATCTCTTCGGAATAAAATATCCGTTTGAAGTTAATGAAGTTTTTAAAAGTTTCCAGGATACTATTTTGTTGGTAGACAAAGGTCAAAAACAGGTGAGCAGCAGTGTTGGTCATAATTTAATGCACGGCCATCCATTTGCTGAAAATCGTTTTGCCCAGGCACACTCAAATTTAGATAAATTGAAAGAGGTTTTTGCTTCTGGAAATTTAGAAAAGTTTATTTCTATTGTAGAAAGTGAGGCGCTTACACTTCACGCGATGATGATGAGTAGCAATCCTTATTTTATTTTAATGAAGCCTAATACATTAGAGATTATCAATAAAATTTGGGAGTTTAGGGAAGCTACCGAAACGCCTATTTGTTTCACATTGGACGCAGGTGCTAATGTACATGTGCTTTATCCCGAGGCAAATAAAGCAAAAGTTTTAGAATTCATTAAGAATGAGCTTGTTGCCTATTGTGAAAAAGGGCAGTATATTTGCGATGTTGTAGGAAAGGGAGCAGAAAAAGTTGTTTCTATACAATAAGCTAAAAAACAGGGTTTAATAATTATTCGTATTTTTAGCTAAAAGCATTCGCTATGCAAGTAGATTTTAAAAAATTCGAACTGCTGGATTGGTTGAAAGACCTGGAAGATGAAAATGTTCTTAATGAGATTAAGGCTATTAAGGACAGGAATGAGGAATTCGATTTCCATAAGGAATTGGGAAATGGTTTAACTGGCGAAGAATTTAAAGCAGAAATGCGTAAAAGGATTAATGAATATCCGTGGAAAAAGTAATTTTTACCAGATCCACCTTAGAGTATTTTGATAATTTGGTGTATACTCTTTTTAGGCAAGACTATTTTTCTTTTAAAGAAAATGCACAAAATTATGTTGATGAAATTGTTGATTTTATTACAACGAAAATAGATAGTTTTCCGCATAAAATTACTCCGGAGAACTTACGCTTCTTAGGTACTTATTATATTTTTTACAAACCTAATAAGCGTACAACCTGGTATGTGTTTTTTGAAAAAAAGCAGCAACACTATCTGGTTACCACAATAATGAATAATTATTGTAAAGAAATTGCAAGTTTAAGTGAAGGCTAAAATCAAAGCTTCCATTGAATTAAAACATTAGAATATGAAAGGACCTTTATTTTATTCAAAAATTCTTCTCTTTGGAGAGTATGGAATTATAAAAGATTCCAAAGGTTTATCCATTCCTTATAATTTTTATAATGGAGCTTTAAAAGTAGATGAAGATCCTTCTGAAGCAGCTATTGCTTCCAATAAAAGTTTACGCCGTTTTGCCGATTATCTTAACGAACTTCAGAAAAACAATCCAGAGCTTGTGCAATTTGATATAGCTGCTTTAAATGCAGATATTGAAAAGGGCATGTATTTTGATTCTACCATTCCGCAAGGGTATGGTGTGGGAAGTAGTGGTGCTTTAGTTGCTGCTATTTACGATAAATATGCAACGGGGAAAATTACTGTTTTAGAAAATCTTACCCGGGAGAAATTATTAAAGCTGAAAAAAGTTTTCGGAGAAATGGAATCTTTTTTCCACGGAAAATCTTCAGGTTTAGATCCGCTTAATAGTTATTTAAGTATACCAATTCTTATAAATTCTAAAGATAATATTGAGCCCGCCGGCATTCCATCTCAAACGGAAAATGGCCAGGGTGCGGTATTTTTATTAGACAGCGGGAGTACTGGAGAAACCGGCCCTATGGTTGGAATTTTTATGGAAAATATGAAACAGGAAGGTTTCCGTCAAATGCTTAAAGAGCAATTTGTAAAACATACCGATGCCTGCGTAGACGATTTTCTTAAAGGGGACGTGAAATCCTTATTCAGTAACGTAAAAAGGCTTTCTCACGTTGTGCTGGACAATTTTAAGCCAATGATTCCTGCCCAATTTCATAAACTATGGAAACACGGAATTGATACCAACGATTATTACCTGAAACTTTGTGGTTCTGGCGGTGGTGGCTATATTTTAGGTTTTACTGAAGATATTGAAAAAGCCAGAAAAGCTCTTAAAGATTACAAATTAGAAGTGGTTTATAACTTCTAAATTTCACCCTTCATGGCGTCCTCTTCTAATAAGCGCTTATTGCTGAAAATGCTTAGTTTGTTTTCGGTGGTTCGTGGTTATAATATTTTGGTGCTTATTGTAGCACAATATCTTACTTCGGCATTTATTTTAGCGCCAGAGCTGCCTTTACGTGAAATTCTTTTTGACGATAATTTATTTTTTCTCATACTTTCTTCAGCAACGGTAATCGCTTCGGGATATATTATCAATAATTTCTACGATAGCGAAAAAGACCTTATTAACAGGCCTAAAAAAACAATGTTAGACCGGTTTGTAAGTCAGCGTACAAAACTTTCAGTCTATTTCATACTTAATTTGCTCGCTATTTTCTTTGCGAGTTATGTTTCGTTTAGAGCAGTAGTTTTCTTTTCCATTTATATTTTTGCTATTTGGTTGTATTCCCATCGTTTAAAGCGAATATTATTCCTGGGGAATCTCGTGGCTTCCATTTTAACAATTACACCATTTTTTGTGGTGTTTGTGTATTATAAGAATTTTGAAACTGTAATTTTTATCCACGCGACTTTCCTTTATTTAATGATTGTGATGCGGGAATTAGTGAAAGATTTGGAAAATATGAAAGGCGATTTAATTCAAAATTACCAGACCATCCCGGTAGTTTATGGTGAACGACTTAGTAAGCTATTTCTTTCAGTCTTATGTGTTTTGGCTATTGTTCCTATTTTGCTTTTAATCACGCGGTATGACACGGGGTATATGAATTACTATTTCTATGTATCGCTGCTGTTACTTGTATTTTTCCTATTGTTTCTTTATTTCAGCAAGGCAAAATGGCAATATCTATTGCTTCATAATATTCTAAAATTAATAATTGTAGTAGGTGTGTTCAGCATTCTACTTATAGATATTCAAGAAGTGCTCAACAGAGTATTCTAATCATTTTATTCAAAAATTTATATGAAAAAAGATCATAGCTATTTTCTGAAAAGAGCTATTCAATTAGCCGAAGAAGGAATGGATAAAGGCCAGGGCGGTCCTTTTGGAGCTGTAGTTGTAAAAGATGGCGAAATTATAGCTGAAGCTAACAATAAAGTTACAGCCAGTAACGATCCCACAGCGCATGCAGAAGTTGTTGCCATAAGAAGAGCCTGTGAAAAATTGCAGGATTTTCAATTAGAAAATTGTATTTTATATACTTCCTGCGAGCCCTGCCCCATGTGTTTGGGAGCGATTTACTGGGCGCGCCCTAAAAAAGTTTATTACGCGCTAACCAGAGAAGATGCAGCTAAAATAGGTTTTGACGACCAGTTTATTTACGATGAGATTGCGCTGAAAATGGACGATCGTAAAATTCCTTTTAAAAATTTAATGCGGGAAGAAGGACTTCCGGTTTTTCAAAAGTGGGAAGCTAAAGGAGATCGGGTAGATTATTAAATAACTGGTTTTTAATCAAAATATGGTGTAAAATCTTTAGGCGAAATAGAATGCCACTATAAATCAATAGAGTACCTTTGCAAAAAATTAGCGATATGAGTAGAAACGATAAATCTAAAGGTGGAAAAGTTAGCGGAAGACAGGGTGGTGGAAACTCTAAAAAGTCTATGGCCCGCGGCAATGCGCCTATAAAAAAGCAGCAGTCCGCTCCTAAAACCCCTTCCAAAACCGATGGAATTCGTTTAAATAAATATATTGCAAACGCCGGAATTTGTTCCCGCCGTGATGCCGATATCTTTATTTCTGCCGGAAATGTAACCGTTAATGGAAAAGTGGTGACCGAAATGGGCTTTAAAGTAGCCCCAACCGATGAGGTGAAATTTGATGGAAGAAGCGTAAATCCAGATAAGCCTGAATATTTTGTTCTTAATAAGCCAAAAGGGGTTTATGTTACCGGAAGTACCGAAAAAGGAGGAAAAACCGTAATGGATATTATGGCTAAAGCTACCAAAGCGAAGCTTGATCCTGTAGGGAAATTAGATACCCAGGCCATGGGACTATTGGTTTTTACTAACGATGGTACTCTAGCTAAAAGACTTGGTAAGCCAAGAAATGGAATTAGACAAATTTACCAGGTAAATCTAACCAAACCACTTTCTGTAGAACACTTAGAGAAAATTAGGAACGGTGTGATCCTGGAAGACGGGAAAGTAAACATTCAGGATATTAGTTATATTGCTGAGAGACCAAAGAACGAAGTTGGGATAGAAACCAACAGTACAAAAAACCATATTATTCAGCGACTTTTTAAAAGTCAGGGTTATGAAGTAGAAAAACTGGATCGTGTAGTTTTTGGCGGACTTACAAAAAAAGACCTACCAAGAGGCCGATTTAGAAGGCTTACAGATCAGGAAGTTATAAATTTGGGAATGCTTTAAAAAAAGTGATTCCGTATTAAGTTTTTTAATATTTTTGAACCGGATTAGGATTTTCCTTTTCCGGTTTTTTATTTAAAAACTTTAATGCATACAATTAATTGACAGGATTTTATAACCTAAACAAATGTGAGCGCTCTCCGCTCTTTAATTTTATTTTTTCTGAAACCCTTTCAGGCTTCAAATCAATTAATTCAACTCACTTTCTTAACATTAATTTACCAGTCATTTTTTTTGATGCGAAAAATTAATGCCTAAATTTTTACCTTTAATATATAAACCAATCAATTGAATACGAAATACAGCGATTTAATAGACCAGACTTATTATTTTCCACAGGAAGAATTCACTCTGGAAGGCACCGAATTAAAATTCCATAACATAGACTTAATGGAGCTTGTAAAGCAATATGGCGCTCCATTAAAATTCACTTATTTACCCAAAATTTCAGAAAATATTGGCCGGGCCAAAAAGTGGTTTGCAGATGCTATGGCAAAACATGATTATAAAGGAAGCTATAATTATTGTTATTGTACCAAGAGTTCACACTTTCAGCACGTTTTGAACGAAGCTTTAAAAAATGATATCCATATTGAAACCTCTTCGGCTTTTGATATTAATATTGTAGAGCAGCTTAAAAAATCTGGTAAAATTACCAACGATACTTACGTGTTATGTAATGGGTTTAAACGCGATCAATACGTAGAAAACATTTCCAGACTGTTAAATGATGGTCATAAGAACTGTATTCCAATTATAGATAATTACGAAGAAATAGACCTTTTGTCTGAAAAGATTAACGGTAAATTTCCTATAGGAATCAGGATTGCTTCTGAAGAGGAGCCAAAATTTGAGTTCTATACTTCCAGGTTAGGAATAGGCTATAAAAACATTGTACCTTTTTATAATAAGCAAATAAAGGAAAACGACCAGGTTTCTCTAAAAATGCTTCATTTCTTTATTAATACGGGTATTCGTGATACAGCCTATTATTGGAACGAGTTACAGAAATGTTTACGCGTTTATGTAAATCTGAAAAAAGTTTGTCCAGAGCTGGACAGCCTAAATATTGGTGGAGGGTTCCCGGTAAAAAATTCACTTCACTTTGAGTACGATTACGTCTATATGGTAGATGAGATCATTAATCAAATCAAATTATATTGCGAAGAAGCTGAAGTTGATGTGCCTAATATTTTCACCGAATTTGGAAGTTTTACCGTAGGAGAAAGCGGCGGTGCTATTTACGAAATTTTGTATCAAAAACAACAAAACGATCGTGAGAAATGGAATATGATTAATTCTTCATTTATTACCACGCTACCAGATACCTGGGCGATAAGCAAAAAGTTTGTGATGTTGCCGGTAAACCGTTGGAATGATGAATATGAACGAGTTTTACTTGGAGGGTTAACTTGTGACAGTGACGATTATTATAACTCAGAGCAGAATGTAAACGCCATTTATCTTCCGAAGTATAAAAAGGATAAACCACTTTATATAGGCTTTTTTAATACCGGGGCTTACCAGGAAACTATTGGTGGTCACGGTGGTTTGCACCACTGTTTAATACCGCAGCCAAAACATCTTCTTATCGATAAAGACGAAGATGGAAATATAAAGACCAGTTTATTTAGCCCTGAACAAAATGCCGAGGATATGCTTAAAATTCTGGGTTATAATGGAAGCAATTAATTTTTTATAAATTTATATAACCAACAACAACCAATTTAGCATTACAATGAGTAAAAAGAATTACGCCGGAATACCAGATAAATACTCGCGAATAGACGACGCGAAAGTGGTATTAATACCGGTGCCGTACGATGGAACCAGTAGCTGGCAAAAAGGAGCAGATAAGGGCCCTGACGCATTTTTAGAAGCTTCAGAGAATATGGAACTTTATGATATTGAAACAAAATCTGAAGTCTATAAAAAAGGAATTTATCTAGCACCTGCAGTAACCGAAGATTCTTCACCCGAGAAAATGGTAGATACCGTATATAAAACGGTAAAAAACTACATAAAGCAGGAGAAGTTTGTTACTATTTTTGGAGGAGAACATTCAGTTTCTATCGGGACTATTAGAGCTTTTAATGAAAGTTTTGAGGATCTTACCGTGGTGCAATTAGATGCCCATGCCGATCTTAGACCAGAATATGAAGGTTCTACTTGTAATCACGCCTGCGCATTGCATGAGGCTAGTAAAAAGACAAATTTATTGCAAGTTGGAATTCGTTCTATGGATGTTTCTGAAGTAGAACATATGGATGAGAACCAGGTGTATTTTGCCCACGATCTTTATGAAGACTGGCAGGATGATGCTATTGGACAAATGACGCCAAATGTATTTATCACTATAGATTTAGATGCTTTTGATCCTTCTATTTTACCCTCAACCGGAACGCCGGAGCCAGGAGGCCTTTTCTGGTACGAGACGCTGGAATTCCTAAAAATGATGTTTAAAAAGAAAAATGTTGTAGGTTTTGATATTGTAGAACTTTGCCCAAATGAGAATGAAAAATCATCAGATTTTCTAGCGGCAAAGCTTTACTATAAAATGCTGAGCTACAAATTTAAATACCAAAATTATAACGAAGAAGACGAAGATGAGTAAAGGAGCGATTTCCCAATTTATAGAAAAATATTATTTACATTTTAATTCCGCAGCACTTGTAGATGCTGCAAAAGATTACGAAAAGCAACTTGAAGGCGGCTCAAAAATGTTGGTTTCGCTAGCAGGAGCAATGAGTACCGCTGAATTAGGTAAAATCTTTGCCGAGATGATTCGCAAAGATAAGGTGCATATTGTTTCCTGTACCGGTGCAAACCTTGAAGAAGATGTAATGAATTTGGTGGCTCATTCTCATTATAAAAGAGTACCACATTATCGTGATTTAACCGCTCAGGATGAATGGGATTTACTTGAAAAAGGCCTTAATAGGGTGACCGATACCTGTATTCCGGAAGAAGAAGCTTTTAGAAGAATTCAGAAGCATATTGTAAAGATTTGGAAAGATGCTGAAGCTAGTGGCGAACGTTATTTTCCGCATGAATTCCTTTATAAATTATTACTTTCCGGGGTTTTGGAAGAGCATTACGAAATAGATCTTAAAGATTCATGGATGTATGCCGCAGCCGAAAAGAATTTACCAATGGTTGTTCCCGGTTGGGAAGATAGTACGCTTGGTAATATTTTTGCTTCCTATGTGCTAAAAGGTGAATTAAAAGCCAGCACCATGAAGTCGGGAATTGAGTATATGACTTTTCTTGCCGATTGGTACACCAACAATTCTAAAGAGGGAATTGGTTTCTTCCAAATTGGTGGTGGTATTGCGGGCGATTTCCCAATTTGCGTGGTGCCAATGTTGTACCAGGATATGGAAAGAACCGATACTCCTTTTTGGAGCTATTTCTGCCAGATTTCAGATTCAACTACCAGTTACGGTTCTTATTCGGGAGCGGTTCCTAACGAGAAAATTACCTGGGGAAAACTAGATATAAACACTCCAAAACATATTATAGAAAGTGATGCAACCATTGTTGCGCCCTTAATCTTTGCTTATTTGTTAGATATGTAATTAACAAATTATTATTAGACTTTAAAGCTGTTCAGAAATGCATTTAATGTATTATTGAACAGCTTTTTTTGTGCCATTTTTTAGTTAAGTTGAGATGAAGATATGAGTAGTAGTTGGATAGTATATGCCATTGGTTTTTTAGCCCAGCTTTTATTTTCTGCAAGATTAATAATGCAGTGGATAAAATCAGAGAAAAACAAAAAAATTGAAACACCAACGCTATTTTGGAAGCTGAGCCTGCAGGGTGCTGTTTTACTTTTTATCTACGGGTATCTTCGAGACGATATGGCTATTATGCTAGGACAATTCCTGGTGTATGGCGGTTATTTTAGAAACCTTCAGTTACAGGGTAAATGGGGAGAATCTGGCATAATGTTCAAGGTTTATGTCATTGTTTTGCCAATTCTAATCGCATTATATATCGGCTTATTTGGGCAGTTAGACTGGGAAGATCTTATTAAAGGCGACAATATTTCTATATGGCTTATTGCTCTTGGAATTGTGGGGCAACTTATTTATACTGCGCGTTTTATTTATCAATGGATTCATGCCGAAAGAAACCAGGAGTCAGATTTACCGCTTAAATTCTGGATTATAAGCCTCGTGGGATCAATTCTTATTTTTACTTACGGCATTTTTCGGGATGACCCGGTTTTAATTGCCGCCCACTTTTTTGGGGGAATTGTTTATATCAGGAATTTATTTATAATACGGAAGTCTGGTGAGTAATTTCGGTTTAAAAATTTCTATTAGGAAGATTCCTATAACAAGAATATATTCAACCGCAATTAACCAGTAATTTTCCTGGAATTCGTTAATGGTATAAGCCGAATAACTTAGCATTACCAAAAACGACCATACCAGTGCAAACCTGAATTTGGTAAAAACCGAAAGCAAAAGTGGGGTGGCAATATACCAGGGATGTACGGTTGTTGAAAGAAAAAAGTAAACCGAGACTCCCAGAAGCATAGTATGAATTAGCTTTTCGGTTGAATTATTTCTTCTGAAAACGGCCAGTCCTGCTAGAATTAAAATTACAATTAAGGGTAAGATCTTACCAGCGGTTGCAATAATATTATAGCCTTTTAGCTGAAATCCAATCCATCTAATTATATAATAAATACCAGCGTTAAACTCGAATTTCTGAAACCATAGCGCAATACTTGCTGAAAAATTGGAGATAAATTCCGAAGAAAGAAAAGGTAGAAAACTAATTAAAATGGTGGTTCCCGCAATTAAATAATATATCAATAACTGCTGAAAATTTAGCTCCCTAATTTGTCTTATTTTGTTTCTAATCAATGCATTGTCAGGTAGGTTTTTAAAGTTTCTTTTCTTTAAGAAATAACTCCATAAAAGCGGCAAAAACAATAGCGGAAGCAATTTTATCGAAACTGAAATCCCCAATAAAATTGCGCTCCAAATCCATTTTTTCTGATGTAATAAATAAATAGACCAGGTTAAGAAGAAAAGCATCACGCTTTCAAAATGAAGATTTCCGGTGAGCTCTATAATGATAAACGGATTTAAAATAAACCAAAAGATCTGGTGGGCAGGTAGCTTTAATTTTTGCAATAATTTTCTTCCAAAATATAGCGTCCCCAGGTCGGCCAGGATCATAAAAAATCGCATCGCAATCACGGAACCCAAAATACTTTTACCGCCTAAAAATGTTGAAATCGCAAACAGTAATTGATTTATCGGTGGATAGCTGGTGAAGTTGCCGGCACTCAAACTGCCCATTCCTTCTATTAAATTCTGTTGCATTAGCGAGAGCGTAGGCGAGAAGTCATTAGGAACGGACAAAAAAGGATTCATTCCTTCCAGAATTAAAGTTCCATCCCAGATAAAGCGGTAAAAATCTTGGGAAAGATTTGGCGTGGCTGCAATAAAAACGAACCGGAATAAAACTGCGGTTCCGGCTAACAACCAGAAATTATTCTTTTCTAACTGAATAAGTTTCAAACTGATAAAAAACAAGCCGGTATAAAGACTGATTAGCTTTATAAAATCAGCGCGGTTTAGATCGTAAGCGAAAGACAAATGAAATGCAATTCCTGTTAAGATTAGGAGAATGGAAAACTTATGATTTTTAAGGAAATCCAGCACAGCATATTATTATTAAAAATTAGTTGTCATTGCGAGGGACGAAGCAATCTGTATTTGTAGTAATAATGAAGAGATTACTTCACTTCGTTCGTAATGACGCAAGGACGGCTTGTGATTCATCCTACTATATTCTAACCGATCTAAAAACCACAAATCCAAAGCCTATAAACAGCATCAGGTGGAAAATGGCCAGGCTAAAGTCGTTCAGCATAAAAGCACTATAGAGTCCGAAACCAAAATATAGCCATAAAGCAAATTCAACCCCAATGCTTAAAGAGAATTTCTGCTGAATATAAATATTCTTTTTCCAGGAATCGTTTAGCGAACTAACATTGAATTTTGGAGTTCTAATAAAAGCCGATTTTTTCCCCAGGTGTCCTTCCAAAACCGCCAGAGAATTATGAACCGAAAATCCCATCGCTACCGAAAAAAATGTAAAAAACATTCCTATAAACTTCAAAAAGCTTTTAAAACTCTTCCCGTGAATCTTCGCATAAGCCGCGTAATAACATAGAAAGAAAATAAGCGTACTTACTAAAAAGAAAGCTACCAAATTAAAATACCAGCCAAACTGCGGATTGTTGTTTTTAATAAATAATACCGGAATACTTAAAACCGCCAGGACTAGGATGATTAAAAACATACTGGAATTTAGAAGATGAAAGAATGCGTGAAACTTAGTGCTAAAGGGAACCGATTTGTCTTTTAGTAACTTCTTGAAGTTCTTTTTAAAATTCTCTGCAGCGCCTTTATTCCAGCGAAATTGTTGCGAACGCGCCGCGCTTATTGCCACCGGCAATTCGGCGGGAGTTTCGACATCTTCCAGGTATTTGAATTTCCAGTTTTTAAGTTGTGCGCGGTAGCTTAGATCAAGGTCTTCGGTTAAAGTGTCTCCGCTCCAGTTTCCTGCGTCTAAAATGCATTCTTTTCTCCATATTCCTGCCGTTCCGTTAAAGTTGATAAAATGCCTTCCAAAATTGCGACCCGTTTGTTCCAGGATAAAATGAAAATCAAGCGCAAATGCCTGAATTTTTGTGAGCAAGGAATAGTCCCGATTAATATGTCCCCACCGAGTTTGCACCACCCCAATTTCAGGATCTTTGAAATAGGGCACGGTTTGTAACAACCAGTCTTTTTTCGGCATAAAATCGGAATCAAAAATGGCGATAAACTCTCCTTTAGCGATTTTTAAACCTTCTTTTAAAGCACCGGCTTTAAAACCGCTTCGGTCTTTTCGGGTAATATGCTGGATGTCGAGTCCGGTTTTTTGAAGTTGATCTACCAGGGTTTTAATTTTCTCAATAGATTCATCGGTAGAATCGTCTAAAACCTGGATTTCTAATTTTTCACGAGGATAATCAATTTTTGCAATATTTTTCAGCAGGCGTTCCACGACATAAAGTTCGTTGTAGAGTGGGAGTTGAATAGTAATGAAAGGTGTTTCCGCAGGATTTTTTAGATCAAATTTTTCCGAAGCATCTACCCGTTTTTTGGCTTTCAGGTAGTTCAACAATAATTGCAGCTGCGAGATACTGTAGAAGAAAATAAGCAGCAGCGCAAGCGTGTATATAATGATAATGGCTAAATCCATTACTTAAAACTGTATTTAAAGATCCAACCCAGGATTTTTACTCCTGCAAAGATAGCACCTTTCACGGTGCCGGAAACCTTGGAAGTGCCAATCCTGTTTTTGTAATGTACGGGGACTTCAGTGTAAGAAAATCCTTTTTTTAAGGCTTTTAATTGCATCTCTACCGTCCAGCCGTAAGTTTTGTCCTGCATTCCAAGTTCAAGCAACTTATCGTATTTAATTGCTCTAAAAGGACCAAGATCTGTAAAGTGGGCATTAAAAAATAGCTTCATTAGTGAAGTGGCTAACCAGTTTCCAAATATTTGCGGAAAAGTCATAGAATCCTTTTCTCGCCATCTTTTTACTCGGGAGCCAATAACCAGGTCTTTGTTTTCTTCAATAATTGGTGCGATAATTTTAGTTAATTCGGCCGGGAAATCGCTGTAATCGCCGTCAAGGAAAACAATAATATCGGGTTTGTTTTCTTGTTTAGAAATATAATCCATTCCCTTTAAACAGGCATAACCATAACCTTTTCGCTTTTCCTGAAGTACTGTGGCACCGGCGTTTTTAGCATTTTCTTCGGTGGCATCGGTAGAATTATTGCTTACCACAATTATTTCCTGTACAATTTCGGGAATTTCTGAAATGACTTTAGCTATGGACTCTTCTTCGTTATAAGCCGGAATAATAACCTTAATCCCTCCAGAGGGTTTTATATCACGAAAATTCTTTTTATTGGCAGAATATTTTTCTGAGTCATTGGTCGGAGTTTTCCTCTCAGATTCCTGATTTTTTTTCGGCATTTACTTCGATTTCTGGTTTACTAAATCCATTAGATCTAGATCATTTCCCAACAGCACTTCTTCCGAATTTATGCGTCCGTCCATATCGTCATTTTCAAGTTTTAAAACGCCTCTTGGGCAAACTGCAGAACAAATTCCGCAGCCTACGCAACTGGAGCGCACAATATTTTCACCTTTTTGAGCATAAGCGCGAACATCAATTCCCATTTCACAATAGGTAGAGCAATTTCCGCAGGAAATACACTGGCCGCCGTTGGTTGTAATTCTAAATCTAGAAAAAAGTCGCTGTTGCATTCCTAAGATCGCTGCCATTGGGCAACCGTAACGGCACCAAACACGGCTTCCAAAAATTGGGTAAAAGCCTACGCCGATTACACCCGAAAATGCAGCGCCAATCAAAAAGCCGTACCATTCCCTAAGTTGATAACCGGCAAAAAAGAAAATATTCCCATTTCCGCTAAAATAATTAATCCCAATAATTGCTAAAATCACTACCAAATAACCAATAGCACCATATTTAGCATCTTTCGCTAATTCTTTGCGTTTAAAGATCATAATTACGGCAAAAAGTAAAGTGAGAAATCCGGCCGAACCCCAAAGGAAAACATCTTTGGTAAGCCAGAAATCATTGGCGCTGTCGCCCAAAAATGAGTATAAAACCGCGATGGTCATTACGGTAACAAAAACCAAAACGCTATGAATCACCCAGCGTTCAATTTTCCACGCATATTGAGATTTATTCGAAAGATGACGATATGGATCGCCGGCGGTTTCTGCGAGTCCGCCACAGCCGCAAACCCAGCTGCAATACCAACGTTTACCGTATTTGTATGTTAAAATTGGGGTGATTACAAAAATGGAAATCAAACCAAAAGCTAGCATAATTACTCCAACATTACCTGCCGAAAGGAATTCGTTGATCTTATAATCGGTAAACAAATCGTAATTAAGCGGCCAAATATTGGCGGGATTATAGTAAGGTTGATTTAGGCGAATTAAAATTTCGGGAAGTAGAAACGCGAAACCCAACTGAAAGAACATCACCGAAAAAGTGCGAATTACCTCGTAGCGATTATTGCGATATTTGAGAATAAATTTATAGCCGAAAATAAGGATTGCCAGCGTGTAAAGCGTACCGTAAACAAACCATTGACTGGCAGGATTTCCGCTAATGAATTGGCTTAACGGATCGAAAAGTGAGATGATCCCGGTATTTTCGCCATCGGCATTCAAACCTAAATATTGCGGATACCAATATAATACCACGTAAAAAAGCGTAAGGCTAATGCCCAGGATCCAGGCCCAAAAACCGCGGCCACTAAGTGATTTAAACCAAACTCCGTCGTTTTTTATTCCTTCGTGTTTACCCAAATACAGGTCGTTTGCAAAAATTATGGTACCAGCTGCGATAAGCCCCAGGGATAAACTTAGGAATAAAGTTTTATTGGGAAAATTCACGTTCGCAACTGCAAGCACTAAGATAAAAAGGCCAACCAAACCAATACCGCTGGCCAGTCTTTGCGTGGTAGAAAGTTTTGCCGGTGCTTCTGCCGTAAGAGACATGTTATGTTCTATTTTGCTCATGCTTTTTGTAGATTCTCTTTAAAACTTTTAAAAATGTCTTTTTCGTAACGAGTGTAAAATTCAGGATCAAAATTGGCTTGTTTTAGATTAGCCAAAACGTGATCTATTTTCCTGTTTTCGTTAAGCCATTGATCAAAAACTGAATGGCGCATCCTAATTCCGAAGGTGTTAATTCCAAGAAATTTATTGGAATTCGCATCAAAAGCTATGGTAATAGCTTTGGTATTATCTTTATGCTGCCAGTGAAAATGCATTTCGTTATCGCCCGGCTTTGCTGAAACATTGCCGTAAGTTTGATATTCAATATCGAAGAATTTAGCCGAATTAAACCAGTTTCCGGGTTTGTATTTCATAGCATTTCCGGTTAAAGTTTGCGCTAGTGTTTCACCCATCATACGGCCGGCGTACCAGACTGCTTCAATGGGTTTACGATGAGATAAAGGCTGCTTTAATTGCACACAATCGCCAATAGCGTATACATCTTTGATATTGGTTTGTAAGAATTCATCTACCAGAATTCCTTTATCTGTTTCCAAAGCCGAATTTTTAAGAAAATCTATATTTGGTCTAACTCCGGTGCAAAGTCCCACTAATTGGCATTCAATTTCTTCTCCGGAATTTGTGATTATAGATTTAACTCTTCCGCTTTCATCTCCAATTATTTTATCCAGTTCTGTTTTCTCTCTAAGATCTACGCCGTGGGATTTGATATGTTTAGAGATCATTTGGGCATCCTGAATTGGTAATACATTATGCCAAAAAGCTTCTTCCCGAATCAGGAAAGTGACTTCAATATTTCGGGTTTTGAGCATTTCGGCAAGTTCCACGCCAATAAGTCCGCCGCCAATAATTACTGCTCTTTTACAGTTTTTGGTGTTTTCTTCCAGTAGTTCTAGATCCTGCTTAGAAACCAATCCCTGAACCCCTTTTAGATCCTGACCTTCCCAGCCAAATTTGTTATAAACCGAACCCGTTGCCAAAACCAACTTATCGTAGTTCATTGTTTCTTCTGTAGAAAAATGCAATGTTTTTTCTTCAAAATCTATGGTATCAACCCAGGCTTTTTTTAATTCAATTCTATTTTTCTCCCAAAACCAGTCTTCATAAGGTTTTAGGTGATTCCATTTCATATGGCCCATATACACATACATCAATGCGGTGCGGGAAAAGAAATAATCGCTTTCCGCAGAAATTACGGCAATTTTTGCGTCGGAATTCTTCCTGATATGCCGCGCACAGGTAATTCCTGCAATTCCATTTCCTATAATAACAATGTGTTCCATATGTGCTCGATAATCGAGATTTAAAAGCTCCAGGGCTTGCTTCGAAATTAAAATATTATTTTCTAAATATCCTTTTGAATTTGTTCAGAGATAGTTCGCTTAAACAGATTTTACTACTTCCTTAAAAAGCTTAATCATATTTGGTTCTGCTTTTTCGGCCATTGCGATAATTTCGTCAATATTTACCGGTTTCAGGTTATCGGGATCACCTTCATCGGTAATTACTGAAATAGCCGAAACCGGTAATTTTAAATGGTTGGCCACGATAATTTCGGGAACGGTACTCATTCCAACAGCATCTGCTCCCAAAACCTGTAACATTCTATATTCGGCACGGGTTTCTAATTGCGGACCTAAAAGTGCCGCGTAAACTCCTTTGTGTAGTGTGATTTTTTCTTCTTTAGCGATAGTTTCAAATGCTTTATTCATTTCAGCATCGTAAGGCGCGCTCATATCCACAAAACGTTCGCCCATTTGTGAAACTCCTTTAAAGGCTAAAGGAGAATCTCCCAGCAAATTAATATGATCTTCAATTAGCATAAGTTCACCTTTTTTGAACTTCAAATTTACCGAGCCGGAAGCATTGGAAACAAGTAGTTTTTTAATACCAAGCTGGTGCATAATGCGCACAGGAAAAGTTACATCTTGCATCGTATAGCCTTCATACATATGGAAACGCCCCTGCATGACCATCACCTTTTTTCCTTCCAGTTCTCCAAAAATTAATTTCCCTTTATGGAATTCTACCGTTGCGGTTGGAAAATGCGGAATATGATTGTAACTAACCTCAATTTCTATTTTTATCTCGTCCAGGAGCTGACCTAAACCGGTCCCCAGGATTATTCCAATTTCAGGGTTTTCGAATCCTTTTTCTTTCAGGTATTTAGTAGTTTCCTGTATTTCTTTAATCATTTTTTAATTTTTGAAAAATTGCTGAAAATCTTTATGATCTTTAATATCCGAATAATAATCTACATCGTTCCTGGCTTCAAGCAAACCAATATTTTTTCCTTTTAAGTTTTTTAAAGTATCCTCTAAAACTGATGAGGTTCCCCACTTTTTATTCTCGAATACTTCTGGAAGCAATTGATTCATTCCCAATAAATAATAGCCGCCATCTGTAGCGGGGCCAATTACCGCATGTTTTTCCTGAAGTAATTGAAAAGCTTTTTCCAGATCTTCCCGCTGTAAATCGTAAAGATCGCTGCCAATAATTATAATATTTTGGTAGCCATTTTTAAAGCCTTCTTCAAAGGCGTTTTTCATTCTTTCTCCAAGGCCTTCTCCCTGCTGAAGTTTTTTAGTAAAAATCTCTGTTTCCCAAATATCGTTTTGGGCAATTCCTTCAGAATAATATACTTCTTTGCTAACAGCAAGATTTTTAGTAACCGAAACTGTATGTTCCAGCAAGAAATTATAAATTTTAAAAGCAGTTATATCACCAACATCTGTGGCAAGCCTGGTTTTTACTTTTCCCGGTTCTGGATTCCTGGTAAAGATAATTAATAAAGCTTCGGTAGGTTTAAGGCTCAAAGTTTAAAATTTAAGAAGTGAAAATTATGCAACTGTTCCCTGGCAGCTACTTCCTGCGCCTGCAGTACAGCCGTAACAATGTTGTGAAATTCTTATTTCCCGGTTATTGAGCAAATCTTCGTTGTAATCACTAATGTGCTGCACTTTGCTGTCTACTTTTAATTCTAACATTTGATTAAAATCACAGTCGTATAACCAGCCATCCCAACTCACCGAAATGGTATTGGTACACATCACGCTTTCTACCGCGGCGGGATTGTATGCCTCTACAAGCGCATACATATAATCTTCATAATTCTCTGAAGCGATTAAAAATTCCAGAAACCTGCTTATGGGTAGGTTAGTAATGGCAAAAAGATTATCAAAATCTATATTAAAATCTTCTTTAAGTGCGGTTTTAAAATCCTGTTCCAGTGCTTGTTGATTGGTAGGTAGAAAGGCCCCTGATGGATTATATACCAGATCCAATTTTAGTTCTGTTTCTGGCTGTGCGTAGCCCACAGCGTTAAGCATTTGTAGGGCTTTGATAGATTTATCAAAAACACCAGTTCCGCGCTGTTTATCTGTTTTTTCCTTTTTATAAAAGGGAAGTGAGGAAACTACGTGAACATTATATTTTTTGAAGAATTCTGGTAAGTCATGATATTTTTTGTTCGCCAGAATGATTGTAAGATTAGACCGAACAATAAAATCTTTAATCCCTGCTTTTGAAGCTTCTTCTACAAACCATCTAAAATTCGGGTTCATTTCCGGAGCACCACCGGTGAGATCTAAGGTATGGGCTTTAGTGGTTTTAATAACCTCCAGGCACTGCTGCATGGTTTCTTTGGTCATAATTTCCTTGCGATCGGGACCAGCGTCTACGTGACAATGCGAACAAACCTGGTTGCACATATAACCTAAATTAAGCTGAAGGATTTCCAGTTTTTTAGGTTTTAACGGGTAATTACCGGTTTTGGCAATTTTATCTTTAAAAAAGGGAAGTTCTCCTTCTTTAAAAATTCCGTTGCTTAAAAAGGAAAGCTGATTCTCGGGTTTTGAAAGATCGTCTTTTCTAGCCGATAAGGATTTGAGTAAAGCCATGTAAAAATTACATTTTATGCTAATTTGAAGAAAATGATTTTTGTATTAAATATTTCAGAAGAAAATTTACATACTCAATTTATCATATTTGTTCATCATCTGTACCCCGTGTACAAGGGTAGCTCCACTTTCTATGGCTGCGCCCGCATGTACTGCTTCCATCATTTCTTCTTTGGTGATTCCTCTTTGCAAGCCGTCTTTAGTATAGGCATCAATGCAATATGGGCATTTTACCACGTGCGAAACCGCAAGAGCGATAAGCGACTTTTCTCTAGCAGAAAGTGCTCCTTCTTCAAAAACTTTTCCGTAGTAATCAAAAAATTTATTTCCTAATTCTTCACTCCATTCGGTAATTTCGCCGAATTTTCTTAAATCATCTGGATTATAGTAAGTCTTAGACATTTTGTGACAAGTTTGATTTATACAATTTTTGTCTAAAATATCCATTAAAACTTACTTACCCAATGAATGTTTGCTTTAATAAGGGAAGTTTTGAAATTTGAGAATTTAAAAGGTAGTTGGCAGCTACTTCTTTCTTAGTGTTTTAATTATTTTTTTTACAAAAAATGTGGAAACAATAATTATTGCCAAAGCTTCAAGGCCCAAAAGAAGAAAAATAATATCCATAGTATTCGATATATTTGGTACCTAACCAGGGTAGGAGAGGGCGCGATTAATAATATGTAAATATCTGATTGTTAATTTGTTTTGCTTGCCGTTTTTAAGATAAAAGTTACGGTTTATGACGTGAAATCGGGCGCAATTGCGTATTTTGAGCTTGCAATTAAGCAAAGTGTTTAACGCAAAAGCTCTAAATATTAACTTAAAACCGATTTGTTAATGGCTTTTACTGCTATTTGCGAAGGATATTCTAACTTTACAGAAATTCAACGAGTGTTAAAACACTTCGTTTGTATTTAAAATAAAACTAATATTAAGTTTTAAAATTCGAAATAAAGGGGCTTCCCCACGTTTAGTTTATGAGGATAAATGTAAAAACTTTACCAGTAGATGAAATTATTCAGGATATTTCTGAAAACCTTAATGCACCAGTTCAAAATGGAAGTGGAGAATACACCATAGAATTGCCACAAGAAGTGGGCGAAGGCTATATTAGGGGAATTAGTTTTGACTCTGGAATGGGCTTCATTTCTTACAACTGCAAGTTTTATGAAGATGTAGAAATTCATTTTGCCTTAAACACGGTGCATCCCTTAAAGTTTATTTTTTGCTCAGCGGGATCAATTGGTCATTCTTTCCAGGATGCTGAGAAAGTAAATGAAATAAAAGCTTATCAAAATATAATTGTATCCAGTAGCGGGTATAATGGGCACGTACTGTATTTTAAAGCCAACGAGGCAACTCACATTTCCAGCCTTGAAATTATTAGATCTGTTTTTGCCCATAGGCGTAACTACGATTTTAAAGATCTTGAACCCACACTAAAAGGATTGTTTCAGGATGCGGTGGCCGAAAAGCAGTTTTTCTACCAGGGCAACTATAGTATAAAAGCTGCCGATATTATGAATGAGATTAATACTAAGGAATTCACCGGTTTCTTACGTTCTCTTTATTTGGAAGGTAAAACATTTCAAATGCTCGTTATTCAAATTGCCCAGTATGAAGATGACGAAGATGGCGATAAGCTTCCGCAGATACTAAGACAGTCTGACATTGAAAAGGTAGATTATGTGGTAAAACGCATTCAGGGTGATTTAGGAAGTAATCTAACAGTAGAAGCCCTGGCAAAAGAGGCGGGAACAAACGTAAATAAACTGCAGGAAGGTTTTAAATATGTTTACGATCTTACGGTAAATAAATATATGCAGCATAAAAAGCTGGAAGCCGCCAAAGAAATGCTAATGACTTCAGAAAAGAATATTTCTGAAATTGTAACCGCGATTGGTTTAAATAACAGGAGTTATTTCTCGAAGATCTTCAAAGAAAAATATGGAGTAAATCCTAAATACTTTTTGAAAACAAGAAAGAAGGAAGTTGATTAATTTTAAAGAAGCACTCCTTTACTGTTATTAGTGGCAGCTTAACTTCTAAACATTGTACTCTTCAGAAAAAAAATGTACAAGATTTAGAAGTTTTTTCATTTAAAGGTGGGATTTAATTCCGGGCATTTTTAGTCATACATTAATCTGAATGCTTAAAGCTAATAATAGAAATTAAAATTCTCAGAAAAGTTATTAAACCTGCCAGAGAAATACTCAAGACATTCTGTTAAGCCTTTATTTCCAAATATTACGTTCTTCCTTAGGCAAACAACCTTATATTTTTCAACTAGTTCTTTCAAGATTTTAATATTACCTGCTCTTTTCTGAAAGCAGGTTTCTTCATTATACCCTCAAAACAAGGTTTTATATTCCTGAATTCACCATCAATTCATTCTTTTAACAGGGTTTCCTGCTAATTTACTTCATAATACTTTCTTAATTTTTTTAAGAGATTAATTTGACTTACTGTTGATAATTAATTAAAAAAATTAGTTAAGTTAATTTACTTCTTGTTATTTTAGCTTAAACAATTAGGATTATGATAGTCATTTTAACTATATGGGTGGGTTTTTTTGGGTAACTTCCTTAATTAAAATGGTTAAGTTGATTATTGTTTAACTAATTTTTATAATTTAAATGCGCTAATGAGCGTGAAATTCTAACTAAAACTAATTACACATGGGTAAAAAATTATTATTCCTGCTTGGATTAATGTTTTTTTCATTTAATCAAAACTTAATTGCGCAGGAGAAAACAGTAACCGGAACAGTAACAGATTCTGAAAATGGAATGCCCTTACCGGGAGTTACTGTACTGGAGAAGGGGACCAGTAATGGGACTTCTACAGATTTTGACGGGAATTATTCACTGGAGGTACCAGAAGATGCTACTTTAGTTTTTTCTATGGTAGGTTTTATGTCTCAGGAGATTTCAGTAAGTGGGCAAAATTTAATCAACTTAGAATTATCTCCCGATACCGAGGCACTGGATGAGGTAGTGGTGACTTCTCTTGGTTTAACCAGGGAGAAAAAATCACTGGGTTATGCCGTGACCGAGTTAGACTCGGAAGAAGTAAATACAGTAAAAGATTATAATGTTGCCAGCTCACTTGTAGGAAAAGTGGCAGGTTTAGTGGTTAACCAGGCCAGCGGAGTAGGCTCTGGATCACGTATTACCATAAGGGGTAATAATACGTTAACAGGTAATAATCAGGCGCTGGTAGTGGTAGACGGAATTCCTATTGATGCTTCAGGAAATGAGTCTGGTGGGAGCATCTACAATAGTACCGTAACAGGGGGAGGAATTACCGATATTAATCCTTCTGATATTGAATCTATTTCGGTATTAAAAGGTCCAAACGCTGCGGCACTGTATGGATCAAGAGCAGCAAGTGGTGTAGTTTTGATTACTACAAAGAAAGGAACGAGAGGCTCTGGTTTAGGTATTTCACTAAACTCTAACATTTCAGTAGAAGAAACCATGTTTCTTCCAGATTTTCAAAATGAATATGGGCAGGGTACTAATGGTGCTGTTTATTCAGATTTAGATAATTTTGGATCTAATTCCTGGGGGCCTAGATTAGATGGCTCTCAACAATTGTACTACACCGGTGAAAAACGAGCTTACAATGCACAACCAGATAATGTTGAGAATTTCTTTGAAAATGGAATTAAGAGCATTAATACTATTGCAATGGATCAGGGTGGGGAAAACCATAGTGTAAGGTTTTCTTATACTAATAACCAAACTACTTCAGTTATTCCAAATTCTGAACTGCACAGCCATAACCTAAATTTAAGAGGGGTAATTGATCTTTCCGATAAACTAACTCTAGATAGTAAAGCAACTTATTTTACTCAAGAACTTGAGAACAGAGTAAACGTTGGTACAGAAGGTGTTTTAGCATATGTATATAGCATGCCAAGAAATGTTGCTATAGATGATCTTAAAAGGTATAAGCCTTCTTTATGGAGTAACCCTGGGATGTTTCCAGACGAGTATGGAGCAATAAGTTATGCAGGGCAAAATAAAAGTATTGGTAATCCATATTGGATGTTAAATCAAGATACGAACGACGAGCGCAGGGATCGTTTTCTAGGTTTTTCTAAACTAAATTATGAGTTTACCGATTGGCTTTCAGCCTTTATAAGAGTTGGGGGAGATGTTACCAATGTAAGGTCAGAATATATCCAGGACTATGGACATCATTTCTTTTATGACGGTCGTCTAAACTTTTCTAATCGTAAAAACGTAGAAATTAATAGCGACTTTTTAATAACTGCAAATAAAGACCTTACCGAAACATTAAACCTGGTTGCTAACGTTGGGGGTAGTTTATCTAAACGTACTTTTGAGGGAATGAGTGTTAGTGGAAATCAGTTTAGATTGCCATCCCGGTCATTTTTAAATAACACCAACGTACAAACCAGTACACATACTCCTTTAGGAGTTAAAAAAATAAATTCATTATACGGGTCTTTTAGTTTCTCTTATGATGATTTTATGTATTTGGACCTAACAGCCAGAAACGACTGGTCGTCTACCTTAAGTGAAGATAACCGTTCTTTCTTTTATCCTTCGGTAAGTTATTCGCTTTTGGTAAACCGTTTTATAGATCCAGACAGGGACTTTCTTGATATGCTTAAATTAAGAGCGAGCTGGGCAGAAGTAGGTAATGATACTGATGTTTATCAATTATACCAAACCTTTAGTGTTCCGCAACAGGGGTATTTAGGCTTAACAGTTTTAGAAGGACCAAGTGTAAAACTAAATCCAGATCTAAGACCAGAAAGCGTAAAGTCTACTGAATTTGGGGTAGAATTTAATATGTTTAAAAATCGTTTCTATGGAGATTTTTCCATCTATGAGATCATTACAAATGATATGATTTTTAATGTTCCCGTGCCTTTTGCAACAGGTTTTAGTTTCTTTAAAGAAAATGTTGGAGAAGTAAAAAACAACGGATTTGAAATTATGCTTGGAGGAGTACCTATCCAGAATGAGAACTTTAGATGGGATATTTCAGCAAATATGTCAAGAAATAAAAATGAACTGGTAGAGCTAATTGATGGTTTAGATTATACCGTGTTAAACTCATTAGGAGACTTGTCTATAAGAGCAGAAGTTGGTGGTGGAATCGGTGATATTTATGGAACAACCTGGAAAACTAACGAAAACGGTGAAAGAGTAGTAAATGCCGAAGGTTTTCCTGTAGCGTCTAATGAAAGAGTGAAGCTGGGGAATGCACAACCAGACTTTATTGGTGGTTTAACAAACAACTTTACGTATAAGAACTGGAATTTGAGATTTCTTGTAGACGGTAGATTTGGAGGCGAAATTTACTCTGCTACTTCCTCCTATCTCGATGCAGCAGGTGTGTCTGAAAGAAGTTTAGAATTTAGAGATGGAGGTGTAACTATAGATGCTATTAATGAAGGTACAGGGGCGCCAAATGATATCCAGATTTCAGCACAACAATACTGGAGCAATTATTCGGGTATCACATCAAACTATGTATACGATCAAACCAATGTGAGATTAAGAGAATTTGCCTTAACTTATAGGTTGCCAGGAGAGTCTATAGATAATATAGGTTTAACTTCTGCTTCGGTTGGTTTAATTGGTAGAAATTTATTTTTCATCTACAAAGCCGCTGATGATATTGATCCTGATGCTTCAATTGGTACAGGGCTTTCCGGACAGGGAATTTCCCTTAACAATGCACCAACTATTCGTAGTCTTGGTTTAAACATTAATATTAAATTTTAATAAAATATAATTATGAAAGGAATTTTAAAGACAATTAGCGCAACTCTGTTGTTGGTTTTTGTACTTGCAGGATGTTCCGATTTTGAGGAGATCAATACAAGACCTGATGCGTTTGGATCTGATGAAGTAAGTGCTAAATACTTTCTTACAGGCATTCAGATAGAACTTTATGCACCCAATCGTTTTCCTTATTGGAGAGCACAGTTAATACATGCTGATAGGTATGCTGGCCAATTTACCTTTGGATTTAATGGAGCATGGTGGACCGGTGCACTCGCTTATGATTATAATTCTGCCTATACCGATGCTGCTTATGATTGGATTGCTGGTTATGTGAGTAATTTAAGTGTTTATCAGAATTTTGTGAAAGAAGGTGGTGATCTGGAAAACCAAAACTTCTACGCTATTGGGTTAGTAATGAAAGGTCTTTACTATCAAATGTATACAGATACCTTTGGAATGGTACCTTATTCTGAAGCTTTAGATCCAGATATTATTACTCCCAAATTAGATAGTCAATCTGAAATTTATCGTGGCGTAATAGCAGAGTTAGATGAGGCCATGGCGATTATTGGAGATCAAACAGAAACTGGAGAGGGAATTGAACTTCTCGCAGAAAACGATTTGTTTTTTAATGGAGATCTTCAACAATGGAAAAAGTTGGCAAACACTTTAAAACTTAGAATGGCGTTAAGAGCACAGGGTGCACCAGGAGCAGATTTTGCTGGAACAGCTATTTCTGAAGCACTCCAGGCACCGCTGCTAAGTAGTGAAATGGATAATGCGCTTATGGAAAAAGATACTGAGATAGATCAGTTTGGAAATGCTGCTTACGGAGATGTATGGCATAATTTTGCGGGAATTGGTTCTCATTGGAATGTAAGCAAAACTTTAATTGACTATTTACGGGAGAATAATGATCCTAGATTATCAAGATATGCCAAACCAATAATTGGAGGCGAATTTACATTCACAAAACCGGCAGAAGGTTCAGGATCTTCTCTTTTTGATAAACATGTTGATTTCGTATTAGGGGAGTTAGATAATGCGGGGGTTCCTTATACTAGAAATGGATCGGGAGATGAATTTACCATTTCAGTTCCTCAAGATCAGGATTATTATGTAGGGCAACCATCAAGGTTGAATCCTGAAATTTTTCCACACGTTAAAAACGATTTGTTTTCTGAACCGGCAGATTGGATTATTAACCCAAAAAACCAGGGACTTGAAATATTTCCGGAAATTGTGTTCACTGCAGCCGAAGGAAATTTTTTACAAGCGGAAGCTATTATAAAAGGACTTGGTACTGGTGATGCGCAAGAATTATATCAGGAAGGGATAAGACAGGCGATGAAAATTTGGAGAGTAGAGGAGAGTGAGATCGAGACCTTTATTGCGAATGAAGAAATGGCTCAATTAAACGGAACCGATGAAGAAAACTTAGAGAAAATCGCTATCCAAAGATGGATTGTTTCTTATACCGATGGTTTTGAAGCATGGGCAGTTGTAAGAGATACAGGCTATCCATCTGAATTAGCGAGTGGAGTGTCAGATTTTGATATCTACGCGGCTGGGACCCTTAATGGGAAATATCCTCAACGAATGAGATATGGAAACCAGGAATACAATACTAACGGAGCAAATGTTGAAGCGGCCATACAGGAACAGGGACCAGATGAACAGGGAACTGAATTATGGTGGGCACAGAATTAGCCTGAATTTAATTGAATGAAAAAGGGGGAAATTATTTCCCCCTTTTTTATGCAAAAACTTCTGGGATCTCGTTCACTTTAAAACCCCAGATGCTTGGTAAAAAGAAATACACCAAAATACTTATTAAAAGAATAGAAAACAGGTTCATCCATAATCCGGTTTTTATCATGTCTGGAATATTTAAATAACCCGAACCAAAGACTACCGCGTTTGGAGGAGTTGCTACCGGCAACATAAAAGCGCAGGATGCGGCCAGTGTAGCGCTTATTAATAATAAATAGGGGTGAAGTCCCATTGCCAAAGCCATAGGCGCTAAAATTGGAAGTAGCATTGCCGTAGTAGCCAGGTTAGAGGTTACTTCGGTTAGAAAATTAACGGCAGCGACAAGAATTAATATTAATAGAAATAAGGGCAGGTTTTGTAGATAAGTGAGTTGTTCACCTATCCAAACGGCTAAACCTGTTTCACTAAAACCTTTTGCCAGTGCCATTCCGCCGCCAAAAAGTAAAATAATTCCCCACGGAATTTTCACCGCTTCTTCCCAGTTTAATAAAGGTTTTGTTTCTTTTCCCGATGGAACAATAAAGAGTGCGATTGCCGCAACAATAGCTATTATAGTATCATCTATAAAGGGTAAAAAAGGCTGAATTAAAAATGATCTTGTGATCCAAAAAAAAGCGGTGCAACCGAAGATAACCAGCACCCTTTTTTCCTGCTTGCTTATTTTTCCTAAAGACTTCAGTAGTTTGTTAATTTCGGCTTTTCCACCGGGGAATTCAGCTTTATCAAATTTAAAAGCAAAACTGGTTAAGTATTTCCAGCAGATAAACAACAGGAAAACCGAGATAGGAATCCCTAACATTGCCCATTTTAAAAAACTGATCTCTATTCCGTATAACTCTTCAACAATTCCAGCAAAAACCAGGTTTGGTGGTGTTCCTATTAGCGTTCCAATTCCACCAATAGAGGCGCTGTAGGCAATAGCTAGCATTAATGCTTTACCAAAGATTAAAGGTTCATTTTCGTTGCTAAAAGGATTGTTTTTTAACTGACTTATTATTGCGGTGCCAATTGGAAGCATCATAACTGAAGTTGCGGTATTGGAGATCCACATAGAAAGAAATGCTGTGGCTATCATAAAGCCGAGGATTATAAATTTTATTTTGCTTCCAATAAGGTTGATGATGTTAAGGGCAATTCTTCGGTGTAGATCCCATTTTTCTATAGCTACCGCGAGAACAAATCCGCCCAGGTATAAAAACACGTATTTATGCCCAAAAGCAGCGGTGGTGGCTTCAATATCTAAAGCGCCGGTTAAGGGGAACATAACAATGGGCAATAAAGCGGTGACCGAAATTGGGATTACCTCGGTAACCCACCAGAGCGCCATCCAAATGGTAATACAAAGGATATCAAAAGCTGCCGGCGGCATAGATTGCGGTGCCCCAATGATTTGAAGGATAAAAAATAATAATGGCCCCGCTATTAAAATTAGCGCTCTTATAAATTTATTCATTAGATAAGGTTCTCAAGGAGCTACCAAGATATTAAATTTAATAAAGCCCGATAATTCTTTAAATATAGAAACAACTTTTTTTTTAGTTTAACTACTATTTATTTAGTTAAAATTTTCATTAGGATAAATATATTCTTAATATTGAAGAATTATTCATCATTTCAATCTAATTATTAATATATCATCACTAATGCAGACCTTCCTTTTGATTATTTTCAGCCTGATTTTTTCTTCCACTTTTGCACAAAACAAAGAGATAGAAGATCAATTTAAATACAAAGCTACTTACGACCTTACCTGGCAAATAGATTCAACAGATGTTGAGTCTATCCAGAATGAAACTATGGTATTGTTTATTGGTAATAAGGTTTCGCGATTTTCCAGCGAGGGTCAATACATTGCAGATTCTATAAAAGAGGCGTATAAAGATCGCGAACGAACCTAACAAAGTTTTAATGAAATGAGATCCAAAATGCCAATGTCGGCATTAAACTTTTATATTTTTAAGAAGCAGAACTCAGCAGAGGTTTCTTTTACTGAAAAAATTGTCAAAGATAATTACCGGTATAAACAGGAAATTGATGATTTGAATTGGGAAATTTTGCCCGAGACCAAAGAAGTGGCCGGTTTTCTGGCACAAAAGGCAAAAGCAAGTTTTTCAGGAAGGGATTATACCGCGTGGTTTACTACCGAAATACCAATTTCAGAAGGGCCATATAAATTTCGTGGCTTACCGGGCTTGATCCTGGAAATTTCAGATAATAAAGATTATTACACCTTTAAACTTACCGGTTTCAAAGAATTAAACGATGAAATTTCGATGGAATTTAATCCAGAAAATTATCTGGAGGTTAGTAGAGAAAAATTCTTGCAGATAAAAGAAGAGTATGCTGAAAATCCCTTTGTAATAATGGAAAGTTCCGGGATTACAATGGGTTTTCAGCCCGGTCAAAAAGAGAAATTATTAAAGGAACATCGCGAGGAATTTAAGAAGAAAAATAACCGCATAGAACTGGAATAACTGAAATTATGAAAAAAGCCTACTTGACATTTCTACTTATATTGTTTACCACAATTTGCAGTGCTCAAAAGCTATCAGATAAGTTTGAGTACAAAGTGACCTATAAACTTACTTATAAATTGGATTCTACCAATCTTGATGAATCCAAATCTGAATATATGCTCCTGTTTGCCGGAGACGAACTTTCAAAATTTTCCAGTCGGGCAAAAACTCTGGCCAATCCTATTGTTAGAAATGGAAATACTGGACATACTTCCCGGGAAGCGGTTACAGATTTTCAATATGTTATTTTGAAGCATAGGAGTGAAAATGAGCTGTTTTTCACGAGGACTATTGAGCGTGACCAGTTTTACTATACCCAGGAAATGAATCAATTTGAATGGGAAATTCTACCGGAGAAAAAGAAAATTAAAGATTTTGAAGTTCAGAAAGCTAAAACTTCTTTTGCAGGAAGAGATTATATAGCCTGGTTTACGTCCGAAATTCCAATTTCAGATGGACCTTATAAGTTTAGTGGTTTGCCGGGTTTAATTTTGGAGCTGGAAGACACCCAGCAGCATTATGTATTTGAATTTTTCGGTCTTGAAAAACTCAGTCCAAAACTTACCTATAAGATAAATCTTAAGCAATATGCTGAAACTAATAAAACTGAATTATGTAAAGTCTGGAAGCGATATATGGAAAACCCAATGGGGTATGCGCCCACTCCCCCTAATGTAACTATCTCTAAAGAAACCAAGAAAAAATATGCTGAATTGTTTAAAGAAAGGTTTGCGAAAATGAATAACCAAATAGAACTACAAAAATGAGAAGTCTTATAATCGCTATGCTTTTCCTTAGTTTAGGGAATTTGCAGGCACAGAATCAATATTCCTATAAAGCTACGTATCAACTCGAATTCCAGGAGGATTCGACAGATGAAAATTCCATAAAATCTGAAACCGGTGTACTTTATTTAAGTGAGGAGCAATCACGATATTCCAGCCTGGGTAAAGCAGTTAAAGATTCTTTAGAAAATATGACAAATCCTGTAGTCATGAGAATGGATGAGTATAATCAAATGACCGATTTTAAATATACTATCTATAAAGATTATCAGGATAACGAACTTACTTTAGCCGAAAAGGTTTTTCAATATGAATTAAAATATAAACAGGATCTAAAACAGATTGAATGGGAAATTCAGCCAGAGAATAAAGAAATTTTAGGCTTTGGCGTTCAGAAAGCCACAGGTAATTTTGCAGGGAGAAATTATATCGCCTGGTTTGCGCCAGAATTACCATTCTCCGATGGGCCTTACAAGTTTAGTGGTTTGCCGGGACTCATTTTAGAGATTTCAGACCTAAAAAATCAGTATCATTTTAGCTTAACGGCATTTCAGGAATTAGCAAATCCGGTAGATAAACTATTGAATTTAGATAATTATAAAACTATTTCTCAGCAAGAACTTGATCAGGTTCGGGACGATTATAATCGAGACCCTATTGGCACCATGCAAAAGGCAGGCATAAAATTCGGTTGGAGCGAAGAAGATGAAGCTAAAACAAGAAAAGAACTAAGCGAAAAATATAAAAAACGAAATAATCCAATCGAGCTGCAGCCATAATAAATCATCATCAATCAAAAAAAAGTAATCCATTGGATCATTTTAGACAGATTTTCCTATTCCTCATATCGATATTTATCATTTCTGTAGGTTACTCTCAAAAAGAAATCTCGGGACAGGTTCTTGACGATCAAGATGAAAAACTTAGTGGGGCAACGGTGATGGTTAGTAAAGATTCTGTTTCCCCGATATTAGCTTATGGTATTTCAGATGCGAATGGAAAATTCAAAATAGCTGTCAAAAATGAGAATGATTCCCTGTTTTTAAAAGTTTCGTACATAGGTTTTGGTACGTTTAAAAAAACGATTCAGAATAAAGCACAGACACTTGAAGTTAAACTTTCGCCTTCTTCAGAATCTTTAAAAGAGGTGCTCGTGAAATCTGAAATTTTGCGCCAACATGGCGATACACTTAGTTTTTCAGTAGCAGCCTTTAAAGGAAAAAATGACCGTGTGATTGCCGATGTTCTAAAAAAAATACCGGGTATCGATATTCGGCCAAACGGACAGATTTTTTATAGAGATGAGCCTATCCAGAAATATTATATCGAAGGTTTAGATTTGTTAGAAGGACGTTATAATCTGGCGAATAATAACCTATCTGCCGAGGCGGTTTCTAAAGTCGAGATCCTGGAAAATCATCAGCCGGTAAAAGTTTTGGATAGTTTGGAATTTTCAGAGCGCGCTTCCATAAATATCAAGCTTAAAAAAGATATTACGTATAGCGGAACGGCCACCGCCGGGATTGGTGCAGCGCCTCTGCTGTGGCAAACAAAGGTAACGCCCATGATTTTCACTAAAAAACGACAGGCGATCTTTACTTATCAAAGTAATAATACCGGTAGTGATGTTTCCCGGGAGATTCGTGATTTTTCGATTAATTTTTTTGGCGATCAGTTTACGATCAATAAAACCGATTGGCTTTCGATTCAGAATATATCAGAGCCGCCTTTTTCTCAGGAGCGTTGGTTGGATAACAATGTGCATTTGGGTTCTGCAAATATTTTACAGCGTATAAAAGAGAATATAGATCTAAAACTGAATATCTCTTATCTAAATGATTACCAGCAACAGGATGGGAGTACGCAAACCCGCTATTTTACACCTACAGATACGATAGATGTGATCGAAAATACCAACAGCGATCTTTATGTGAGTACACTTCAGGGGAAACTAACCTTAGAAAATAATGCAGATAAAAACTACCTGAAAAATCATTTGGAATTTAACGGATTTTGGAATGCTGCACGAGGTGTTATAGATCGTCCTGATACAAAAATAAAACAGCAGCTGGATAATCCTTTCTTCGGAATTAAAAACGATCTGCGTTTGCTTAGGACCGTGGGTAAACAATTAATCACTTTTAATTCGAATACAGGATTTACTGAAAATAATCAGGATCTCATGGTGCAGCCGGGACAATTTGAAGCTATTTTTAATGATGGCCATCCTTATAACGAAATTCAGCAATTGGTATCAGCCAGAAAAATTTATACCGATAATTCTGCCGGATTCACAAAAGCACTGGGGAAATTCACTATCTCCCCAAAATTTGGCTTTTCATTTCAGCATCAGCAGCTAGATAGCGATGTTTTTCTTAATGAGGATGACGAAGTTTTGGATGTGAATTTTAAAAACCGAACCGAGTTTGTACAATCTTCGGTGTATTTTAAAAACGCTTTCAGATTTGAAAGTAAGGATGAAACCTGGAATTTGCGTTTAAGTACACCGCTTGAATTTAAAAGCTTTCACCTTGAAGATGATAATTTTAAGGATAGCAGAAATCTGGATCGTTTGGTTTTTGAACCTAATTTTTATGTAAAAAAGAAAATTTCAGCCTTTTGGGAAGCAAATGCTTCAGCAGGATTGCGTTATAATTTTGGTGAAATTCAGCAATTATATTACGGATTTTTACTGAATGGCTACCGAAATTTAAATCGCTACAATGCACCAATTTCCGAAGAACAAAAACAAAATTATAGCGGAGGCCTACGCTATCGAAATCCGTTAAATCAATTATTTTTAAATGCGTCTTACTCGTATGCGTATTCTGAAAATAACCTATTGTACAGTTCTAATATTGGTGAAAATGGAACAACAATTTTAGAAGCTGTGGCTCGCAATAATAGTTTTGATAATCATAGTTTCAAAGCCGGTGGAAGTAAATACTTTAGGAAACTAAAAACATCGCTTAAACTAAATGCTTCATACAATTTATCAAATCGGCAACAGCTTTTAAATAACACGCTGGCCGAGGTGAATACGAAAAGTTTTAATTTGCGAGGAAGTGTGGAAGCCGATATTTCGAGTTGGCTAATTGCGAATTATTCAGGTAATTTTTCAACTTATACTTCAGGTTTTGAAGGGGACGATTTTCAAAAAATAGAAAACCATCAGCATACTATAGAACTTTATTTTTATCCTAAGGATAATCAATATTTGAGTTTGAGTGGAGAATATTATGGAAATTCCCTTTCTGAAAATGGGGATAATTATTTTGTAAACCTGGGCTATCAGTTTACTTTTGAAAAGCCCAAAATGGACTTGAATTTAAGCTGGCGAAATATTTTGAATACAGATACTTTTATAAATGCATATAACAATCAATATTATTATGTGCAGAGCAGTTATCAATTGCGGCCTTCGCAGGTTTTAGCAACGCTAAAATTTAGTCTTTAGATCTAATTAACACCTGAAACAGGTTTGAGTAAAATCTCTTTATATTTAAATAAATTTCAACTTATGAAAATGCTGGAAATCAAAACAGCTTTACAAATAGCTAAACCAAAAGCTGAGGTTTATCAGGCTATAATAGATCCTGAGCACATGAAAAATTATTTTATTGCTGAAAGTTCAGGGATGATGGAAGAGGCAAAAACAATTAGCTGGAAATTTCCGGAATTTGAAGAATATGCACCGGTAACTGTTCTAAAACTACTTCCTGGTGAATTCGTTTCTTTTGAATGGGAAGGTGCAAAAGATAAAAACCTGTTGGTTGAAATTAGCCTTACCGAAGTTTCTAAAACCAGTACGCTGGTTAAAATAACAGAAGGAAAAATGGAAGCGGATGAGATGGGCATCCAATGGTTTGGCGGAAATACCGAAGGTTGGGCGAATTTCCTTGCTTGTTTAAAGGCTTATTTGGAATATGGGATCAATCTTAGAAAAGGAGGCTTTGATTTTATGAAGAAAAGCTAATATAACGTAATGACTTATATAAGAGAAGCCTGCGTTGAAACCCTGGAACAAGCTTTTGTTGCTGAAGAAAATGGCGCAGATCGCATCGAGCTCTGCGCAGATTTAGATGTAGAAGGTTTAACGCCCTCCAGGGAATTGATCCTTTCGGCTAAATCTCATTTAAATATTCCGGTGCGCGTTATGATTAGACCCCGGGCTGGTGATTTCGTGTATAATAATGCTGAAATTAAGCAGATGGCCAGTGATATAGCCTTTTGTAAAGAAGCCGGTGTAGATGGCGTGGTATTAGGAATTTTAAAAGAAGATAAAACAATAAATATTGATGCCGTTGAAAAACTAGCGGAAATAGGAAAACCTATGAAATTTGTCTTTCATAAAGCCATTGATGAAACCCCGGCTATTTTAGAATCTGTGAAATCTTTAAGAGACTCAGGTGTTGTAAATGGTATTCTTACTTCAGGAGGAAAAAATACCGCGGCTGAAGGTGTCCTTCAAATTAAAAAAATAATAGCTCTGGCCGGTGATATGGAAGTGATTTGCGCGGGAAAAATCACTTCAGAAAACCTGGAAGAATTACACCGGGAAATCAATGCTAAAGCGTATCACGGGAAAAGAATTGTTCGGAGATTGCAATAATTATTCTTCTGAATGAAATTAATAAATAGGACTATCTCATAAACTGTGTAAATAGAAAAATAACAGGGGTCGCGACCCCTGTTATTTTTTTGTCTAATTTTAAATTTTACACAGTATGAAAAAAGAGGATTTATTTAACGATGAATTTTTGAAG